>JAJEAX010000404.1 GCA_022822565.1 Candidatus Latescibacterota bacterium
TTTTGCCTTTGCCGTACATACCGACCTCGGCTTGCAATGCAAAGGAGGTCGCATCAACGGCGCGCGGGCTTATCCGTTCTCCAAACTTACCTGGGGCGACACCGTTGAAATTGACACCGATCCAACCCAACATCCCAAAAAAAGTTGGGTCAGCCGCGTAAAAACCTATCGCGCTCGCCGTCATATTCAGCACTATCTCAACAGTCAAAAATAATATGCCTCGCTTTCTTTTCTTCTCTGCCATTATTCTGATTTTTGCATGTTCGGGAACCAATCCCGTACTCGACAGTCAAAAGTTGAAGGTCTCACAAGCCCAAAAGACGCTACGCGAAGAACGCATCCGCCTGCAAACCCTGCGCGACAGCCTGAAAAGCGAAATTCGCCGCAATATCGCTTTGGGCATTCCAAAAGAACAGGCAGAGAAAATAGAACACACCCGCATCACAATTCAGGAAACCATTGTCATGGCATCGGAAAGAAATCTGACTGCGCAACAAGCTCTTCTCGACTCTCTCACAAAATATTCCCCTTGAGGCTCTGGTATTTACAAATCATTTACAAATATTAACTTGCACTAATAACACAAATTTATCATATTGACCATATATATATACGCCTAATCAGCATCCCGAAAATCTACATTAAGAGGAGGAGCATTCGTGTCCAATCGCAAACATTTTCCTGTTGCGCCCAAACTTGCGTATGCATCCACGGGACTCGAACCGTATATCCCCTCGGCAGAACAGCCGTGGGATGAGCACCGGGCAGCACACCTCTTGCGGCGCACCCTCATTGGCCCAACGCCAAGAGAAATCGCAGAAGCCGTGCAAAGCACGCCAGAAGCCGTTGTAGATCGCCTTCTGGAAACACCTTTTTTGCCCCCTAATCCACCCGATAGCTGGGTCAACGAAGACCCATTTCAAAAACCCAATCAAGACCAGCGCAAAATTGAGCGTGCGCGCGTTGACCAGACCCGTGCCTGGTGGATGGAACTCATCGTCAATCAGGGGTTCTCAATTCAAGAGCGCATGGTGCTCTTCTGGCACGATCACTTTGCCACCCAGGCAAAAGATGTCAGACGTCCGCAGTGGATGTATCTTCAGAATTTCCTACTTCGCAAGCGTGCTGTCGGCAATTTCAAAACACTTGTCAATGAAGTCACAATAGATCCGGCCATGATCTACTACCTCGACAGCAACTCCAACAGAGTGGGAAGACCCAATGAAAATTACGCCCGAGAACTCATGGAATTGTTCACCATGGGCGAGGGCAACACCTACACAGAACACGACATCGGAGAAGCGGCCCGAGCGCTCACGGGGTGGATTGTCGTAGGCAAACAACCCACTTTTAGAACAGGGCGCTTCGACAAAGGCCAGAAAACATTCCTGGGACAAACTGGCAACTTTGATTATCGGGACATTATCGACATCATTTTCCAGCAAGAAGTCACAGCCGAATTTATATGCGGCAAACTCTATCGCGAATTTGTCTATGAGCATCCAGACAAAAACGTCGTCTCGGAACTCGCGCAAATCATGCGCGACAACAACTACGAAATCAAACCCGTGCTGAAAGCATTGTTCTTGAGCGCGCACTTTTTCGATCCCGCCATCATCGGCGCCAAAATCAAAAGCCCCGTCGAACTCGTCGCCGGCACAGCGCGCAGTCTCGGTTTCAAAGCGGGTAGAGGCAGGAGCATCAGTTCCGAATACCTCGTTTACATCGCCCAGGTACTCGGTCAAAAACTGCTCGATCCTCCCAATGTGGCCGGGTGGCCGGGATATCGGCTGTGGATCAGCACGTCAACACTGCCCGAACGCCATAAAATGACCGACGAAATGGTCGATGCCAGACCGCGCAATCCCAACCGTTACACCATCCTCAACCCGGATACTGTGGGATTCGTCAAGGCATTTCCCGATCCCTACGACGCGGAAAAACTCGTTCGCGCCATGGGAGAATGTCTGATGGCTTTTCCAGTTGACGATTATCGCCTCGAAATGTTTTTGGAAACGCTACTCGAAGGTGCCGATGTCTATGACTGGAATCCCGACGCTGTTGCAGCACCTCGACGCATCAAAAATATTCTCAAACTCATCTTTGAATTGCCCGACTATCAACTGAATTAGACTTGAGGCAAGGAGTTCGTTATGAACAGACGCGACTTTATGAAAAATGCGACCCGAGGTGGTGCCGGGTTTGCACTCGGCGGTTTTATGACGCGGGCTTATGGGCGCGCCGAAGCTATTGGTCCCCTATCTGCAACAGCCCTCAGCGAGACCGACCGCGTGCTCGTTATCATTCGCCTCAATGGCGGTAACGACGGCCTCAACACCCTGGTCAACTTTGAAAACGACGCCTATTATCAGGCGCGTCCCAAAATCCACGTCAGAAAAGAAGAAACCCTCAGACTCACCCCAACACAGGGCCTGCACCCCCAACTCACCGGATTCAAAGAACTCTACGACGAAGGTCAGTTGATGGTCATGCAGGGCGTGGGATATCCCAATCCCAACCGATCGCACTTCCGCTCGACCGATATCTGGTTGACCGCATCAAATTCCAACGAATTTTTGAACCACGGCTGGCTGGGGCGCTATTTTGAATCCCAAACTCCGGGCTTCCCAGACACCCTGCCAGAACAACCTCTCGCCGTTGACATCGGCCCCGTGCTCTCTCTTGCCCTATTGGGCAAAAACGGTGCCATGGGCATTGCCCTGCGCAACCCCAGGCAATTTGTCACTCTCGTGGAGCGGGGCAACAAAATTATCGAAGACGGTAAAATCCCCACACCGGCTGGATATGAACTCGACTTTATTCGCCGCATCAACTTTGAATCCCTGCAATATTCCTCACAGGTCAGAGATGCCGCAGATAAAGGCGCGAACAGAGTTGAATATCCCTCTGGTAATTCGCTCGCCGACCAACTCAGTCTGGTCGCGCGGCTGATCGCCGGCGGCTTACAATCCAAAGTGTATCTGGTCTCACAAGGCGGATACGACACACACTCCAATCAGCTCAACCGCCACAACACCTTGATGAGATATCTCAACGAAGCAGTCACGGCTTTTGTTCAAGACCTGCGGCAACATCAATTGCAAGACCGCGTACTCGGCATGAGCATTTCGGAATTTGGTCGTCGAACAAAAGAAAACGGCAGCGCAGGCACCGATCACGGCACATCAGCACCCATGTTCTTCTTTGGCCCATCGGTCAATGCGGGCATTTCGGGGCCAGCCCCCAACTTTGAACAAGTTGACAGGCGCGGTGATTTTTACTACGATCACGACTTTCGCCATGTCTATGCCTCGGTGCTCAACGATTGGTTTGACGTATCACGAGATGTTGTCTCGAACATCTTTTCATCCAATACGTCACACATACCCATTCTCAGGCCACAGCTCGATCTCGCCAAAGTTGACTTTAATGCCGACGGCAAACTCGACTTCAACGACTTTCTCCAATTTGCCCAGGCCTATGGGAGCAATGAAGCCAAATTCGACTTAGACGGCGATGGCAAAGTTGGTTTTAGCGATTTCTTGAGATTTGTTGATGCCTACCGAAACCGTTAAGCATCCGACATCGTCTGAAACTATGAAAGCCCCGGTCACACACCGGGGCTTTTTACTAATGGGTAACAGAGAAGAGGCAACCCCATGCAAAAACCCAAACGCGAAATCACAATTTCCAATCGCTATCTCTACTTCTACGCCAGCCTGGTCAAACGCATCTACGGTCTGATCATCCGAAATGAACACAAAAACCAACCCAACGAGCGCTACACGGGCCGTCTGGATGAAGATGGAATACCGAGTTCCCAGGATGCGCCCCATACAAAAGGCAGACTATCCGGCATACCTGTCCAGGATGAAATTGTCCTGTTTCGCTTTCGAAAACGCCTGCTCATAGGAACTTGCCAGGCTGTTTTACCCCGCAAAATTTCCGAAATCGCAGTTTTATCAGAAGATGGCCGGCGCCTCCGCTTTCGCCACACCAACCTCGTGTATCTCACCGGTATCTCATCGTGCGATGTACCACTCAAAACTTACGCAATGAGCGTCCGCACCTCGAGCCGAGAAATAGACCTCAAAGACGTTTGGGAAATCGCCGTTGAATCTGCAGCCCCGCTTCCACTTTCCGAAATCGCCGACCTTTACTACAACACGGAAATCGATGCCACACAGTGGATTGCCCTCTATCTTCACCTGCACCATGCCTCTCCTTATTTTCAGCCTCAATCCTCCAACTCGTATTCGCCATATACGGCCGGTCAAGTCAATGTCCTCTACCAACGCGACAAACTTAAAAAAGATCGGGATGAAGAACGCGAAGAATTTATCCACGCCATGGCGAATAATGCCGAATCCATTGCAGAACACACGCTAACCCCACGCCAACAAACCTATCTGGAACAGATTCGACAATACGCATTATGGGGCAGCGAATCCCAACGCGCAACTCAGGCTCAGGCACTGATCTCTGAAATTTGTCAAACGAAAAAAAACCACCAAAAATCCGCAGTCGAATTGCTTATACAAAAAAAGGTCTGGAAACGCGATCAAAACCTCGACTTGCTCCGCGCCGAAGTTCCAACTGCATTTTCAGACCTCGCCATCCGCCAGGCAGAAACACTCGTGCCCACTTATGGCAACCGAAAAAAACAACCCGTCTTTGTGATACATCCACCCGATCACCCGGACATCGCCCTCTCATTCCGCCGCCGACTCTTCAGGGGCGCAGAATTTGGCGTACACATTCCAGATATCAGCACACTCATTCCCAAAGACTCACACATCGACCGCGACGCTGCCGAGCGCATGGCGCACATTCCCTTTCCCGATCATCCCATTCCCATGCTACCCACGCGGTTTGCACGCGACCTGGGCCTATTTCAAAGCGACAAAGCGCATCCAGCACTCAGCATCTTCTGGCGCGTGAATCGGGATGGCCGCCTCAAAGACTTTTGTATCGCGCAAACGACCGCAATAAACAAAGCCGACCTTTTACCTGAAGACATCGATCGGGCACTGGACGATCCCGCTCACCCACAACACCGCGCCATACAATTCTTCTCGCAATTATCCACGCGCCTCCACAAAAAGCGGCAAACGGCCATACACGACCTCGAGGTACAATCATCCCCAAATCCCGCGCTTCGCATTGCCCGCGAACTATCCCTGCTCGCTGGCATAGCTGTTGGGCGATGGTGCGATAATAAAAACATCCCCGCAATTTACGAAATGCGCGACCCCATTGAAAATATCGCATCCATCATACAAATCCCCCACCCCGTCGTCCGCCGCCACGAACTTCACCGCCAGACCCCAAACATCGGCCTCAATACAACGCCAGAAACACATCACGGCTATGGCATTTCGCATTATTGTCCCATCACGCAACCCACCACCCGATACACAGACCTCGTGATGCAACGCCAGATCGATCACCACCTTAAAACCGAGCAATCCCTTTACTCAGTTGACGACCTCAACACCCTGCGCTACCGCATGTGGGAAACGCTGGACCTCATTGACGATCTGGTTCACCGCCAGACTCGCAACTTAATATTACAATCGTGGGAAAACCAACTCGGTCGGGAATTTCGCGCCGTTGTTCTCTACCTCAAAATGCGCGGTGTCCTCGTCGAACTCCTCGACCACCCCTTCAAAACCGTCATCTATCCGGGTTATCCCGTAGAGGTCGGCGACGAAATTGACCTGCGCCTGACGGGCATTGACCGCTGGAAAGGCTGGGCACACTTCACGGAAAAAAGCTACCAGCAATCAGCAGTCGGCTTTTAGCCCCCAGCCCCTCTTTTTTATCTGCGTTCATCTGCGGATCACCCTTCCCACGCCGGATACAAATCGTGCTCAATACGCAACAAACTCAAAATTCGACCAACGACAAAATCCGCCAAATCATCAAACGTCTCCGGCTTTTGATAAAATGCCGGCATCGCCGGCACCACAGCAGCACCCGCTTCGGCCACCGCCACCATATTGCGCAGTTGAATCAAATTCATCGGCGTCTCCCGCGGCACGATAATGAGTGTCCGGCGTTCTTTCAACGCGACATCAGCGGCGCGCTCAATCAAATTACGCGATAACCCATGGGCTATACTCGCCAGAGTTTTCATCGAACACGGCACCACCACCATGCCATCTGACTGCGCCGACCCACTCGCCAGCGTTGCAGCGAGATCCTTAAGTGGATGCAGTGCCATATTATCCACCGAAACACCGTAAAGTTCCTGGATAAAACCACCAAAATCTCGCTGTTTTCCCTCAAAGCCCGCCTCATCTCGCAGCAACATCCAGCCAAATTCGGATATCACCACATCCACGGCAACCCTGTGCATCAGCAACGCACGCACTGTGCGCAACGCATAAATAGCTCCACTTGCCCCGGTAATCGCAACCGTAATTCGTTTCATAGCAAACAGAATCCCAGATACAGCGGATTACAACAACAAATCGACCAGCGTCCCCACAAAATACACCACACTGACCACGCCATTCATTGTCAAAGACGCCATGCCCGCCCTTGACAAATCCCGGTGTCTCACCAAATAATGCTCGTAAATCAGCAAACATCCCACGCACACCACGCCAGCTACATAAACCATCCCCAATTCAAATACCCCCCCCACGCCCACCATCAAACCAAAAGCAATCACATGAAATAACCGCGCAATCCACAATGCGGGTCCAACCCCAAACTTCTGCGGGATCGAATACACCCCAAACCGCCGATCAAACTCGGCATCCTGACAGGCGTAAATCACATCAAACCCCGCGACCCACATCAATACCGCACCACCGAGCAGTAAAATTTCCGCATCCAATTGTCCCGTCACCGCGATCCACGCCCCCACTGGCGCGAGAGACAATGCCAAACCGAGAAAAAGCTGCGTAGCCCACGTAAATCGTTTTGTATAAGAATAAAAAAACACAACACCCAATGCCACGGGGGACAGCATCAAACACAGTGGATTTAACTTATACGCGGCAAAAACGAGTAGCACAGAAAACACACAAACAAACACTTTCACAGCACCCGCAGAAATAACCCCCCGCGGCAACTCGCGATTAGATGTGCGCGGATTGGCCGCATCCATTTTCCGATCCACAAGCCGATTAAAACCCATGGCCGCACTTCTCGCGCCCACCATCGCCACCACAATCCAGAACACCTGCTCGGACGAAATCCCGTGTCCAGCCGCCGCCAATGCCGCGCCCGAAAGCGCGAACGGCAAGGCAAAAATACTGTGGCCGAATTTAATCATCCGACCATAAGTGACAATACCCTCAATCATCACAGTCTTATCTCTGCCGGATAAACTTTTGCAACCGGGCATCTGTCTGCACTTCCCCCACGTACAAATCGCCGTGAGAATCCAGCCAGATACCGTGCGGACACTTCTTGAACTCCCCCGGAACATCGCTTTCAACCCCGCGCCCCCACTCGGATAACTTCTCGCCATCAACCGTCCAGATACTCACCCGTTGCTCCAACTCCGCGATATAAACCACGCCATCTTCATCGTCAATATAAACCGTATCGGGTTGGTGCAAACCCGTCCACTCGCCCTGGAAATTGCCCTCGGTATCGAAAAACTGAATGCGATTATTGCTCCGATCTGCCACCCACAAACGATCATCCTTATCGACCCGCACAGAATGCACCAGATCAAATTGCCCCGGCCCCGTACCCGGTTCCCCCCAGGACTTGATCAACTCGCCATCGGGTGTGAACTTGTGCATTCTCGCATTGCCGTACCCATCGGACACGTACATAAACCCCTGAGAATCAAACGCCACATCGGTCGGCAACCGAAACGGCTCGCCTTCATCGCCTTCCCGATCGGGCGTCCCCACCGTCATCAACAACTCGCCATCACAGCTAAACTTCCGCAAACAATGCGTGTTGCGCTCCACACAATAGACGTGGTCCTCCGCATCGATATAAATGCCATGCGCGTCCTTTAACACATCTTCGCCCCACGAAGACAAAAAATTGCCTTCGCGATCAAAAACCACCATCGGGTGCTCGCTGCGACTGTACACATAAACGCGATCCTGAGAATCAACAGCCACCGCCGGTATCCATCCAAACGACCAACCTTCCGGCAGGGACCACCAATTTTCCGCCACCGTATAGACATAATCACCTTGTCCGAACGTCATCATATCCTCCTTGTAAAAAAACTAAAAAGTCACACATCATTGCAATATACACCACAATTTGAGCGCAAACAAAAAAAAGCTCTGGAAATCCAGAGCTTTTTTCGAAAATTATCGCATATTACGCGTTCACCGTTCTTCCGAAAACACTGGTGAACAACAAAAAATCGCCAAAATTGACCTGCCCATCCTCATTTAAGTCAAAACGCGCATCGGGGTTCTCTGCACCAAAAGCGGCGACAAACAGAAGAAAATCTCCAAAGTCGATCTTGCCATTGCCATCGAAATCCGCTTGAGCGGCTATCTCCTTCAAAGGCAGAAACACAGCCGGCTGAGAGCGCACGGCCATACCGCGCGGCCTATCTTCAAAATTCAGCGTTCTCAAAATCTGAAACGACTCCGCGTCAAAAATAACCAGTTCATTCGAATTCTGGTTCGCCACATATATCTGCGCCCCATCGCGCGACACAAACAAATCGCGCGTCTCCTCACCTTCGGGCAAAACCTGGACGCGATTCACAACGCGATTTTGCGCCACATCGACGACGACCAATTGGGCATTCGCGCGATCAGTTCCGTATAACCGCGAACCATCAGGCGATAAAGCGAGGCGAAATACCCCACCATCTACAAAAATCGTTGTCACCACAGACTCCGACTCGGTATCAATTACCGCAATACCGCCGCCGCCAGTGTCACCAAAGTCCCCTCCCGATACATACAACCGCTTCCCATCCGCAGATATAACCAATGAGCGGGGGTCCTCAATCACTTCAATGCGACCAACCGTCGCCCTTAGTGCGGTATCGACAATTAGCACCTGGTTGGCCTGGATATCTGTGACGTAAAGCCGCTTCCCATCCGGGTGAATCGCCACGCCATAAGGACCGCCTTCATTAACAACCGGCACCCGAATGCGATTGCGCACAGTCAAACTCGCCACCTCGATAACCGAAATACTCTTAGAATCTGAATTCGTGACATAGACCAGCTGCCCATCTGCGCTCATAGCGAGATCCAAAGGCGCAGTATCAACCTCAATATTCGCCGCCACCTGATGCGTGGCAGTCTCGATAACCGTGACCCGATTCTCAGATGTACCGGCAGATCCCCCCGTATTGGCGACAAACAAATAGCGCTGATCTCGCGTCATCAAAACACTTAAGGGCACCACGCCAGTGGGAATGCGCGCCACCTCTTCATCCGATCCCATATCGATAACAGCCACTACATCTGCATCTCGCAATGCGACAAAAAGTACAGGAGATCCAGAAAGCGATATCACATCGAATTGCAACATGGGCAATTCAAGTGGCGGTGAAGGCGTTTCATTGCCATCGCCATCGCGCGCAATCACCCGATATTCAACCCTCGTCCCCACACTTTGTCCGTCGAGTTCAGCGGCAAAAATATCGTTACCCGTGTGGGTCATTGGCAACACCTGCACGCCCCCGCCATTGACCCGATAATGCAACTCAACCGCTGCCGTCCCGTTATTATCTGTCACCCTTGCCGAAAAGCGATAGGGACCATTGGGATCCGGTGTATTAGCCGGAAAAATAGTCTCCCGAATAAAAGGCGCGCCCGCCACAGAAGGCCCAATCGCAAAATCGACATTTTCTATCACGCGATCAACTTCAACGCGCACAATCTGGGCATTGTCCTGCAAAAACGCATTATTATAGTACTCTTTTTCGAATCTCTCCACATATAATGTCTGAAAAATACCGCCAAAATTATCAGCAGAAATTGCTGGATGGTGCCGCTCAATCGCAACGTTGTAATCGCCCGGGGGCAAGCCGAGGATTTCATACCGACCATCGCCATCGGGTCCCTTTTGTTCACCGGCCGAACCCGACAGAGCACTCGCGACAAACACAGTGTCTTCTGCCTGATAAACCACCACATGCACGCCAAATGCGGGGCCATCGGCATCTAATACCTGCCCACGCACACCGCCGGTAAGCCCTTCCACCGGGTACAACGCCGTTATACCCGCGCGGTCATCGGTTTCCAGAGAACGCTCTGCGCGCGGTGCCTGATTCGAAGCAAAGGGAAACATTGTCGCGCGCAGTTCGGGGTCACCCACCCAGGGGCTGTGATCCAGCCCCAACAAATGGCCGATTTCATGCGTCATTATAGCCTGAAGGTCGTCGAAGTCTTCAGGCGTACTATTCTCCTCAATCGAAAACTGATGATCCCGTCCATTAAAAACAATATCCACATCTGTAATCAGACCGTCGGCGTTATTGATGACCCGAGCAATTGCAATGACCCCCGATCCTTCGGGTGCTCCTATAACTTCTCCCGTCGCGTCGTAAAAGATCACATTGCGATTATCATTCCCCGACACTTCAAGCTGTGCTGTACCTTCGTCTTCAAATGTAATAAATGCCGATGGCACCGCACTCCAGGCGTTAAATCCCCGCTGAGCAATCCGTACCACCTCGGTCTCGGGAAAGGGAAAACTCCCGGCATTGACCACAAAGGGAATACCTGCCCCAGCCCGAGAAGGCGACCAGCGCTTTATCACAATTTGCCCACGAGAATTTTGTTCTGTAAGAATCACATACCCCTCTGCACCAACCCACAGAGCCAGCAGAAGGCCAACAACACATATTTTTTTCACAATTTAATCCTCATGTTTGAGTACCGGTTCTGATTCCCTTGCATCCACCACCCAGACCTCGGCTTTACCATTTCGATTAAAATCCGCTTCTGCATACGCTTTGAAGCCATCCTCTGAAACCGTCACCCGATAGCGAAAACGTCCGGGCACATTATTGAGTTGTAAAATACGACCATTATTTTCTTCATCAATAGGCAAATAAGTTCCATATTCTGCGCGATATGCGTGTTGTAGAGCCGCAATGCGTTGCAACATAATACGGGCGCGTTCTCGCTCTGCGTCTTCGGGCGTGCGATATGTAAACTGATAAAACAACACCACGCATATCAATACCAAAAGACCAATAATAACACCCGCCTGACGCAACTGGCCTCGATATTTCCCAAAAAACATCACGGCATCTCCTCACCGGTTGGCAACATCCACCAGATTTTGGATTCCAACCTCTCCACCTCCGTCTCCCACCGCGCCCGCACTTCTACAGTATCAGCCTGCACGACCAGAGGCTCTGCGGGCAAAAACGGATAGACTTGCCCAGACATCCAATGACCATTGCGGTCGCGATCTAAAAATCCGGAAATGCGATACGTCCCCGGCAGCAACTTCGTCAAACCAAACGTCGTATCCCGCAAAACCTGTTCCCGGAAAAATTCATGCGCCAATCCCTCCACCCATATCACCACATCAGAAGAAGACGTCGTCCCGGAAATGCGCCCCAGACCCGCGGTATCCATCACAGAAAAAACAAATGAAATCGGTTCAGAGAGGACATTGCCGCCAATATCCAATAGCCTTTCGCGATTTCCAATAAGTCGAATCGTCTCCCCACTCGTCCACAGACTATCCGGCGCAAACACGAGATGATTGGGCGCAACCCATTCAAAATGCCCCTGCGGAACAACCGTAGAATCCGACGCGATCCAGAAGTCGGACACAGCATCTACACGCATCGCATCGGAAAACAACATGCGAATCACAGCCGTTGGCAAAACATTCTCGGCATTCTCCACCGGTGAGATTGCCAACACCTCTGGCGCGCGCCGATCGCGCGTACCATCGCCTCGCACCGTTGCATCTGTGGTATCGCGATTGCCCCACCGATCTACAACATCGACCCGCACCCTGTATTCAACACCCCGTGTCTGTGGTTCGGTAATCAATCCCACCCCACTCGAGTCAACGGGGTCTTGGTATATCTCCAACACCGACAGGTCGGATATTTCAACGCCCGAAACCCGCACGGGTTCATCATAACGCATCAAAATATGCTGTTGATCGGGCGTGCGGGCAGCAGCGAGCGCAGGTGCTGACGTGTCGCGCACCGCGAGTTTGAGATCGCCCAGACGAACGCGCTCCTCACCCGTAAACGCCACATCGCCGGGCGGAAGTGCCAACAAGTCCCCAGATGAATACGTGCGATCATTATTCTGATCGCCAAAAGCAAATATCCGATAATTCCCAGCCCCCAACCGCGGCAATACAAAATGACCCGTCTCATCGGGCTGCGTCACATAAGTGGGACGGTCTCTCCCCGGATCGGGTGCCGTCACCACAGACAGGTCATAAGCCCAGACAAAAACCTGTCCCCTCTCTTCCTTAGACGCCAACACCCGCCCATTGAGTTCCCCGCGATTTAAGCGATCTCCCGTCGCAAATCCAAAACTATAAGAAGCCCGCATGCGGTTGCGCCACTCATCCGCGCTCTCCTGCCCCACCGTGACCAGATACGTTCGGTCGGCCTGCAAGCCATCGGGCAACCGAATTTCCAACACATCCCCACGCCACTTGAAACCGGGTTCCTCAGAACCCTGTGGGGAAACAAATAACGCCCGCTCAACCGACCTGCGATCCATCGCTTCAGAAAAGCGAATGCGAATCGGCGTATCCAACCCGACTCGCACAGAATCGTCTGCGGGCACTGTATCAATCACCCTCGGCGGCGTTTTATCGGCCGGTCCTCCCGGCGGAGGCATCTGCCGCGCACAGGCTAAAAAAATACAAACTAAAAAAAGGTAAGACGTGAGATGCAACCACAGATGAACACCGATGAACACCGATAAAAGGTAAGATATAAGACGCGAGACACGAGCACAGGCATGTCTAATTGGATTTGGCTGCGTCATAGTTGTCATAAATACTCATTTCAGGGCTTTCCCAGTCTTCGGCAAAGGTCGCAAGGCGTTCACGCAAATTTGCTGCCTGTGCTTTGTCAATACCGCGTTCCTGTAAATCTATGGAATGAGATGGGGAATCACTCCTTCTGCAACCTATCGTCTGTCCTGTGTCCATTTCCAATTCCCAGTATTTTTTCACGCCCGTGGATGTGCTTGTCGATAGGCTCTTTTTAACCGCTCGACACTCACATGTGTATAAACCTGCGTGGTAGAAAGGCTCGCATGGCCGAGCAATTCTCTCACCGCATTGAGATCTGCCCCCGCATCTAACAGATGGGTTGCATAGGCGTGGCGCAATGCATGGGGGGACAAAGACCGTCCAGTCGCTTTGCTGAGATACCGGGCAACGCGACCTTGAATACCGCTGGGACTCAGCGGACGCCCAGAGCGCGCCAAAAACAAGTGCCGTCTATCCGTCGTCTGTTCAGAAACCAATTCCTCCCGCCGCATCAAATAAGCCACCAATGCGACCCGGGCCGGTTCTCCAAAAGGAACCAATCGCTCATTATTGCCCTTGCCCACAACCCGCACCAGTTTATCTGCCAGATCCACAGCCTCAATTTTGAGACCCGCAAGCTCGCGCAATCGAATTCCCGCACTGTAAAACAACTCCAAAATCGCCCGATCGCGCAATCCCAACACCGTATTGGGCGACGGCAGAGACATCGCGCGGGCAACCTCGTCAACATCCAGATGAACGGGCAATATCTTATCCTGCCTGGGCGGACGCACATCGAGCGCTGGATTCCGATCCAAATCGCCCACATTGCACAAATAACTCAAAAACGTTCGCACCGCCGCCAGCTTTCGGGCAACAGATCGCCGACCAAACCCTTCATTGTGCAAAAAGCCTAAAAAATCCCGCACCGCATTCCGATCAATCTGTTCCACGCGATCCACCCGACGCCCCTGCAAAAAAGCGGCGAACTGATCCAGATCCGTGGCATAAGCCGCACACGTATGATCGGACAATCGCCGCTGGTGCGATAGATGGGTGAGAAATTGAGTAATAGCTGTTTTCATGGCAATATGAATTTAAAAGTCAAAAGCAACCACAGATGAACACCGATAAACACAGAGTAAAAGGCTAACCTGTAGCTTTCAGCCATCAATAAGCCAAGAGTTGCAAGCAACCCTTCATCCTGGACGCCTGCTTCAAGCATGTAGGCATGACGAGTGCCAACAGTCATTGCTGACATTGTTTTGTTGTCGTCATCGCGGCAGGATGTTGAGCCGCGATCCAGAAGGTTTTAAGCCTCTGACCGCTTTTTTATTAACTGCTGATCTCTAACCGCTGCACATCGCATTGCATCTGAAGATTCAGCCAGAACTGAGGATCAACGCCAAACCAGTGCCCAAATCGCAAAGCGGTATCGCTATCCACAGAACACTTGCCCGCGATAATCTGACCAATCCGATTCGGCGACACATCAATCTGGCGTGCAAACGTCGTTGGGGATACCCCAAATTCCGCCAACTCGTCTCGCAGAATCTCTCCGGGATGAACAACGCGCTTCAACATAGCGTAATAATCTATTGTTTTCATTGGCTGCGATAGAAAGGTTTTAGCTCGCTGAACTTGGGAATGATTTTTACTTCAACTCGTCGATTTACTTTCTCTATAGATTTTCTCAAACTACTGTCAATAGCAGTGGTCATGAATTTTCGAGTCTCTAAATCTTTTGCAGGTGCCATAGAAATCAGTTCATAATATTCAGGCGTTAGACCCATATTTTGCCAGAGTAGCGCAAGCGATTGGGTGCGTTCTTCAGAAAAATCGGAAACCGTTTGGGTATCTGTTGGCGCTTCTATCGAAATTGCAAATTTTCCATCCTGTCGGCGTACTTCTAAAGAACTTTTCAGTATCTGCCCAATACTTTCCAAACCCTCTTTCGCTGAGGGAAGTATAGTATCGGCCTCCCACATACCCAAAGGCGAAAATACATCGCTGTAGATGATGATCACGCCATCTCTTTTTACTTCAATTTTAGGTCTGGACTCCCCTAAACCTGCCGGTATAAGTTCATAATATTCTGGCGTAAATCCGATATTTCTCCAGAGCAGCACAAGCGATTGAGCGCGTTGATATGAAAGACGGTCATTATTTTCCGAAGGTCCTATTGTATCCGTATGCCCCTCGACAACAATTCTGAATTTTTGATTCCTGCCACGTCTCTCCAGATAACTCTTCAATTTTTCTCCAATACGCTCCAAATCTTCCAATGCCTGCGGAGGTATATCTTCTATTTTCCACTTATTGAAAGGAAAGATGATGTCGCTTTTGATAACAATCGTCCCCTTATCCACTTCGACTTCTTCATCTGCCATAACCTGTTTTAACTCATCCAGATCTCTAAAAATACTGCCAACGATTTCGTGCAGGCGGCTCAACTGAATCAAACTAATATGGTTCTGCACAACCATCAATATGAGAAGAAACATCGCAAAAATAAAGATAGATGTGATAAGATCCGTAAAAGACGGCCATACATTTAGCGATGTATCCCTGCGAGTTCGTTTTTTATTCATTGCCACTTACACCATATATCACCACTTCAAGAAAGACTTCAGTTTATCTACAAAACCCTGTGGATCATCCGTCTTTGGTTCTCTAAGTGGATCATCTATATTCGACTTTATAATTGTACCATCCATATAAGGACTCGGGGGAAGAGAATCTGCCCTTTTATCTAAGCCTGTCTGGTCTTTGCCATCCGATATCTGATCCCGCGGAACCTCCATCAGAACTCGTTCAGTTTCCCGAATGATTTCGGTTACAGGGTCAGCCTTTTCACCTAAGCCAGCCTTATCCTGATCATTCGATATTTGATGCAACTTCAGTATAGCTTGTTCTGTTGCGTGAATGGCGTCCAATTGCCTCTTTATGTTATCAAAAACGGGTTTATAAGTTGGTTCATCGGGGTTGAGTTTTTGAAGTACCTGATATGTTTCTCCCATTGTCAATGCCAGGGTATCCATCCTCTGATCAAAGTCTTCAACCATTTGTTCTACTGCGGTTTTTAAGTTTTCCAACGGCTCACTGAGCCTGGTAAAATTAGATATGTGTTCCACAAAATTCTCGCCCGACTCGCGAATATCTTCAGCCCCACAATTAAGTGCATCACAGGCGTTGTTGAGAGTTTCCAAAAGTGGTCCGAGCGAGGCCGATATTTTTTCAAAATGCGTTTCAAGCGCACGTTTGATATGTTTCTCTTGATCTGCCACCATCTGTGAATGTCTATGCGAGAAATCCTCAAGTGTGCTGCTCCATTGCTTGCTCACTTGCTCGCTGGAGGCACTCGCCTTGTTGAGCATGTCACTGGTATTGTTGAGAGTTTGCAGAAAAGGCTCAAATGATGCAGATACTTGCTCGAAATGCGCTTCGAGTGCAGTTTTGAGATAGTCTGACTGATCCTCCATAAATTCCGAATGTCTATCTGCAAGGACTTGAAAAGCCTCTTGAACCGCCTCTTTCAAATCCACCTCAGGCAAAAACAAGCTGAATTTTGGGGCAATTTCTTCACTGCAATAGGTTTCTATCTCATCAATCAGTTCAAACCTTTTCTTACTAAAACGAGAAAAACGGATGTTTAATACAATCATCAAACCCAATCCGACAATGCTGGTTACGAAGGCAAGCTCCATTCCAGAGAACGACTGGGCGATATTTTCCAACATATCTGCCATGTTGTGTGTTGCTGCCGACGGGTCTGTTATCGTCGCGCTGTCTCTGGTATTTTGGATAATGCTTCTAATTGGTAGGATGACCTGATAAAGCCCCAAAAAAGTTCCGAGAAGACCCAATACGATCAAACTGTTACTTGTCGAGCGAATCCTTTCATCGTCGCTGCAAAGATATTCCTCTTCTTTTTCCACCATTTCATCAATGATTGGTGGTTTATTTTGGCAGTACCCAGACCATAATAACTTCAGCCATCTCTGTGTCCTCGGATTTAAGTTAGAATCCGAGGGCGCATTTGCTTCTCTGCTATATTTGACGGCAATAAATTCTGGATGATTTTTCCCCCAACTTCTCAAGTCTTCAAGTGCTTCTCTTGATCCGGTTATCTTATGCTTCATTTTTGATAAAGGTCGCCAGCCCCGAAAATAAAAAAACAGGACCATAACGGACAACCAAGCCCATAAAAAATTTTGCCAGATCCATGATAAAACCTGGCTACTTGGTATTTCAATCACATTCAAAAATAAATCGAACATATCTTATCCAGAAATAACTACTTTTGCTTTGAGTTCTATTTCATCGGTTTGAGAATTTTTAAGCCCATGCGCCAAGCACCTTACAATTCGGTCCCGGGGTTGTGTCCCACTTGTATCCTGGCTGATAATTTGGTACCGACGCATGTCAAAAGTATCCCCTGGACGCGCACCAATTATCTCTACTTCATCCCCGCTCAAATCCACTATCAGGTTAAAAACACGCTGTGCGTTCTCCTGTCCTTTCTGTGTTACGCGAGTGTCGATTTCAGGCAAGAAGTATCGAATCATCTGTGCGGGACGAGTACGGCGTAGAAGGCTTGCTATTGAAGACTCATTGAAAACCTCTTCACCTGTAAGAGCACCTTTGAGCAAAAGAACAGGATCATCTGAATCATTTTGCATTTCGCGCAACGTCAATAAGTCCCGTATTTGTTTTAAAGGCTTCTCAACCTCCCTATCAACATATACAGCAAAAGCGGCACGGTCATCCTGCGACATCTCGGTCGTAATTTCCTCTAAAGCTGACCGAAACCGCCTCAAATACACTACGCGCTCTTCCAATTCGCACCAGTTTTTTTCATCTAAATCTTCCGAAAATCTACCCACGCTTTCTTTTAATCTTTCCTTCAACAATTTTAGCCATTCAATATCCGCCTTATCCCGATCATTTCCTGTCAAAACGCGCTGGTCGGGTTGTTGTAGCTCCGTAGTGCCTTCCATTCTTTCTTCTTTTTTTTCTTTGTTTCCTATTCGTTTGGAAACAACCAACACATAAAGTGCTACAATGAGAGAAATAAAAAGTGAAATAACACTCAATAATTGATATGGATCCATCACGCTATCTCCAAACCCGTATTATGTATAGGAAAAGTTCTCACACTTTCGATGTGCTTTCCATACATCTACAAAATCACTGCCATCCTTTTCATTGCCAACACGGTAGTTATACCAAAGACTCGCTTTTGCTTCGGCATCACACCTCAGTTCCAGGCAATACGTCCAGAACTGTGCATTTTGAAATGCTTTGTTTTCGTTGGGTACAGCCATATTGGCAACAACCCTATTTTCGCCCTGAGTTACTCTTGTGTAGTCCCACCCAAAAAACTCATAAAGAGCGATCTCACTACTTGCCCTTTCTATTTCTATGATGGGTCCTTGGTTTTCCGGAGTTATGGTCGTATCTGGCCTCAAAGGTGTCCAGCGGTCAAAAATGGGTACAAAATGTGTAAACGCACGCAGGCAGATGGGATAATTTAATTTTTGTATTCCTTTTGGACGGGAATAATACAAATCTCTCAAACTCCTACCATACTCAACAGCACCGAAAGCCACGCTTTTTTTTAGTTTTTCTGGTTCGAAAATGATCTCTTTAGCCTGTACTTTTTCTTTGGCAACCGTTTTTACAAGTGGGAAGCGAGAGGTATTTCCTTCCAAGATCAGATAATCTAACTGAATATCAGCAATCTGATTCTTGTTGAACAGATGTTCTTGCATCTGATTGAGCTTATCAAAGCCTTTTTCCAACTCCTCGCGGACGGAATTATGAATCGTATCAATATCTAAAGGGCCTATATCAGAACGTCGAGTTTCATCCTCCAAAATTTGTTTAGTGGAACCCTTTATCTCCAGAGTGGTATTTTCAGAACTCTTAAGAGAAATGCGCGGCCAGTTCACAATAATTTTTGGGTCTTCGATCAAGTCTAAAATGCCTTTTTCCTCATCTCGACTATATTTGGCATAAATTTCGGGTTCCAAAGCCTCTTCAAAGGCGGGTGTTATTTTACTATTCTCCTTTATTTTTTCTGCTAATTCATAGAGTTTAGAAAAATTATGTTCTTCAATTTTCACTTGTAACCTTAGTGCCTCGCCCAATTTTTCGGGAAAAGGGAATTGTTTTTTGTAAAGCGGGATTATCTGATCATACAGTTCTCGCGCAATTTTGAAAGACAGCAAATCGCCACCCAAAAAGTCGTCTCCGTCAGAAGCGAGAATCTCAATCTCGGGTCGCCCATAGATTTGAGGGGTTAAGCGCACAATAGAGATGTCCGTAGTTCCTCCCCCACAATCGAAGACTCCATAAACAATATCTCGACCAGGATCCTGTTTTGTAGCGATATACAGAGCATAATCAAGGGCAATGGCTTCCGGTTCACTAATATCGAGAATAGGTTTGATATCCATCCCCTGTGTCGCCCAAGCAATCGCTTTTCTCAATGCCTCCTTTTGACGGTTAAAAACTGCGGGATAGGTAAAAACAGCTTCTGTGGGTAAATAACCCGTATTTTCCTGAAAACTCTCCAATAGGAACAGGATGTAAAGCCCAACCTTTTCAATCGCATCAACTTCAATATATCTATTGCCTTGGCTATAAGCTCTGCCGTTTAAGCGGATGCTTCCTGTACCCCGGTCATTATAAACAATCTGTTCGTCAGGCGTTCTCAAGTTGCGCTTAAAACCCCAGGAAATCGACCGGATATCTTCAGGATTAAACCGTAGATCCTTAGGTGTATGGCCAAAATTAAAAAGGACTTCATTCTCCTTTAAAGATACCTGCCTATCATTAGCACTCAGTTCTTGTGAAAACTCCATAATATCATCGAATTTTTTAATTGCTGAAAACTGAAACACAGTAGGTATTTCCGATGTGAGTATTTTTAAGATTCCTTCGCCGGACTCTAATTCCAATAGTTTCTCTCTATTTTGGTCTCGGGGATCCACATATGCAATACACGAGTTTGTGGTTCCGAAATCTACTGCAACGGGAAAATCTAGAGGCTGAGGTGGTCGGGTTTGAACGGGAAGATAGATGGAATGATAGAACGTTTCGCCGTCATCGCCAATGGTGGATCCATAAATGTCCAGAGTTGCCTCAACAGTGGTGTTCTGTTCGACTGCCGGAAGGGTGTCTTGATTGAGAAGTAAGCCAATCTCAAAATAGGCGTTTTCCTCCCGGATATTTACCTCACTTCTTGGATTTAAAAAAATTGTCTCCTGCGCTGTTATCTGATTTTTCACACTGAGCCATGGCTGATTTGAGTCAACTCGAGTAATTCGAAAGGGTGGCCCACTTAAATGGTCTACCGTTAAAGTAAAATTTATCTTTTGTTTTCCTCCAGATACAAGAGCTTGATCGTTGAGAAATTGGCGGCTAAACTCCCACTCGAGCTTTGGCCTATCAACATAGCGCAACAATAATCTAAATATTATCTCGCCCAAACTCTCAAAAGAAAAATTTATGACAGCACGGCAAGTCTCTTCAAAGTCTTGGCACCGAGTAAGACTAAATTTCAATGGATGTTCTGGGGGGCGTTGATCGGGAAATTCCTGGTCCAGCGGTAAGCCACTTATATCAAAATAATCTTCGCCTTCAGATAGGTAAGGGGCAGTCTGAAGCCTCAGCGGAGAATCGTGACGAAGCGTAAGGCTGATACGTCCATCGACGGGGTCTATTGCACAGGGCTGATATTCGTCTGTGTTGTGCTCAAACCCGTGTCCATCTTCTGAAACAAGTGAAATTTCCGGAGCTTTCTCACATCGGATAAAAAAATCAACAGGTTTAATTGACGAAAGTGATGAAAGCAATTCTAATCGCCCGATACTGCGCTCATGTGCATTATGCGAACAGCGA
>JAJEAX010000346.1 GCA_022822565.1 Candidatus Latescibacterota bacterium
CAATCAAGACCGACGGCATTCTGCCTTGAACTACCAGACACCACAACAAGTGGTGCAAGCTGTTCATTTGAGAAATATCACGACTGATCCTTAGCGTGAATTAGCCCTCAAACTGGTTCAATTTTTGGGTTACAGATCCATTCTTGTGCAACGGGATAGACTGAAACCAAATTCTGATGGGTTTATTTTTTTGTGCATTGCTAATTTCAATCTCTAAATCCGCACCAAATGTTAATAACACCCCAGTTGATCGGCGAGGTCGTGAAAATCATGTGCTGTGATGTCAAAGTCTTAATCGAGAGGTAAATTTTTTTTGCATTGGCCCCCCGTTCGAGGGATCGGAATACAGGCGTGTCTTGGAGTGCCAACCGCAAAATCTGCCACTGGATGCGTCATCCCGAGGAGATTTTCTTGCAGGTCTATCAGTTTTGGGTGGGTTGGTGCATGATCGAGAAATGATTGCGAACCTTATGTCAAAGGAGGGCTTGATGGATCTCATCCGCGAATCATCTTTTGCCCAATACTTGATTGAGCAAGAGATTGAGGAAAACAAAGAACAATGGATTAAACAAGGGGAAAGACGAAGTACGCTCGCAGATATTCTTGAGGTATTGGAGATTCGATTTGATCTGCAGGAAGCAGGTTCCCTATCTGCTCGCATTGCCACCATTGACGATTTGCAACGGCTCAAGCAGTTGCTTCGTGCGGCAATTCAGACCACCAGTCTCGAAGCATTTGAACGCACGTTAGATGATGTATGACGCACTTTCCGGAATGAGGAGGAGATAATCATGGGAAAGACGGAAACACATCCATGGAATGCTGCGACCCATCTGAAAACCAAAGAAGATATCGCCGCATATCTCGAAGCCGTACTCGATGATGGCGATCCCAGTTTAATCACTGCTGCCTTAGGCGATATCGCCTGTGCCAAAGGTATGACCCAAATTGCCCGTGAAACAGGTCTTGGGCGCACAAGCCTCTATAAAGCATTGTCACCTGACGGGAATCCGGGTTTTGCCACCGTGCTCAAGGTTATACACGCATTGGGCTTTCAGTTGCACGCGACCCCTATTTGATTACTTACAAGCTGTTTTAAAATTCTTGGGGGTTATTGAACAAGCCTCTTGATGCGCTTCTACGAGATCAGCCATGCTATTGAATCGAAAATTGTAGTTTGGCATTTCGCCCGGGTCTATGGTCGCGCCGAAGCCTTCTTCATTGGAGCGTCTGTAGATCCAACAGGAGGCGAGTCCGTTTTTGTTTGCCGGAATGTGGTCGTGGAATAAGCTCTCTGCGGTGTGTAGAATTTCCGATTTTTCGATGCCGAGCGATTTGAGGTGTTTCAGCATGTATTTGAAGTTTCGATCCGCAGGTTTGTACGATCCTATGTCTTCAGCCGTGTATATTGCGTCAAATTCGACACCGAGACGGTCGTTGCTGTATTTAAAGCTGTCGTTATCGACGTTGGACAGGATCGCGAGCTTGTAGTGCTTTTTGAGATATTGTAGCGCATCGGGAGAATCGGGAAACGCCGGCCATTGTTTTATCGATTGACCATAAGCGGCGCACTCATCTGGTGTGACGGCAACGCCCCATTCTTCGGCGAGGCGTTTATAGACGATGGCGAGGAGTTCGGAATAGCGCATGCCCGGCGTCCAGGTTTGTTGCGTTGATTCGTGTCGCGCGTGCGCTTGAAGGATTTCATTGCGCGGCACTTTTTGTTCGACCTTTGATAGAAGCGGCGCCAGCCCTTTGGTCATCCCGGATTCCCAGTCGATGAGTGTGCCATAGCAGTCAAATGTCAGGACTTTGAAATCGGTGAGTTTCATTTTTCAATAACACCCCAGTTGATCGGCGAGGTCGTGAAAGTCATGGGCTATGATGTCGAAGTCGAGATCGGAAGGTAAGTCTTTTTTTGTGTTGGGTCCCCGCTCATAGGGTCGGAATACATAAGCCGTTTTCATGCCCACGCACGCTGCATGGTGCAGGTCGCCTTGATGGGCGGCGACCATCATGACTTTCCGGGGTTCACAACTGAGCAGTTCGATGGCTTTCAAATAGGTCTCGGCGTCGGGTTTGTAATGCCCGGCCAATTCGGCGGATAAGATGCAGTCCCAGGGCAATCCGCCGTATTTCGCCATGTTGGCGAGTAGCGATACATTGCCGTTGGATAGGGTGGCGATCAGGTACCGCGATTTTAACCGCCATAAGCCGCCTGCGGCATCGGGCCAGGGGTCAAGGCGATGCCAGACGCGATTGAAGTCCGCGATTTCTTTTTCGGATAATCCCGAGATGCCGAATTTTTCTATGAGTTCATCCAGGATCATGCGGTGCAGGTCGTCGATTTTTGTCCAGGGCAATTCGCCCGTGCGCACGCGGTTCATCGACGGACCATAGCCTCCGCGCCACGCATCGGCAAATGCAGCCCAATCTATGTCCAATCCCTTGCGTTCGCCCAATCGCTCGCCGTCGCGGATGACCGAACTGCGCCAATCAACTACTGTGCCGAATACGTCAAATGTCAATGCTTTAATTGTCATTGCTTTTCATCCTGAAAATCCTTTTATCCTCGCTTCTCTCCGTTGCCTGCCTGTGCAGATGGCAGACTGGTAGGCTGTGCTTGTGCCTATAATCCTGATCCGTATTAAGGGTTTTATCCTGAAAATCCTTTAATCCTTTAATCCTGATCCGTGTTTGTTCACGATTACCAGATCAGAGGTCTCGGGATGGATGAATTTTACGAGTAGTGAAACGCGATTGTCCGCATCTAACAGGTTCCAGAATATATCGGCGGTTTGCTGTATGTCGTCGAATAATTCGACCGCGAATGGCTCTCCTTTGAATGAGGGCAGGGGATTGCCGTCGTCTGTATATGTTGTGATGCAGTGGCCCGTGCCGGGGATCGCGGTTTCGTAGTCGAAAAATTGGCGCGAACAATAACGCGCATCGCCGCCAACGGTTTTTAAGATTGAGAGTCGATAGGCTTGCGGGTCGCCCAGGTCAGTAAGGCCAGAGATGCGCGGTGTAAAGTTGGGAGCATCGGGTTCATAAGTGCGGGTTTTGAGGGCGGATTCAAACGAGCCGCCGTTTTGCAGGGTATGGACGATTGTGTCGGTCTGATCGCCATTTGTGACGATGTGCGCGTCGCCCAGTACGCGGATGGGATAGTACATGGTCAGCGGATCAATGTCATGGGATTTATCCACGGTGTCGGTTTTTACAGCATCGCCTTCGCGCACAAATACGCGGTTGCGGCTGCTGGGACTGCGCCCCATGATCCAGTAGATCTGAACCATACATGAGGTATCAGGCGTTTGTCCAATTACGATACCACGACCGGGATAGGTGGCATTTTTTAAGCGATCCATGTCAGTATTTATGCTCATGTTGTAGTTTGCAAAAAAATTTCAATCTCTTGTTTGGTTATATCCCATGTGTCACGCAAATCAACAATTAATTCTCGCATCTCATCCCACTCTAAAATATAAGCGTATGAGTGACGGAAGAAATGTCTAAAAGCCAGATAAGATTCGAGTTTCTGTCGCGTACTTTCCGAGATCACTGCATCACGGCTGTCTGTTGGTCTGGCGATCTGTTCTAATAGGTCCATATGCCAGCGATTTCCGGTAGGTGCTTCGACATCTATACGTTTGACAATTACAAGGAAAATACCCTCTAAGCCTGTATAAAATGAATGAAGAACAGTACCCAGAGCAGATAACTCTATGAGGTCTGGTTCTGCTGTCTCCGATTTGCTGAGTAATGAACCGAATTTTATGAAGATGTCCTGGATATCTTCAATCTCAGATCGGATTTGATCGCGTCCTGTATCATCCAACATGGACAAGTAACCCGTGTTTTTCTAAGAAACTGGAGAAATGTGTTTCATTATCCAGATTGATGAGGTCAACAGGGTGGTTTAATTGCATTAGAAGTTTTCCAAGTAATGGAAAAAAATGCTGTGGTGGACAGCCTCGAACCCCGATATCAATATCTGAATCTCTGCGTGACCGACCTTCTGCCAAAGATCCAAAAAGATGTATCTCTCGACATCCGCCTGCCTTCAGTATTGCTATGGCCTGTTTGATATCTTCCCGGTATTCGACAGGAAATTGGCTCAACTCTGATCCATGCGTTTTCATTTTTTAGCCGTCCCCTCTTCGGGTAACAGGACGAATCGCGCATAGTTTTCCATGTTGAAGTATTGCTGCGTTGCTTTCTGCACATGTTCTGCTGCGAGTTTTTTGATGACTTCGTCTTCATACGTCAACCACGCCATCAAATCCATCTCATTCTGGTAATACCGACTCAGCGTATTGCGCCAGTAACTGTTTTCTTTTTTGTTGGTTTCCCGACCCCGCAGATCCATTTCGGTCACTTTGTCGATGTAGGATTGATCGACGGGCTTTTGTTTCATGCTGTCGATTTGGGCAAAGACGAGTTGCGTCAATTCTTCCAACCGTTCGGGATCGCATCCAAAGCTGATTGAGATGCTGTACCTGCCTTCGGGCCAACGCGAGCGAGATGTGCGTACGCCAACGCCGTACGTGCCGCCCTCATCTTCTCGGAGTACTTCCCGAAGTTTTATCTGCAAGACATCGCCCATTGAGCCAAAGACATACCGCTTAAATCGATCGTTGTAATCAAAGGGGCCGGTGAAGATCAGCCGTGTGCTACTTTTGGGTTCTTGTCCCCGTTTCACGGTTTTTTCTATGACGCCTTTTGGTGCTCTGACGCCTGTGTCGCGCCAGGTTTCTTCGCGGTTGAGTGCGGGCAATCCGCCCAGATAGATTTCCACCAGTGGTTTTATTTTTTCTGGCTCAAAGTTGCCGACAAATACGAATGTGAAGTCACTGGCATCGGCAAATCGGTCTTTGTAAAATGCCAGCGATTTTTGCAGGTCCATTTCTCCCAGTATTTCGTTTGATAGCGGGCGCGATCTGACGTGGTATTGGGACATGGTAACCTGGATTGTATCGGAATAAGCGGTCGTTGGTCTCATATCCCGGTTTTGCAATATGCCTCGATAGCGGTCCAGTAGTGCTTGAAATGCCAGTGAGTCTGCACGCGGTTCTGTGAAGATGAGATAGATGAGTTGAAACATGGTTTCTATGTCTTCGGGAGACGCGCTGCCCGATACGCCCTCGCTGAGGCTGCTG
>JAJEAX010000326.1 GCA_022822565.1 Candidatus Latescibacterota bacterium
CAACACGCCTATCTGATCGGCAATTATCTCGATTTGGGACCTTCGGGAATTATGGTGCCAGAAGTCGAAAGCGAGGCAATTGTAGATGAAGCCGTGAACGCCTTTTATTATCCCCAGAAGGGCAAGCGCAGTTGGGGCGGCATACATCGGGTGAGACTGGACGAGCGACCAGATCGGTTGGAATACGCTGCATGGTGGAATGCGTACGGATGGTTGGCAATTCAAATTGAATCTGTCGAAGCAGTAATCAATGCCGCGCAATTAGCTAAGCCAGGGGTGGATGTGTTGAACTTTGGACCGAACGATCTGATGTTTAGCATTGAGGCGCATCCCCAATTTCCATATCGGACGGTAGAAGACTGTGTAAAACACGTGCTCGATCAGGTAAAAGACACACAAGTGAGAGTGGGCATGAGTGCCGAGACACCTGAAGAGCGAGACCGGTATGTGAATTGGGGGGTAACAGTATTTCCAAAGCGGATTGGTATTTAGACCAGTAATAAAAAAAGAAAGCTGCCTGTGTCGAGAGACATGGGCCGCTTTCTTTTTTTTTGATGATTTACAAGACACTCTACGGGCTGGCGTGACTATCCATGGGATGTTCGTGCAATAGTGCTCGTGTGAGTGAAGCGAAATCTGTATTTATAGACCGATACTCTCCGGCCCAAACCCCATAGTCCATTGGGCAATGCGACTCAAAGTAATCCGCACTTCGGGTTCATCACCGCGCACAGAGCTATGAGCGCGGTTATTTTGCTCAGGGGTATGTACTACTTTATGGGCGCGAGCGCGTACATCACCAGCCTCAAACTCCACAATACCATTGTCAGCGGGCACTCTGGCTCGATCTTTAGATTCCTGAGGAGTCGCATACTTTGACCAGTCAACTGACAGGTCGCCCTTTATGAACTTGAAGAGGTTAGGCGGGAGTTCGTCTTTCGGCGCATCCGCCGGTAAGGCACGCGATGTTTCCTGGTAACGTCTCTTGTGGATGCGATAGTAAAGTACATCCGTATCTGGTATTTCTTCTGTCGGCCACTTATTCACCAAGATGCTCCATCCAGCACGCGATAACCTCAGGCTTGGGACGAGTCTTGCCCTGAATGACATTTTTGCAATAGTCATCCCCGTAGTAGGATACCGAACCGTCAGGATGGAAGTTGACCAAAAGCTCGAACCGCGCTGTCTTCCAGTGGAGGTCAACGCTCCCTTCGCTGGCTGGCAGAATCCTTACCGGCGTTGCTAACTCAGATCTCTCCACCAGTTGATAAAAAAAAGCAGCAGCAGCCTCTATGGTTTGTTCACAGTAAGCAGGTGCCCCTTCCCTATCCCAATCATCTTCTAGAGCAAGTAACCGCTCCTTTGCCTCAGCGACAACCTGAACATGAGAGTCCGAAGTCAGTTGATACTTTTCGCGCATTTGGGCGGAAATAGTTGGTGGAACAGTTACTGAGGCCATGATGTATTCCTTTTAATAGGATTTGATGTGCGATATAGGATATAATCATACCGCAATAAGCAGACAATTGCAAGGTACAAGATGTATATCTATCCACAGATCAGACCACACGCATTATGCGTATTTCGCCTTGAGCGTTTGTCCAGCCTCAGCACTTTTACAGGCAAGGTCCAGGATGTGAATGGGACGGCGGGACCATTCGGGAGTGATGATCAAATCTTCACCCGTCGAGAGATGCGCGGCAATATTATCGTAGTATTTATCGTATTGGTGACCGGGATTCTTACCAGAGGAAACGACCTTTTCCCCATCTTGTATCCGCAAAATTTCGTACGTCCCACCATCAAAAATATAAGTACCTTCCGTACCAGTAATCTCGAGCCAGCCCTTGCAAGGGGCAGATGCAATACTCGACATCGTGAGATTGATCCACGTCCCGTTTTTGAAACGCACGATAGCCGTGGCCTCGTCTTCATTCGTATCGGCCTGCCAGGGGGTCTCATCAGCCCAGAAACCGGTGTGTGCGAACCCGGTGACCTCCACAATATCCGATTGCAGAATCTGAAGCGCGTATTCGAGCAAATGAACACCCCAATCGTAGAGAATACCTCCTGAAATACTCTTGCTGCTGCGCCACCAGTCGCCCGGTCGGTTGTATCCCCCCATATGGGCTTCAATGCGATAGACCTCGCCAATAACCTTGCGCGAGTGAATCTGTTCGAGGGCATTCAGGATACACCCATCCCAATGGCGATTGTGATAGGTGGAAAGAAGGAGACCTTGCTTTGCGGCTTCGCGGATCATCGCATCGCATTCTTCAGTCGTGATCGCCAGCGGTTTTTCGCTGATGACATGGCGACCTGCGCGCAGGCATTGCAATGCCAATTCGGCATGGGTATTGTGCGGGGTGATGATCACAACGAGATTGACATCGGAGTTGTCCAGCATATCAGATACAGATGTATAAGTCTCAATACCGGGAAATTCTTCGCGCGCGACTTTCAAGCGCTTTTCGTCGAGTTCTGCAACCGCAACAGGCGTCATACCCGCCTTTTTCATAAATGTGAGATGCTGACGGCCCATATTGAATGCGCCGCCGTAGCCGATAACACCCACTTTGATGTCTTCAGGCGTTTTGAAAGAGGACATAGAGTTGTACTTTCCTTTTTGAGTTATAATTACTTCGACAAACCGGCATCTTTGAAAATCTGCTCGTGTTCCGCTGCAATTTTGTCGAGGGCTTCCTGCGCGGGCGTAACCCCATCAATCGCTTCGCCCAAATAGCGCTGTGAAACCGCGAGCAACTCGTTATAGACAGGCGCATTCCAAAAGTCCTGGAGATAATCGAGCGACTCTGCAAAAGCGCGGTTATATGGAGATGCGTTTCGAAATTCTTCGCTGTTGAGAATATCCGTATTGGCGGTAAATCCGGCGTCTTTGGTAATCCATTCTTTTTGAATATCGGTTTGCAAGAACCACGCGATGAATTGCTTCGCCAGTTCCTGTTGCTCTGCGGATGTTTTGGTCGAAATGCTAAAACCCTGCCCCCCCAGACTCACCACGCGCTTGTCGCCAGCTTTGGGCACCATGAAAAACCCAGCCTTGTCCCCCATCTGTTTCACAATGCCGGGATAAAAGGCGAAATAGTTCATGCTCATAGCCGTCGAACCATTGATAAAGGCTTCAAAAGTTTTGCCGTAGTCGAAATTAGTCGCGCCATTGGGACCGTATTGTAGCAAATCTTTCAGATACGCAAGGGCTTCTGCCACTTCCGGTTTATTGACATACCCATCCACCGCAAATTCGCCAAACTCACCCCACGAGCCGCCAAAACCCCACATAAACATCTGAAAACCCATCGTCATCGAATCATACCCTCGGCCAGTGAGCAGAGCGCAGCCGTATTGTTTTTGATCGGGACGATGGAAAAATTCGGCCAGGTCGCGAAATTCATCCCAATTGTCGGGGATTGTCAGATCTCGCCCGTATTTCTCTTTGAATGCCGCTTGCTCGGCAGGGTCTTCAAACCAGTCCTTGCGATAGACAAATCCGACGGCATCGGTCTCGCATGGCGCAGCGTAGAATTTGCCGCCACCGGGCGGGTATTCGCACAAATAACGCGCGGCGCGGGGATGAATTTTGTCTATATCAATTGCCGTGGGCAGCCAGTCGGTCAGATCGACGTAAAGACCGCGTGTCGCGCCTCGTCCAATCCACTGACTATCGCCAATCACAATATCAAAATCCGTTTTATTATTTCCAAAATTGAGAAAAACCTGATCCTGATAAGACGGCCAGGGAATCTGGTGGACTTTAACGGCAATACCCGTTTCCTGCTCGAATTTATTCCCCAATTCCTGAAGTCCATCCGCGGGATCCCACTGCGCCCACCATATTGTGATAGAGCGTTCCGTCGGTGTCGGGGACTTAGCTGGCTCACACCCCACAAAGAGAAATATTAGACCAAATAGAATACATGTGTGCCTCATAGCGCAATCTCCAGAGTTATTGTGTTGTATGTGATGGCGGTTTGCAAACAGCATGAACAAGGCGATGTGATAGCGAAAAAACAATGCCTTGTCAAGCATTATATAAACGCGAGGCAAAGGGCGTGATAAAGGCTTGCTTTTTTTGTTGGGCGATTTATTTTCATATTAAACATTTATATCCTATTCGCTGTCATCCCTCCGGGATGCTGAACTCTACAAAAACATGAGACTCTATCTATGATTGACGCCCTGCTACCCCTTGGCCTGCTCATTGTCGTGGGCAAGCTCTTCGAGGGTATATTTAAGCGTTTTGGCTTAAATTCAATCGTAGCCTATACAATAACCGGCACCCTGCTTGGTCCCGTCACAAATATAATTGAACTAACGAGTGAACTGCAAACCTTCTTAGGCATCGGTATCTTTGTCTTCTTCTTTCTGGTCGGCCTTGACGAGATTGATATACCGAGTTTTGTAGCGACCATTCGCGGGCGATTTTTTGTCGCAGCGATCGTGTCTGTGCTCGTCTCACTGCTCGTCTCCATCGTCTTCACATCCAGCCTCTTCGAAATCGGGGAATTCTCCCTCAATCTCGGTTTCACAGAGGGGTTGGCCCTGGCTGGCATCCTGTCGCTGACCAGTCTGGGACTTGTGGCAAAGGTACTCGCCGATAAAGAACATTTCAAAGAACCCATCGGCCTCGAGATATTCACAACAGTGATCATCGCCGAGTTGCTCGCTCTGCTCGTAGTCGGGTTCTCCATTGGTGAACATGACCATGAACTGAGTGTTGCCAGCGTGCTCTTTCTGCTGGTACAAATGACGATTTTCGCAATAGTAGCGTGGTTTTTATCAACGCGGCTTCTGCCTCCTGTAATTATCTTTTTACAGCGTTTTTTGGACGTGCCCGAACTATCGTTTGGACTGCTAATCGGTGGACTTTTCCTGATGGTGGTAGGTGCTGAAAAAATCCACCTGCACGGCTCCATTGGCGCATTGCTTTTCGGCGCTGCCCTGTCAGGCCTGCCCCATCAAGTGCATAAAGACGTCCTGCCCGGTCTGCGAAGCGCGGCAGAGGGCTTGTTTGTCCCGCTCTTCTTTGCCTCGGCTGGGCTGCATCTGGACCTGTCTTTTACAACTCTGCCAATCGCAACCATCGTCGCATTGGTCGTATTCCCATCGTTGGGCAAATTCGCCGGTGCGTTCATCGGTACCTATATAGCTCGTCTGGACAACCCCCTCGCCCAGTCCACGGGACTGATGGCAAAAGGCGTGGCGGAGATTGCCCTCCTCCTCGTCCTCTTTGAGAGCGGCGTGATCGGACAAGATGTCTTCTCACTATTCGTGCTGATGATGTTTGGCTACATTATACTTATGCCACCAGCAATTGACTTCGCGATCACCAAAGCGAAAAAAACCCATCGACCTAAGCTACCCGACTCCGTACCGCTTTCTTTTGCCCGCCATGCGATGCAGGACATTACCGTCAATCATGTCATAGACAGAACGCGTACCTATCCCAACTCAGCACTCTCGGCCAAAAACTTTGTCGATTACTGGGCCGTACCAAATCAACAGGATTACCTCGTGGTCGATAAAGATAATGTTGAGGGAGTCGTCTCGCTTCCCCGCCTGAAGGCCATGCCCTTGAAACTCAGGACAGATACGCAGATTGGCAATGTGTTGCGTACAAATTTACCACAAGCCCATCTCGACGAGCCAATTGAAGATGTGCTGAAACGCATGACGAATCATTCATTATCCGTGATACCAGTCGCAGATAGAGATTCAGGTAAATTTCTCGGTTCAATTACGAGCGAAAATATCCTGCAACTGGCTGTCTTAATGGACGAAATCGCCGAGGAATTGGAAAAGAGAGGCGAAAACATACCGTAGATACACAAACCCAACCTGATGGAGACTTGTGATGAAAATAGGAGTGACACAAATTATCCTGGGAAAGTTGACACTGGATGAAACATTGCAATTGTGCCGTGATGCGGGTTACGAGGCACTCGAACTGGTATTTTCACCGGAAGGTGATCCAAATGTAGATATGAGTGACGACGAGGTCCGCAATGTCAAAAAACGGTGTGATAACGCGGGCATTGAAATCAGCAGTGCAATTGCCAGATATGACAACCGGGGCAATTTTCTCAGCCGAGACCCGGCAGAACGCGAAGCAGGCATGAAGAGCTTGCGCCGCGCCATTGACGTGGCGCATCTGGTTGAGACCGACGCGGTCTTACTCCATCCGGGCCAACTCCCGGTTGATGGTACATATCAGGACGCCTGGGATGATTTTCTGGTCTCGATGAAAGAAATCGCCCCTTATGCCGAAGAAAAAGGCGTTGCGGTCGGCATAGAGAATGTGTGGAATAAGTTCTTGCTCAACCCAAAAGAAGCGCGCGAGTTTGTCGATGCCGTGGGCAACGATTGGGTCGGAATTTATCTCGATACAGCCAATATGATGTTTTACGGCTATCCAGAGCACTGGATTCGCGGGCTTCAACACCGGATTAAACGGGTGCATTTTAAGGACTTTGTTCGTCAGCAACGCAATTTTGTACCGCTGATGGATGGGGATACGGATTGGGCAGAAGTCATGCGGGGATTGCGCGATATTGGCTATGACCGGTATGTCATCCACGAAGTAGGTGGCGACCGAGACGTGCAAATTGAGATGGCAAAACGAATGAAACAAATTGTGGCAATGTGAGGACACCAATGGCAATGCGAAAAGTAGCGGCAATTGACGGACAGGGCAGGATTTTGGTCCTTGAAGAACCCGTTGCAGCCCCAAAGCCAGGCCAGGTTCAAATAGAAGTCTCGGCGAGCATGGTCAGCCCCGGCACAGAGTTAGGTGGCGTGAAAAGACGTAGGGAAAATCCATCGGATGCCGCCCCTCGCCCATTTGGATATTCCAATGCCGGCGTGGTCGTGGCGCAAGGCGCGGGATGCGAGGACATACCGCTTGGAACGCGCGTGGCCTGTATGGGGGGCGGATATGCCCAACATGCGACCCATGCCTGTGTGCCGCGAAATATGGCAGTACCCATTCCCGATGGCGTCAGCGATGAAGACGCCTCGTCTATTCATCTGGTCGCAACCGCCTTAAATGCCGTGCGGCGCGGCGCGTTCCAGCTCAGCGAACACATTGCCGTGGCGGGTCTGGGGCTTGTTGGACAATTTACCTGCCAATGGGCGCGCATTTCGGGCTGTTATGTAATGGGCCTGGATCAATTGCCCATGCGATTGGATATGGCGGCGACCTGCGGCCTGCTGCGCGGAGTCAATATCACAGAGGAAGACCCGGTAGAAGTATCGCAGAATTTTACGCGCGGATATGGGATCGATGGCGGTGTAATTGCTTTTGGTGGCGATGGCACACCGGCTTTTATCACGCTTAGCAAAATGATCAAAAAAGCACCCGACACCCACTTAATGGGGCGCATTGTCATTGTGGGCGGCGCCCGAATAGAACACGGCTTTGCATCTGCGTTGGGCAATCTGGATGTACGCAGTGCCGCACGCACAGGACCGGGCTATCACGACGAGGAATGGGAACACGGTGCGGATTATCCCCCCGTTTTTATGCAATGGACAACGAGGCGGAATTTAGAAGAATGCTTGCGCTTCATGGAATCCGGGTACTTAAAAGTAGCCCCCCTCATCACACATCGGGTTGCATTGGATGACGCACCCGAAGCATGTGAAGAACTCATTCAGAATCCCAACGCTGCACTGGGCGTCGTGTTTTTACCTTAAGAAGGAGTCACAATGGCAGCAAAACGCTATCGCGCTGGTGCTATTGGTCGGACCGGGCAGGGCAATTTTGGACATGGCCTGCATGTGCCCTATCAAAAAATTGACGGCGTGGAGATGATCGCTGTAGCCGATCCGGATGCCGCCGGACGAGAAAAGGCAATTGCAGATTCCGGAGCTCAGCGAGGGTATGCGGACTATCGCGACATGCTGGCAAAAGAAGACCTCGACATTGTCAGCGTGTGCCCCCGGTGGGTCGATTGTCACGAAGAAATGATCGTGGCGTGTATCGAAGCTGGCTGCCATGTCTATGCGGAAAAACCACTCGCAAGCGACCTCGCGTCCGCAGACCGCATCGTGGCTGCCGCCGAACAGCACAACCGCAAAATTGCCGTAGCGCATCAGGCTGTTTACCTCAGACAAGTACATCAAGTGCGCGATCTAATACGAGAAAATCGAATTGGAAAACTTCTATCCATGCATGCGTATGGCAAACAAGACCATCGAGGAGGCGGCGAAGACATGCTGGTATTGGGAACGCACCTCTTCAACATGATGCGCTTTTTGGGTGGCGATCCCCAGTGGATGACAGCGCGCGTGACAGTTGGAGAGCGAGAAATCGCGCCTGAGGATGTGCGGGAAGCCACAGAGCCAATTGGCGCGATTGCGGGCGACAGTGTGGTCAGCCTGTTTTCTTTTTCCAATGGCGTGGATGGCTCATTTGTCTCGCGGGCCAACCAGGCGGGAAACGGACAGGGTTACGGGTTGGTGTTGGTCGGAGAATCTGGAAGAATAGCCATAAGCGGAGGCGCAGAAGCAATATCCATTTACGAAGATGGACTGTGGGCACCCTGGAGAGGTGGTCATACGTGGCAGGAGCTCGACCTTGCGGGTGATCACTTGCAGGAGACGGGAAATTATCGCGCTATTATCGACCTGATTGACGCCATAGAAAGCGATCGCGTACCCATTTCCAGTGATCGAGATGCGCGTTGGGCACTGGAAATGATTCACGGGGCGTACGCATCTCAAATTTCTGGGCAACGCGTTATTTTTCCAAATCCCGAC
>JAJEAX010000160.1 GCA_022822565.1 Candidatus Latescibacterota bacterium
CATAAGCATCATCCTTATTATCCAAAACATAATTGACGTACTGCTTCTCCAAATCGCTCACATCCTGCCACGAATCACTCATCGGAGCAATAACAGTTCTGGGACCACCGTCAATTGCCAGATCAGACATCTTTCCGCTCCTCTCAATGGACCGCTGAATTTATGCGGTATATCACAATATACCGCAATCCAGTCCTGAAAGGCAATCCATCTCTACATTCAACAAATTAAAAATAAAAACCGATCGCTATAACTTCAGAGATCGGTTTTTATTTCACACGTAAGGCCGTTCGCTCTTCTTAAAACAGAATCGACAACGTCTGTGTCCCATTGTCATAGGTACTCTCGAACCGCGGCAAAGGTGCAGTAGCAGGTCCTCGCAGAACCGCCCCCGTTGTCCTGTCAAATCTCGCACCGTGGCATGAACACCAGATTTGTGGATCGCGATTCCCCGGTAAATCCACCTCGCACGCCTCATGCGTACACACGGAACTCAAAACCACAAAATTTTCTTCGGCAGCGCGAAAAATGATCACGGGCGCGCCACCATTTTGCCCTTCAAAAACTTGCTTCACAGACCCTCCCACCTGTGCCAACGCAGGCGCGCTGTCCACATCGAACTGCACACTCTCACCCGACGACTTCAACACATCATTCTCACATCCCGAAATCCATCCGGCGCACATGCACCCCCCCACAAGCGCGAGGGCCTGTGTCAAAAACGCTCTTCTTTCAGTCTTATCATCCACTGATATGCCTCCTATTATGCCACAAGTGCCTTATAAAACGGCCTCAACAATTTGCGAAGTTGGGCACGCGCCCGAAACAAACGCGATTTTACAGTGCCCACTGAACACCCCTCAACACTGGCAATCTCCTGATACGACAGCCCGTTCAACTCGCGCAGAACCAGCACAGACCGAAAATTGGGCGGCATATCCGCCAACACCTGCGTCAAAACATCGCGCAACTCCCCCTGCTCAACCCTGTAATCCGTTCGCTTTGGACCTGCAAACAGCGCTTCACCATCTGCTTGTTTGAGCCACCATTCATCATCCATCTTAACATCGTATTTGCGCTGTTGCGACTTAATCCAATCCAGACAACAATTGATGCTGATGCGGTACAACCAGGTGGAAAACAGCGATTGCCCTCTAAACTGGTGAAGAGACTGAAACGCCTTGATGAACGCAAGTTGTGCCAGATCATCGGCATCTTCCCTATTGCCCACCATACCAAATGCCGTATGAAAAATCCGCAGATGGTGCCGCCGAACCAATTCAGAAAACGCCTTTGCATGCCCCTTCTGAGCATACCCAACGAGCACTTTATCGTCGCATGTTGACCAATTGAGCACAGAAAATCTCCCGCTTAAAATTCGACAATCAAATCTAAAGATACACTTTGTCGCTTGTCGTAGTTATAAAATTCATCATTTGAAAAATTGCGTGAAATGCCATATCCAAATTCCGTTGTCACACGCTGCGTTAGGGGCAACTCTAAAAACGCTTCAAAAAACGAATACTCATCCCAGCGCAACGCACCCCCTGGCAAAATCGCGCCACTGACATCCCGCGCCATATCATCTTTATAAGACTGCCTTTCGTATCCACCTTCCAGAATGATCCGAACTTGCAAGGGCAATTGCTGGGTCAGCCGAGCGGTTATTTGATCGCCGCTATAATCGTAGCGATCCTTCAAGATATCATCATCGCCGTAAATTAGTGCATTGAATCGCGTGGGCGTATCATTCGCGGCTCGCAAATTGATGCGCCGCTGGTAACGCACCCGCAAGCCCGTATGATCTGCCAACGACTGCGCCACCTGCAAGCCCAAAACCACCTGTCCTTCAGCCCCCTCGCGCAACTTATAGCCCAGCCCCAGGTCGCCCCTCAATGTCGTGCGCGAGGGCAAAAACTGGTTGATCTGAAAAAATGCGTAGTGATCGACATAACGCGACACATTCAAATTTGGATACGACCGCCAGTTGAGATGATATCCCACCCGCTTCATCGTATTCTCGGTGCTATACCATTTGCCCTGCACGTATCCCGCCAGCCCGGTATAATCATACACATCGTAAATGGAGCGATTTGCACGCGCGGCCAGCGAAAAACCCGCAAATATCCTATCGCGCGCACCACTGTTCAGATCGCGCGCAAAATCTATGCCCAATCGATTGGTCGCAAATGTTCGGTCGCCATTGTAACCAAATAAAAAGCCATCGCCTGCAAAAAAGAACCGCAGATATGAGTCATCCATATCCACGGGACGCATCACAGAAGCGGAAAACTGTGTCACAAAAGAACTCATCCCATCATAAACCCCATCCACATTGGTATCGTAAATCGTTCCCACAGTCACATCTGTGAGCACATCTGCATCTGCTGTATTTAGCCCCAGGAACAATACACAGGCAAAGGTCAATAGCCGTTTCATACGCATTCCTTTTTATAGCGATGGGTTTATCATAAGGGGAAGGGCAAATACCCTTCCCCCAAGAACCGATGAATTATTCCGAGGCTGTGGATCCGGGCAGATGTCCTCTGCCGCGATGCCCAACTCGCTGACCATGTCCGCGCTTTCCTCCTCGCGAGCGCTCGGGACGTTCAACACCCCACTCTTCCAATTTCGCATCCACCGCCGCACGAATATTCTCCCTCGACGTATCCGAAGCTCTTAATCCTTCGATCAGCGTCTTAAGCTCTGTCTCCTGCTCATCGGTCAACACCGCTGCCAAACCTCGCTCAGGGCGCTCAACACCCCACTCTTCCAATTTCGCATCCACCGCTGCACGAATATCCTCTCTCGACGTATCCGATTCTTTCAAGCCTTCGATCAACGTCGTAAGCGCGGCTTCCTGCTCATCAGTAAGCAACTCCGCCAAACCGGGCGAAATAGCAGGGCGTTCGGGAAATTCAACACCCCATTCTTCCAGCTTGGCCTTCACGGCTGCGCGAATATCTTCCCGAGATGTATCCGACTCTTTTAATCCGTCAATCAGAGTTTTCAATTCAGCGCGTTGCTCTTCGGTCAATTGCGAAGATGCGCCGCGTCCTCCTAAAACACCCCTGTGTCCGCGATGATACGATATTCGCACATTGTCATCAATGCCATCGGCATTTTCATCCACAAATACAGGTCCTGCCGCCTGTGCGTCCTGACCGCCCCACAGGGCACATGTCAGTGCCAACGCAATACTATAGGTCATCCACTTTTTCATGGCCTTGCTCCTCACTGTTGAATATTTGTGAACCACTCTCAAGCACCGATCTCATTTTGTCCGGCCGGAACCAAAAAGTGATCAGCACCATCAACCTGCCGCTCTTTGCGGCTACAGTATTTTAAACAATCTGCAAGTTACTTCGTTCCCATGAAAATTGTAATAAATTGTTAAAAATGTTATAGTTTGTACAAATAAAAAAGACCGATACTACTCGCTCTGCTACGCCTTGAAATGTGGCTATATCTGTACAGCGATACCCCCACATCCATGCAGAAACGACCCCCGGTCTTGTATCCTTAGATCAGAAAATGGCCTCACGCGTTCCATACAGACACAAAAAAAACCGCCCTATTATTGGTCGGCTTAGCCAATTGATCCCTTTTCCGCTTGCAATAGCGGAAGGATAGCATTAGGTTAAGCGGCGATATTTCGAGAACAACACTGAAACGGGAAAGGAGCAGATGATGATTCGGTTGGGAACAATGACGAGTGTGTGTCCAGATTGGTCTATCGAGCAGATTATCGATGGAATGCAGCGCCATGGATTCGAAGGATTGGAGCCTCGCGCGGGATGGGGACACGCCTCGGGTTTTGAACTGGACATGCCTGCGGCTGCGCGAGATGCAGCCCGAGCAAAAATAGAAGATGCCGGCCTAAAAATATCCTGTGTGGCTACCGGAGCAAAATTTGCCGCAGAAGACCCAGCAGATTTAGACAACTCCATCGCCGAGGCCAACGCCGCAATAGATCTCGCGGCTGATCTGGGTGCCGGATTGATCCGCACATTTGGCGGCGCACGCGGTAAGGGCGAAGTATTCTGGATGGTGAACCGCACGGCTGAGGCATACAAACGCGTAATGGATCATGCGGCAGAACGCGGGGTTATCGTAATGATGGAAACGCACGACGAGTGGTGTGTTTCGACGCAGGTGCGCGCAGTGGTAGAAAAGGTAAATCATCCCAATCTGGGCGTCTTATGGGACCTGATGCACACGCAGCGCTATATGGAGCGACCAGAAGAAACCATGCAGACGATTGGAGCGATGGCCAAACACCTGCACGCACACGACGGGCGTTATGACACCGAAAATGGAAGAATTACCACAGTCGGTCTGGGCGAAGGCGACCTGGATTACGTCACACCCTTAAAATTATTGCACGATGCCGGATTTGACGGCTTCTTTTCCGTGGAAGTAATCCACAAGGCTGGCAGCGATCACGATGCAGATGGAACCCTGAAAGCTTATGGCGATGGGTTCAGAAAAATTGTCGCAAATTTTTAATTGGAGAACAGCATGGCAAAACAGAATGTAATTTTATTTGGAATTGATAGTTTATGGTCGGATCACATGAGTTGTTATGGCTATGATCGGCTCACAACGCCGCATATCGACAAATTTGCCACACAGGGCGTCTTATTTGAAAACACATTTAGCGCGCATATCCCCACCACACCGGCCTATGCATCCATGCTGACGGGCATGGATTGTTTTTCGACCGATGTCGTGGCACTGCGCCACCGCGGTGGATTGACAGAAGATGTCACCACCTTGCCCGAAATTTTGAGCGCAGAAGGCTATGAGACCGTGTGTGTGGGCTTTACGGGAAATCCGAGTTCTCGCGGATTTGATGAATATGTGAACTTCAGAGCGTGGGGAAGTTGGGACGAACGTCCGCTGCGCAAAGCCGAATTGCTCAATGAAGTGACATTGCCCGAACTGGAACGCCTGGCCGCGGGTGACAAACCGTTTTTCCTCTTCTTGCGACACATGGATCCGCACGCACCCTATTTGCCGCCGCCACCGTACGATTCGATGTTCTACAGCAAAGACCCGTGCGACCCGTCCAAAACCACCATGGAACCGGTCAAAGCATTCAAGCCCTTCCGAGATTTCCACTTGAGCTGGATGCCGCCGGGCATTACCGACGCCGATTTTGTAGTGGCGCAATACGACGGTGAAGTCGCCTATATGGATGCGTGTATCCAGCGCCTGCTCACCCGTGTTGATGAACTGGGCTTAAGTGATAATACCCTGGTCGTAATCAACGGCGACCACGGCGAGACCCTCGACGAGCACGATTGTTATTTCGATCACCACGGGATGTATGAGTGTACCTTAAAAGTACCCCTCGCAATGCGCCTGCCCGGGCGTTTGCCCGAAGGCGTGCGCGTTAAGGGCTACAACCAGCACAAAGATCTCACGCCGACGATTTTGGAACTCTTAGACATAGAAACGGACATCGCATTTGACGGACGCAGCTTGATTCCGATGGTTGAGGGAAAACGCCACACGCACGAATCGGAATTTTATATTACCGAGTGTACCTGGATGCGAAAACACGGCTGGCGCACCCCTGAGTGGAAGCTGATCGTGGCATTGGAACCCGACTTCCATTTTAAACCCGAAGTAGAGCTTTACAATCTGATTCAAGACCCGGGCGAGACCACAAATCGCGCAGACAAAGAACCCGAAATGGTCGCCCTGTTGCGCGGACGGATGGAAGCCTATATAGCCAAACGCGAAAAAGAAGTGGGCCATACCAATCCGATGTACACAAACCTGAACTGGCATGGTCGCAAGAACTACGACGGACCCTTCAAATCCTCAGAAGACGCGTATAATTACATGCACATCGGCTCTGCCAGCCAGGCCGCACGGTTGCAGGCGGGGAATAAGAAGGTGGAAGGGACGGTTGAAGAGAAGGCAAAAGACGACTAAAACAAAAAATGGATCATGAAATACTGGTGAATCAACTTCGCCTGCTTCTTGATAAGCTGAGCGATAAACGGGGTCCTGTGGCACTCTTTATGCTCAATACATTTGGGCCTGGCTTTGCACAACCCTGGCACTTAATCGTCAGCGCCAAAAAATTTGACCAGCTTTCTCGCTCTGAGGCAATCAAGGAAATGACAACGCTCGTGCGGGAACATGGCGATGAATCTTTTTGGCGACCGCTTATTCGAATCACCGTTCTAAAAACCCAGGACCCATTTGTACGTTCTGTTAATGCCTCAATGCAGGTAAGCCCGAATGAGATGGAAACTATCTCTGACGCCACCGTAGCAGGATTTGAGATTCCTTATGCCCTATTGGTTCGTTCGCAAAGCGTAGTGGCTGCTTAGTGTAGGGAGGAAGATACGTTTTCAGAAAATAGAGGTGGTTCATGCTTAGAGGCGTAACAAATCGGAGATAAAGAACGGTACAAAGGTTGTGGAAGGTATTTTGATTGGTAACATCTCCCCAAAAAAGGATTTAATCAAGGGGCTTACCAAATTTATTAAGGATGTCAATCGTTTCAAGATTGAATACGTTGGAGGTATCTAACATGGCAATTGATACACTAACATCCGAATCTATAGAGCTAATCAATCCGACGGGAAGGCGCGTATTACAACTGACGACGGATGTGCGGCGGTCGGTGCATGGGTATTACGATCTCCCCCCGTGGTCTCCTGTGGATGGGCGCATTGCATTTAGCCGCATGGATGCCCCAGATTCAAAAAC
>JAJEAX010000281.1 GCA_022822565.1 Candidatus Latescibacterota bacterium
CAATGGGCAGACGACCTCCTCAGTGAACTCCATCTTTCTCCAAGTCTCTTCGCCCCACTTTGCAATGCAGGAACAGACCTGGGTCCCATCCTTCCCGATATCGCACGGGAAATCGGCCTGCCCTTGCACACGCGGATATGCGCTGGAGGACACGACCATATTTGTGGCGCACTTGCCGTCGGCGTTACCGAGCCGGGAACAATGCTCAATTCTCTGGGCACTGCAGAAGCCATGTGCCTGCCCATATCCCAGCCGCTTACAGACCCGCAAATCGGCCGCGAAAACTTCACCATAGGCGCACATGTCGCGCCCGACCAATATTACTTCCTCGGCGGATTATTCACAAGTGGTGCCAGCATCGAGTGGTTCCGCAGTTTATTTGGCGAAGGCGCAGACTATAAAACCTTAATTTCCGAAGCCAGCGAATCGCCCCCCGGCAGTCTGGGCGTTGGCTTTCTCCCACAACTGCGCTTTACCAACCCACCCCATGCAGAAGCCATAGCGCGCGGAACATTTATTGGCCTGACACCCGACGTCAATCGCGGCACGCTCTTTCGCGCAATCCTCGAAGGTCTATCTATGGAAATGCGCCAGATTATCGATGCGTCCAAATCTCATCCCGGCGTACCCGAAACAAAAAATATCGTCGCAATCGGCGGAGGTATCCGCAACCAACTCCTCATGCAAATCAAAGCCACCGTTTTGAACCAGCCCATCGCCCTGGCCGAAATGGATGAAGCAACGGCTCTGGGCGCGGCAGTGCTCGCGGGATTGGGCACAGGTATTTACGCGGACGTCGCCGATGCCCTGAACACGCTCGACATCCCCATGCAGACCATTCACCCCATACCCGATCAGGTCGCGCTCTACAACACAATCTACAACCGCGTACACAAACAAATTTACCCGGCCGTACAAGATTTGCACCACCGGATTGACCAGATCCAGATGGAAAACGAATCAACGAATAGACGAATCAACGAATAGACGGAGCGGGGTACAACTGCGTCAGCAGTTCATCAACGGAGTGTTGTACCTATCTGCCTTCATCCCAGACAGGCAACTGCACCGCCTCACCAGCTCTTCATCCGTGTTTATCTGTGTTCATCTGTGGTTGCTTTTTTTCCATATTCCGAAATTGCAAATCGCACAACTCGCGATAAAGTCCACCCCTATCAAACAACGCCTCATGCGTTCCGCGCTGAGCGATCTCACCACGATCCAGTACCAGAATACAATCCGCATGTTGCACTGTTGACAACCGATGCGCAATAATAAACGTCGTGCGCCCCGCCATCAATCGTTCCAATGCCTGTTGCACCTGTACCTCAGAAGCCGAATCCAGCGATGAAGTGGCCTCATCCAGCAACAAAATGCGTGCGTCTCTCAACAGAGCACGCGCAATCGCAACCCTCTGCCGCTGTCCCCCGCTCAATTTCACGCCCTTTTCCCCAACCAGCGCGCCGTATCCATCGGGCAATTCCACAATAAAATCATGGGCATTCGCATCTCGGGCTGCCTGTTCGACCTCATCATCCGTCGCATCCAATCGCCCGTATCGGATATTTTCACCAATGGAAGTACCGAACAAATCCACATCCTGTGATACCAGCGCGATCTGTTCGCGCAACGATACAATCTGCACATCGCGCACATCCACACCATCCACGCGCACAACTCCTGAGGTCGCATCGTAAAACCTCGGAATCAAATTCATCAGCGTCGTCTTGCCCGCGCCACTCGCCCCCACAAGTGCTATCGTCTGCCCGGGCAAGGTCTCAAACGAAATCCCTTTGATCACCGGGCGGTCAGACTGGTATCCAAACCACACATCATCAAACGCCACGGCGCCGCGAACATCCGCAATCGGAAATGCACCCTCGCTATCGGCAATCTCCGGTCGCGTCTCCAGCAACTCAAAAATGTGTTCTGACGCCCCCACAGCAGAATTTAGGGACGCATAAAGGCGCGTAATCCCCATAACAGACCGGGCAATATTCATCGCGTAAAAAATAAACGCCACCAGATCGCCCGCCGACAAGCGCCCGGCCAGCACCTCTGTGCCCCCATACCAGAAAATCACCACCAGCGCCAGCATAAAAAGAAATGCGATACAAGCCGAAAAAACCGCTTCCATAATCACGCGATAGCGCGACGTACGAAACAAATCTTCGTTTGCCTCGCCAAACCGATTCACCTCAAAAACTTCGCGTGCAAACGCCTTGACAACCCGCACAGCCGACAGCGCTTCTTCGGCAATCGCAGTCGTATCGCCCAACCGATCCTGCACCTTACGAGACAACTCGCGGATGCGCTGTCCAAAATAGCGCGCTCCCACAGCGGCAACCGGCGCAGCGGCAAACACCACCAGACTCAATCGCCAATTGAGAACAACCATAGCCCCCACAGAGCCAATAGTCATAATCCCCGTCATCAAAACCTGAGAAATAGCACCCGTCGCGGCATTTCTGATAGCCCCTACATCATTGGTCAACCGCGACATGAGTTCGCCCAACCTGTGATCGGCATAAAAGCGAAGCCCCAAAAGGTGCAAATGCGCGTAAACCTTCTTCCTCAGATCCGTCACCACGCGCTCACCCACCCAGGAAATCCAGTAATGACTGCCCACATGCAAAAGCGACTGTAGCACAAACAGCACCAGCATGCCAAGCGCCAGCAAATCCAACTGGTGTCGGTCGCCCTGCTCAAACACAGAGTCCAAAAGTGACCGCAAGCCCAGTGGAATCAGCAGCCAAACACCTGTGGAAAACGCGGTAAACACCAGCCCCAGAACGAGCCGCAACAAGTATGGCCGGGCAAAAACAAAAATGCGCTTCCACGCCAGCCACAATGCCACGGGAGAATATGTTTGGTTCTTATTCATAAAAGCTCTCAGCGATCAGCAAAAACCTTCTGGATCGCGGCTCAACGCTTGCCCCTGCACGGTTTAAGCAGGGGGCATACCGCGATGACGACGGCCTTTGAACTATTCATCTCACCTTTTATCTGTGTCTATCTGCGTCATCTGCGGATGCATTTTTCCTCAAAACAGCGGTCTCCTCAACATCCACCTCAAAATCAGCCGTAATCGCCACGCCGTAAGAATCTCGCGCAGCCTCTATCGATAGCCGCTCCTGTACGACATCTTCCAGCACCCTTTTGGGATCGCGTTCAAAAGGCGACCCATAGCCCCCACCGCCCGGAATACGCAACGTCACCGACTGCCCGGGTTGGAGATCATAGCGCCCCTTTGGCGGCAGAACAGTACCATCCGACAAAAAGAGTTCGCCACACCTGCCATCGCGCCCCCCCAAAAAACCGCGCGGCGCATAGCGCGTGCGATCGTACATACACGAATGCAGCGCGGGATGATCGGAGTCAACAGACAACACCATCTCCTGCCCCAGACCACCTCGAAAAGTACCCGCACCGCCAGAATCGGGAATCAACGCGCGCCTGTGCATAATCACCGGCGACACGGACTCAATCGCTTCGGCGGGTACGCCCTTAATCCCACTGGGAAAAGCCGTTGCCGAAATCCCATCATCGCCGGGACGCGCACCCATACCCCCCGCGGAAAAAAAGATATACGCAAAGCGCTCACCCGTGCGACCTATCCCCTCTAACTGCGTATTCCAAAGCCCAGCCGATCCATCGGCAATCACGCGATCGGGAATCGCCTGAGAAAGCGCCCCAAACAGCGGTTGCGAAAGAAAATGCCCAACCAGATGCCGCGCGCCCACAGCACATGGAAATTGCGCATTCAGGATACATCCCTCGGGTGCCATAACTGTTATGGGACGAAAACTACCTTCATTATTGGGAATATGCGGACTAATGGCGCATTTCAAAGGATAAGTCGTATAGGCATGCGTATAATTGTACACCACATTGATCCCGCGATCCACCTGTGGCGATGTGCCCGTATAATCAACAATCAAACTGCGATCTTCGACAATAACTTTTGCGCGAATAACCAGCGGCTTGTCGTACCCATCGAGTTTTACCTCATCCTCATAAACGCCATTTGCAATCTCCGAAATCGCCTCTCGGGTCGCCGTTTCTGATCGGTCCAAAATCAGCCCCGATAACCCTTCGATATCCACAAGATCGCAATGTTCCAGTGCCTGAAGCAACTTGACAGCCCCCACATCATTCCCTGCCTGCTGCGCGTACAAATCGCCGACGACCTGATCTGGCTCGCGTACATTTGCCCGCACAATGGCGATCAAATCGCGATTGATCTCCCCTTCGCTAAACAATTTCATAATCGGGATATTCAGGCCCTCTTCATACACCTGACGCGCACCAGCTCCCAGCGTGCGACCACCAATATCCATGGCATGGCAAGTATTGGCAAACCACCCCACACCCCTGCCCCGATAAAAAACCGGCGTAACCACCGTAATATCGTGCAAATGCCCCGACCCCAGCCACGGATCATTGGTGAGCAAACTATCGCCGGATTTCAGCGTATCAATCGGATACGCCTTCACAAAATGCCGCACGCAATTCGCCATTGTATTGATATGTCCCGGCGTCCCCGTCACTGCTTGCGCCAGCATATTGCCCGCGCGGTCAAACACCCCCGCAGACAAATCGCCAGCCTCGCGCACCACCGTTGTAAAAGAAGCGTGCATCAGTGCTGCTGCCTGCTCATTCACGATAGAAATGAGCCGGTTCCACAACACTTCCAACTCAACCGCATCAATTGTGCGAGCCTTCATACATCCTCCCTGACGAGAACCAAATTA
>JAJEAX010000106.1 GCA_022822565.1 Candidatus Latescibacterota bacterium
CTCTCGGCAAAAGCCACATCCTCGGGTATATTCTTATCCAGATGATGACACACCATGAGCATGTCCAGATGCTCGTCAATCGTATTCGCCGTAAAAGGCCGCGTGGGATTGGTAGAAGAAGGCAAAACATTCGCCTCGCCGCAAAGACGCATAATATCCGGCGCGTGTCCCCCACCCGCGCCCTCGGTGTGATACGTATGAATCGTGCGCCCCTTAAAAGCCGCACAACTCTGCTCTACAAAACCCGACTCATTGAGCGTATCCGTGTGGATCGCCACCTGAACATCGTATTCATCGGCAACCGAGAGACAGGAATCAATAGCCGCAGGCGTCGTACCCCAATCCTCGTGCAGCTTGAGACCGCATGCCCCCCCCTCAATCTGCTCGATAAGCCCTTGTGGAAGCGAGGAATTGCCCTTGCCCAAAAACCCAAAATTGAGGGGAAAAGCATCACTCGACGCCAGCATCATGCGAATGTGGTGCGCCCCCGGTGTACACGTCGTAGCATTCGTACCCGTCGCCGGACCCGTGCCGCCGCCGAGCATCGTCGTAATACCCGAAGCAATCGCCTCTTCAACTTGCTGAGGACAAATAAAATGGACATGCACATCGAGCGCGCCAGCCGTAAGCAGATGTCCTTCACCCGCGATAACCTCAGTCGTAACCCCCACGATCAGATCGGGATCAACACCCGACATAACATCGGGATTACCCGCCTTGCCAATACCGGCGATACGCCCGTCTTTAATCCCAATATCCGCTTTGTATATCCCCGTATAGTCAACGACAAGCGCATTGGTAATAACGAGATCCAGCGCGCCAGCCTGCGACACACCCGTAGCCTGGCCCATGCCATCGCGCAGCACCTTACCGCCGCCAAACTTGCATTCATCACCGTAAATCGTATAATCGTTTTCCACCTCAACGACGAGATGGGTATCGCCCAACTGAACGCGGTCTCCCGTAGTGGGACCGTACATACTGGCATAAGCGATTCGATCAATTTGAGACATTTGGAATCCTCTTAAATCCACCATCTTCCGCCCGTTGTAAAGCCTCTGCCTTATTCTCATCGATCTGCCCCGAAATAAGGCCATTCCCCCCATAGACCGTGCGGTTCCCGGCAATAGCGACGAGATTAACTGTTCTACTTTCCCCTGGTTCAAAACGCACCGCAGTACCAGATGGAATATCGAGACGGAAGCCATAAGCTTTTTCGCGATCAAACGAAAGTGCGGGATTAACTTCAAAAAATGTGTAATGCGAACCCACCTGTATCGGGCGATCACCGGTATTGGTCACAGAAAGAGAAATGGTCTCCCGATCCGCATTAAGCGTAATCGGCTCCTCCGCCGTAGTCCCGGCACCCGGCGTATCAGAAACCGTATTATCCGGCGACCAGGGCGAGCGGAAACGCGTAAGCCCCGAACCGTACAACGCCAGATCGGGATCGCCTTCCACACGACAAATAGGATGGTGAACCGTCACGAGTTTCGTCCCATCGGGAAACGTACCCTCCACCTGCACCTCGTGAACCATATCGGGAACACCGGGCAAAACATCTTCCGTACCGAGCAACTGCTTACCCTTATCCATAAGTGTGGCAACGGACTCACCATCGCGGATAAATTCGAGAAGCTGTGCCGCGATAAGTGACACGGCTTCGGGGTAATTGAGACGCAAACCCCGGGCATACCGCTTCTGCGCGAGAAAACCCGCGTTATGGAGCATTAATTTGTCAATTTCTTTGGGTGATAAATACATGGAAAATCCCTGATTAAAACGTGAGATACTGCTTAATACTCTCATCCGACAATTCATCTGCAGAACCGCTCAACGCAATGGTCCCGCGATCCATCAAATAAAAATGATCGGCAATCTGTCGGGCAAAATCAAAATACTGCTCCACCAGAATAATAGTGAGATTGCCCTTGTCCTTCAGATGAATCAACACATTTTCTATATCGAGAATAATCGACGGCTGAATACCCTCTGTGGGTTCGTCCAGAATGAGAATATCCGGATCGCCAACGAGCGCACGGGCAATGGCGAGTTGCTGTTGCTGCCCACCGCTGAGATTACCCCCCATTCGATCTTGCATATCGGCCAACACGGGAAAAAGATCGTAAATCAAATCCTCCGGCAGAGTAGTAAGACCATCTGTACGCGCCTCTAAACCAATCTGCAAATTCTCATACACCGTCAGCCGGGGAAAAATCTCGCGCCCTTGTGGCACATAACTCAAACCCGCGCGCGCCCGCAAATCCGGTGTCTGCCCCGTTATATCCTCACCATTCAACAGAATACGCCCCCGCCGAGGATGCAGCAGACCCATTATCGTCTTGATCAGCGTCGTCTTCCCAACCCCATTGCGCCCCATAACCGCCACAATAGCACCACTGGGAACATCCATACCAATATCGCGCAAGATCTGACTCTCGCCGTAATAAACATCCAGACCTCGAACGGCGAGCGCGGTGTCTGTGATCGTCGTCATTAAAATACTATCCATTCAATGTTGGGCACTACCCAAATAACACTCAATAACCCGGGGATCATTTTGCACCTGTTCCATCGGTCCCTCAACGAGCACCTTGCCCTCGTGGAGAACCGTAACCGTGCGCGCGATTTGTCTTACAAATTCCATATCGTGCTCAATAACAATAATCGCGTGATTCATCGTCAGACGTTCGAGAAGCTCGCCCGTCTTAACCGTCTCTTCATCCGTCATACCAGCAGCGGGTTCATCAATTAAAAAAAGCTCGGGATCTTGCAAAATGACCATCGCAATCTCGAGCCACTGTTTCTGCCCGTGCGAAAGCGCGTCAGCAACCGTATGCAGATGGTCAGCCAGACCCGTCTGCTCTGCAACAGCCTGGATGCGATCGCGATTCTTGTCCGACAGACGCGAAACAAGCGAAAAGAGAACCGTGCGATCAGTTTTGAGTGCCAGCATCAAATTTTCGTACACCGTGAGAGAAGTAAAAACAGACGGCGTTTGAAACTTGCGACCAACACCCGCTTTGACAATCGCATCTTCGCTCATCTGGGTGAGATCGAACTTTTCAAAACGCGCACTGCCGCGATCGGGTCTGGTCTTCCCACACAAAACATCGAGAAACGTGGTCTTACCCGCACCATTTGGACCGATAACAACGCGCAATTCCCGATCATGCAGGACAAACTCATCTATATCGAGCGCGACAAATCCATCAAAAGACACGCGCAAATTTTCAACAGTCAGCAGAACCGGATCAAAAATCATATCAATCCTGACTTTCAGCGGCTACGGGTGCAGAGGTACGTACGGGAAAAAATCGCTTCAGACTATTTATATCCATCTTAGATCGCAGACCAATGAGACCATCGGGAAAAAAGAGCACAACGCCGATAAAAAGGAATCCCAAAAAATAGAGCCAGGTACCGGGGAACGCACCCGTCAAAAAACTGTAAAGAAGATTCACAAGCACCGCACCGATAATAGGACCAATCAGAGTCCCCCGCCCGCCAACAGCAACCCATATCACCATCTCAATAGAAGCCTGCACATCCATCCGACCCGGTGTAATAATCCCGGTCTGAGGCACATAGAGCAATCCACCTAGAGCGCCGAGCATACTTGCCATCACAAACACGAATACTTTGTAACTGGCAACGCGATAGCCGATAAAACGCAACCGATGCTCACTATCGCGAACCGCAATAAGCACGCGACCGAGCTTGGATTTCACCATAAAGCGGCACAAAAAATAGGAAGCAAAAAGCGTGACAAAAGCAACGATATAAAGACCGCGTTTACTCGCCGAATCCGCCAACTCAAAACCGAGCAACGTCTTAAAATCCGTCAGGCCATTAGTACCGCCGAGCATGGTCTCATTCCGCAAAAAAATAAGCCAGACGCCCAGGGCAAGAGCCTGCGTAATAATGGCAAAATAAACCCCCTGAAGCCGACTGCGAAAAGCGAGAAACCCAAAAATAAGCGCAATAATCGCCGGAATCATAAGCGCCAGCATAAACGCAAATGTAAAAGTGTGAAAAGGCTCCCAAAAGATGGGCAATTGCTCCACGCGGTTCCACACCATAAAATCGGGCAACGCACTCCCATAAACCCCTTGCGTACCCGTCTTGAGCAGCATATGCATACCAATCGCATACCCGCCCAAACAAAAAAAGAAAGCCTGACACAGCGACAGAATACCAGTATATCCCCAGATCAGATCAATCCCCAGTGCGGCAATCGCAAAACAAAAATAACGCCCCCAGAGATTCAACGTCGTATCAGAAAGCAACCCCATAGCATTGAGCACGGGAGCGGCAATACCAAAAATGAGGAATACAATGATGGGACGGTAATAATTCATAAAATATCTCGTCTATGAACTGGCCTGAGAAGCGGCCAGTTGTACCCCGCTCCGTCTATTTGCCCTTCATCTGCGGATTATTCATCCCTCCCCTTCGCGGGAAAGATGCCTGTGGGGCGCAACTGTAAAAAAAGGATAATAAGGCCCAAAATGAGAACCTTGGCATAAACGGCTTCGGCAAAGGGTTCAATAACCTTATTGGAAACACCAATACCGAGACCCGCGACAATAGTCCCCAAAATTTTTCCAACACCACCCACGACAACCACGAGA
>JAJEAX010000421.1 GCA_022822565.1 Candidatus Latescibacterota bacterium
AACTCTGCCCGCGACAGCTTGCGAATGCCCACGCCGGGATCTGCTATCTTCACCTCCTTTTTATTTATCTGATACAAGACCACAAAGTGATTGCCCTCCCAGTGGAGAATGGCTGGCAATTCTGTCCGCATCAGGGCCTCATACCCCGTGCGCACACCTCGCGTAACAAAACCTATGGTCTCCGCAGCCTCGGCCAATGCTCCCATCGACGTGCCATACCGCGACACATTGGACATATCGCGCAGCCTGTTCAACCCAATAGGCATCTTGTAATATTTACAAATCATGCCCAAACACGCCGCGCCACAATCTGATTGATCGTGTTGCTTCAAAAATGGAAAGCGAAACAATGTGGATGGTTTTGCACCGTCTATTCTGATATTAACTACATTGGACTCCGGGTCTTCTTCTTCCTCTGCCCGAACAACCATTGGCTCAGGTTGGGCTTGTCGAAACAATGCCTCATTCGTTCGCTGTTCTCCACGCGATATACGCCCTCTCTCCAACGCCTTCTCGAACCCCGATATCATAGTTTTTAACTTATTAAAATCGCTTTTATCTATATAAAAGAGCACACTATCGCGCTGACTGCGAATGACCGTTTCATCATCTCTACCATCGCCAAAATAATCACCCGCGCGCAAAACCACCGTATTCCCATTTTCTGACACAGCCTCCAGCTGACCGCTGCCGATCAAATAAAACCGATGCCCCAACTGACCCCGCTCGACAACGGTCACACCCTCCTCAACCACCTCGCGCTTTAACCGCGCGAACAGCGCCCGCATCGCATCGCCCGGAACATCCCCTTTCAAAAATCGCGTAAAATCCCGATACGCAATACACGCGATCTGCTCTTCAAGATATGCCCTTACATCAGAACTTTTTCTCACAGCCTTAAAAAATTCATCCTTCGGCACCTGCAATACATCAGCATCCTCAACCGCTCGCACCGTTGCTCGGTGCCCCTGCCTATTCAACAGTGCCCCTTCGCCAAAATGATCACCTGCATACAAATAGCCCACAGTGGCCGAATCGCCATTCGCATCCTGCTTAATCACCCGCAACCGTCCAGACTGCACGATGTAAAACGCCTCAGCTGTTTGCCCCTGTAGAAAAACAACACTTCCAAAGGGAAAACGAACAGATTGTGACCGAACTGAGTTTTTGGCGAAAAAAAGCGAAAGATTCATTTTCTCCAACCGTCCTACCTCATATAACGCCGTCACTCCTGCACACGCCGTGGAGCATATACAGGAATGACGGATTGATGTACATCGTACCTACAGACACGGCCTCATCACCTCTGGACACAAACAAGTCCCACAAGATGTATGCACGACTGGCTGGTCGCAGACATGTTTTTCAAAAGTGACAATATTCAGTTCTCTCTTTTGAGGAGTAGGAACATGTGGATTAGGCACGTGTATGGGCTCAGCATCCTGGGGATAAAAATATAACGAATCAACAAAATCAGAAACACTATCTCCTATCCCATCAACAACATCAGAAATATAATCCACCGCTGCATCAATAGCATCTGCCAAACTTCCCAAGCCATCAATATCTGCCATTTCTTCAACATTGAGCATTGTTTGATGGATAGGCAGTATCGTGCAAGAGGCAAAAGCGGCGTCTGAACTTGAATCTGAAGTTACGCGATTATACATAACATCCTCCGAGTAAATGAATTGTAAGATTCAGCAAAAAAGATGGTTTTCGTCCAGCATCTGAAGCGTCTTATGGCGTGTAGCGCGATAGCTACCAGGAAGCCCACCATTCACTCACCGTATCTCCGATATAATCCACCGCATCTTCGATCATATCTTCAAGAGGCTCAAATGGATCGTGCTCAAACAAATCTTCTCCTGGCAAAATGCATCCTCCTGATGCATTCGCCATCTCACCAAGTGCCAGTTCGAGTTCTTGACCGGGAAGTTGAACACAGGTCACAGAAACTCGTGCTGGCATTGATGTAATGCGTTCAGTCATTTCTCTCACCTCCTTTCTTCACTACCTCAGCCAACCTGCATCCCTGTGGCGCAGATCAGGGAGCCGTGAGCATATCGCTGAAGTGTCGGATTTTGCGAAGCGTTTTGTGGGCTGTAGCGCGCGTTTCACATAAACCCAACAGAACGGCTTCGACTTCATTAGGGTGTAAATGTTGCATCAAGTGAAGGCCCAGGCCTTCAAAAAGCGACAGGTCTTGTCCCAAAAACGAAATGCGCGGCAAAGGACCTTGCACGCTACCCAAATAGTTAAACCCCTTAGACATACTTTTCGGCACACCGGACATATCACAACCCTGTGCAAAACTCATGGTTATTGGAATCGGACACGCGGATACATCGCGTTTGGTCAGCAGGTCTTCAAACAATGCCATGTGTTGCTGCGCCATACAATCCCAGGAAAATTCGAGCGCGCGTTTGCGGGCACATTCTCCCAATTTCTCCCGCTCCGTTTTGCTATTCAACAAATCGCGCACAGCGTCTGAAATCACCTCAGGAGCGATATAACCCGTCACATTCAATGGCTCGTCTTCAAACCGCTCAATCTCTATCAACCGCCCACAAGCACTCAACAACTCTGGCGCACCCGCAAAATTTGTCGCCACAATCGGAAGGCCACACGCCATGCCCTCTATCACCGTTGAAGGACACGACTCATACGAATACACCGACAGCGCGCACAACACATCCAGCATATTGTAATACAGCGGCATCTCCGTATAGGGTTGCGCGCCCAAAAAGATCACATTGGGCGGATGCGTCACAGGTGCAAACTGCTTGCCAATCACCGCAAATAACACATTGGGATTCAGATCGGCCATTCGCAAAAACGGATACGCGCCCTTGCCCGGCTCAAACCGCCCACAAAAACCCACCACAGGCATCTCCAAAAAACGTTGATCACCCGTCTTATCCGCGACCTCTTTGCGCGCGTGCAACTTATCCATTGGCACAAACACCTCGGCATCTACCCCATTGGTAATCGCGTGCAAATACGACTTGTCAAACACCAACTTGCCAATTTCGTCAGCGACATACGCCGACTTGGGCGACAGGGCATCATAAGGCCGCAACAGCGAATAACACTGAAGCACCTTGTCAACAAAATCCCGATTGTTTCCAAAAGAACACGACAGCCGAATCACAATGGGTGCGGGACACACATGGCGGAAAAACGCCACGTCATCTGCCTTGGGTTCAAACATCAACACACCATCAAAACCCTGTCGCGCAAACCACTGACGAGACGAATCAATCGTCTCAAATGCGAACCGAATACCGTGCAAATTCGGGCTATAATCCACAGCTTCAGACGCTGGCATATACACATCGCAATACTTTGATAACGCCTGCACATGGTTAAAACCCGAAAGGGCTGCCCCGCTATTCGAAGCCATAATTTTCTCGTGGTCGTGATACGGATGTGACACATAAATTTTCATCTTTCACCTCCTGCTGACCGCTGTCTATAAACTTTCGCGTTTGCTCGGCACCATCCAGAGATAGGTGGTGTTCGGGCGCAGAACTTTCGAGCATTTCGGCAATAGCTTTTGCCATCTTTCCCGCACTGATTTGATCGGGATGTATCACCCCTGCAATACCCAGCCCCATCAACTCCTGCGCGCGAAATACCTGATCATCCATCGCAATGCTCGGCACCAGAATCGCTGGCACTTGTGTCTCAAGCACATTCATACACGTATTGTAGCCCGCGCGACTAATCGACAAATCCGCGTGTTGCATCCACGCCAAAAAATTGGACGTAAAGCGTTCAATGCGAAACGGACCATCACCGCACAAAGCGCGCAAAGCGTCAAAATGCCCTTCATCGATAAACGCACCTGCAAAAATTACCATCTCGCGTCCATCGTGTGCGTCGTCCTGTGCCAACTTTTTCCACGCTTCAATACACGGCGCAACAAGCGCAAGCCCCTCAACCCCACCGCCAGCACTGACCAACACATACCGATCCGGCGCCCCATCAGGCCGAGATGCGTCCTCGAGTTTCTCAGAAACAAACCCCGTATAAATGATGGGAATACCGATATCATCTACCCAGGGGAAATGATCTTCCAACCGCGATAGTTGGGAATCGCCATGCACCAATACCGCATCGAAATACTCATTCAACACGGGCACGACCTCCTCGTAATACCGCCGATTAAAAGCCAAATACTCGTGATGTATCCCGCCAAAAGGCACCGAATAAAACCGCATCGCATCTCCATC
>JAJEAX010000080.1 GCA_022822565.1 Candidatus Latescibacterota bacterium
GTGAGACAGCAACAGGTCCAGCATGGATACCTCTCGCACATTTTCCAGGTCGCGGAGGTCTTCATATATGACTCTTGCGGAATGCTCGCGCAACCACCTGCGGTGAAACCGCGTCTCCCCCCTGAGAAAAGGCTCCGGAAAACCGCCAAATCTGAGCAGTTGCGCCACGAGTGCGTTATCGGGCTTCTGCCCGCATTCCATCAGCGTGAAGGGATGAAGACGGTAGTAGTGATATCGCCCCTGCAAGGAGTCGCCGCCTTTGCGATAGTAGTCCAGCCGTGCCGAGCCGGTGACGATAAAAGAAACGGATGATTTGTTTTTGTCGAATAACCCCTTCATTAGATTTCGCCACTGCGCGTACTTGTGAATTTCATCGAAAATGACTCGGGTCTGTCCCGAGGGGAGTCTTCCCGCCAGAATGTCCTCGCGGTCGGCCAGTACATCCCAGTTCAGATAGGCCGGTGAGGATTCATTTTGGCCTTGCCCCAACAGTGAGATTGCGAGTGTTGTTTTTCCAACCTGGCGCGGACCGCCGATGAATATCATTCTGTCTGCGATATCTGCTTCAATATGATCCATGGTGTAGCGGGGTTCCATACTTATTACCTTTCTGGCATGTCGTGAGTATTTTAGACTAAACCACAATATACTCGTGAGTATTTTAGAGTCAATATGAAAATACTCACATTATTGCGCTTGCTTTTATTTGGGTGAAAAGCTACTTTTTATGTTCTACAACGCGATTTAAAATCACACTTGTGCCTAATTTTATGACTATAAATTCCTTCCCAAAATGTTGCAGAGAGGCGATAATTAGTCTTTCAAAGAGGCGAGATATATGATTCACTTACCCATTTTACGTGCGGGGGAACCGTACACGAGTTTGAGCGTTCAGGAAGTGTCGCATATTCAAACTGGCGAGCCGCTCGTTCAGGTCAGTCAGGCAAATCGAGGGTTGGTCGCTAAGGACTTAAATGTGTCCGCGGCGAACAAACGTGCGCTCGACAGGCTGAGTGTGTCGGAACTCGTGGATATAACCCGCGAGGCCGCTCGCTTATTTGCAGAGGCTGATTTGCCCATTGGTGACCATATTCAGACGCCCGATGACTATGTCAAACAGGTGTCTGGCACAACGGGAATGCCCGAAGCGCTCTGTCGCGCGAATATGAAAAAAATTCAACTCGTGTGTACGGAAATCGAAGCTATTTTAGGGGGGCTTACGCGCGGGTTAGATCTCGCTGTGCTCGATGAAGGGTGGTACGATCAGGATGGCCGCTCTCTCAGCTATATTTGTCAGGCCGATGCCCTCGGGGCCATATTGCCGAGCAATTCGCCAGGGGTACACGCGCTGTGGGTTCCATCCATTCCACTCAAAGTTCCTCTCGTTCTAAAACCCGGACGCGAAGAGCCCTGGACGCCTTTCCGAATTGCACAGGCGTTTATAGAAGCGGGGTGCCCGCCAGAAGCGTTTGGGTTCTATCCGACAGATCACGGTGGTGCCACTGAAATTTTGATTCGATGTGGTCGCTCCATGCTCTTTGGGGGCGGGGCGACGGTCGCCCCCTGGCTGGGCGATCCCCGCGTGGAAATTCACGGGCCTGGGCAGAGCAAGGTCATTATTGGTGAAGATATGATAGATCGCTGGGAAGACTGTCTCGATATCGCAGTTGCTTCAATTACTGCAAATGGCGGTCGCTCTTGTATCAATGCGTCGGGCGTGTGGGTTCCCGCGCATGGTCGAGAAATTGCCGAAGCACTCGCAGAGCGATTGGCAAAAATTGTCGGGAGACCTCTGGATGATCCGGAGGCGCAGATCGCGGCATTTACCAATCCCACATTCGCCGATCAGATTTCGCTGGCTATAGATATCAACCTGAAAACCATAGGGGCCGAAGATTTGACCGAGAAATTGCGCGGTGACCGGCTGGTCGAGATCGATGGCTTGAAATTCTTAAACCCCACGGTTGTCTGGTGTGACGATTTTGAACATCCTCTTGCAAATACAGAATATCTGTTCCCCTACGCGAGCGTGGTCGAAGTTCCGCAGTCGGAAATTCTGGATAAGATCGGACCGAGTCTCGTGGTGACAGCAATAACAGAAGACCGTGTATTTATCGACAAATTGCTCAGTTCTCCCCATGTGGAAAGACTCAATGTGGGGGCGATTCCCACGCATCAGATTTCATGGGATCAACCACACGAGGGCAATTTGTTCGAACACCTGTACCGGCAGCGCGCGCTGCAATGGGCGAAACAGGCATAGGAGATGAAAGCATTTGATTTTTATCCCACTACGCGCGTGGTGTTTGGGGAGGGCACACTCGCGCAATTGGGGGAATTATCAAAAGAATTGGGCGGAAGCCGCATTCTTTTTGTGACCGATCCAGGGATTGTAAGTGCCAGGCTCACAGACCGTGCGATTGCGCCGCTTCAAAGTGCCTCCCTGGATTTTTTTGTATTTGATGGTGTGGGCGAAAACCCCACGACCGCGCATATAGAGGCCGGTGTCGCGTTTGCAAAAGCACATGGAAATATCGATCTGATCGTCGGGATGGGCGGAGGCAGTGCAATGGATTGCGCCAAGGGGATCAATTTTATCCTGACTAACGGCGGACAGATGGCAGATTACTGGGGTATGGGCCATGCGGCAAAACCCATGTTGCCTTCTATTGGAATTCCAACGACTGCTGGCACGGGGAGCGAAGCGCAGTCCTACGCGCTTATTTCCGATGCAAAAACGCATGTCAAGATGGCCTGTGGCGACCTGAAGGCGCGATTTCGAAGTGTTATTCTCGATCCGTCGCTGGTCGAAACTGTACCGAAAAATGTCGCGGCAGCAGCGGGTATAGACGCCATTGCACACGCTATTGAAAGTTATGTTTGCACGCGCCGCAATGCCATTTCTATGATGTTCGCACAAAAGGCGTGGCAATTGCTTTCATCGAGTTTTGAAAGCGTGCTGGAGGATGCCTCCGATAGCGAAACGAGGAGTAACATGCTTTTGGGGGCGCATTTTGCTGGCGCGGCTGTTGAGAATGCTATGTTGGGTGCAGCCCATGCGTGTGCCAATCCCTTGACCGCGCATTTTGGTATTGTACATGGCGTTGCTGTGGCACTTATGTTGCCCGCTGTCGTCCAATTTAATGGAGAAACCGAAAATACGCGCTATCGTGGACTTGGAGTGGATGTTGACGAACTCGTCGAGAAGATCGCTTTTTTGAAAGAATGTGCAAATCTGCCTTTTCAACTGCGCGACCTCGGTGTATCGCGTGACAGCCTCCCAATACTGGCAAAAGATGCAACTGAACAATGGACGGGTACCTTTAATCCGAGACCCGTGGATGAAGATGAATTTCTCGCCCTTTACGAATCTGTGTATTGATCCGCAGATGGACGCAGATGGACGCAGATGGACGCAGATGGACGCAGATAAAAAATTAAAAGGCAATCGATGGATGCAGATGGGCGCAGATGGAAAGGCTTTTTTATATGCCTGATAAAATGAGCAACAACGCGATCCGCCGCATTTATCCGTGTTTATCTGTGTTCATCGGTGGCTGCATTTTTCTTTTTTGTGTTTCTGCCTACGCAGAAGAATGGAGTCGGTTTCGCGGGGATGCACAATCTACGGGTGTTGCGAACAGCAACCTGCCCGCTGAACTGGATGTGTTGTGGACGGCACAGGTCGAAATAGGGATTGAATCCACCGCCGCAATTTGGCAAGATGTGGTGTATGTGGGCGGATTAGACGAAAAGCTGTACGCTTTTGATTTTGATAGCGGTGCGATCAAATGGACGTATTCGGCTACGGGTGAGATCAAATCATCGCCGCTGGTTTTTGAAAAAGCCGTGTATTTCGGCGATGGCAATGGCGTTTTTCACGCTGTTGATGCACAAACAGGTAATGCATTGTGGACGTTTCAAACGGATGGGGAGATTATCTCGTCGGCGAATGCAACCGGGGGGCGCGTCCTGTTTGGGTCTTATGATCAGTTCTTATACTGCCTCGCGCCGGACGATGGGTCGTTATTGTGGAAGATAGAGACGGATGGTTATGTTCACGGCATGCCAGCTATTGCACAAACGCACATACTCATCGCAGGCTGTGACGGTCTTTTGCGCGTTATCGATATTGCCAGCGGAAAAGAACAATCGCAAATTGAACTCGGTGCTTATGTGGGTGCCAGCGCAGCCGTTCATAAGACGCGCGCTTATGTGGGGACTTATGAGAGCCAGGTTTTGTGCATTGATTTAGATGCAAAAGAAATTGTCTGGAGATACGAACATCCACAGCGGCAATTTCCCTATGTTGCATCGCCATCCGTGACCCCGGAGCGGGTTATTGTTGCAGGGCGCGACAAAATGGTTCACGCGCTTGATCCCGATACGGGCGATGTTTTGTGGACTTACACGTCCCGCTCCCGATTTGAAGCATCTCCAGTTGTGGTGGGAGATCGCGTTTTTGCAGGTACAATGGATGGAAAAATTGTGGCTTTAAATCTCGAAACTGGTGAATCCGATTGGGAATTTGTAACCGGATCGGGATTTGTCGCCTCGCCGAGTGTGGCGCGCGAGCGGTTGATTATTGGCACAACAGATGGCACGTTATATTGTTTTGGAAAGGCGGAAGAATGAGCGAGCAAATTCAGATTCCAGAGCCAGCGACGACCCGCAAAGTGTGGAAGGAAACAGATGTTGGAAGCGTGTTTGTTTCCAATTATCCGCCTTACTCTTTCTGGCGCGATGAAAGTACAGCGCGTATTGAAGAGATGTTGCACACATCCGATTCGGGGGATAGAGAAATATCGCTGGGCCTTTACATGCATATTCCATTTTGTCGAAAGCGGTGTAAGTTCTGTTATTTTCGGGTTTATACAGATCGCAATAGCGCTGAAATTCAAACGTATTTAGATGCTCTGGCAAAAGAGGTGGAAACGTATAGTACCTTGCCCCGTATTGCAGGTCGAAAATTGCACTTTGTTTATTTTGGTGGTGGTACGCCGTCTTATATTAGTGTCAAACACTTAAAGGCTCTGGTTGACAGGGTCAAGGCTGTGATGCCGTGGGATGATGCGGAAGAGGTGGCATTTGAGTGTGAGCCTGGTACGCTTTCACAGTCCAAAGTTGAGGCTATTCGGGAAATTGGCGTCACGCGCTTGAGCCTGGGTTTGGAGAACTTAAACGACGATATTTTGCGGGAGAATGGTCGCGCACACGTCAGCAAAGAAATTTACAGGGCTATGCCGTGGGTCAAGGCACAGGAATTTGCACAGGTCAATGTAGATTTAATCTCCGGTATGGTCGGGGAATCGTGGGAGACGTGGCGGGATACGGTGCAGGGCACCATTGATCTCGATGCGGATAGCGTCACTATCTATCAGATGGAATTGCCGTTTAATACGACGTATTCAAAAGCCATACGCGATGGAGGAGGTTTGCCTGTCGCAGATTGGGCTACCAAGCGCGCGTGGCACAATTATGCGATTGAAGAGTTTGCCAAAGCGGGTTATGAGACATCGAGTGCTTATACGCTGGTCAAAAAAGGTCGTCTGAATAAATTTGTCTATCGAGATGCCCTGTGGCGTAGCGCGGACCTCATCGGTACGGGTGTGGCTTCTTTCTCTCATGTGGGCGGCATGCATTTTCAAAACCAGACGCACTGGGATCCCTATATCGAAACCGTTGGAAAAGGACAACTTCCGATCAATCGATCTTTTGTGCCGACAAAAGAAGAGCGGCTGATCAGAGAGATGATTTTGCAACTCAAGCTGGGACGGATTGAAACCGCTTATTTTCAGGATAAATTTGGTGTCAATATCCTGCACCAATTTGGTGAAGCCTATCAAAAACTCCGAGATTACGATATGCTGGATTTCGATCCGGAGAGTATCACTCTGAGTAGAGAGGGACTTTTGCGCGTCGATCAGTTGCTCCCCGAATTTTATCACGAAAGATATCGCAATTCGCGTTATACCTGAGCGATCAATTTCCACTAACTATGGAGGATTTATGAAATACGGGCATTATTTGTTAATCGCTGTTGTGCTGTGTTTTTCTCCCGCACACGGAGATTGGCCCCAGTGGCTGGGTCCCAACCGGACGGGTATTTCTTATGAAACGGGATTGTTGACAACCTGGGCAAAAGATGGGCCAGCGGTTGTGTGGCAAAAAGAACTCGGTGAGGGGTTTTCCGGTATTTCGGTCGCGGATGGACGGGTTTATACAATGTTCTCGGATGGGGAGGACGAATTTGCCATTTGTCTGGAAGAAAAAACTGGTGAGGAAATCTGGCGTTTTAGAACAGGTGGCAAATTCTATGAGCGTCAAGGTGGGAACGGTCCCCGTTCTCAGCCCACTGTGGATGGCGAGCGGGTTTTTGTGCTCAGTGCCGAAGGCTGGTTGTATGCTTTGAATGCAAAAGATGGAAAAAAACTGTGGCAGGTCGATCTCTATGATGGGTTGGGCAGTCGCGTGCCGAAATTTGGTTTTTCGACATCGCCGCTGGTTGAAGGCGATTTATTGCTCTTAGAAGTGGGCACACGGCAGGGGACGTTTATCGCTTTGGATAAGACAAATGGTGCTCTCAAGTGGGCGTCTCAAAACGATATTGTGTCCTATTCGTCGCCAATTGTCGTAGATATTGCGGGTATTCGTCAGGTGGTGTTTGTTTCGGGTGAAGCAGCGGTTGGGCTTTCTCCCACTGATGGCTCGCTTTACTGGCGATTGCCCTGGTCCACATCTTATGATCTGAATATTGCCACGCCAATTTTAGTGCCTCCAGATCGCATATTTATTTCTTCGGGTTATGATCATGGAGCGGCCCTGTTGCAAATATCCGAGGAGGGAGAAGGCCTGGGCGTTAAAAAGGTGTGGGAAAGTCGCGGCATGAAAAACCATTTTGGAACATCGCTCCTGATCGGCGATTATATCTACGGTTTTGACAATGCGATCTTGAAATGTATTGAAGCAGAGACTGGCAAAGAACAGTGGAGACGCCGGGGGTATGGTAAGGGGTCTCTTATTTATGCCGATGGACATTTGATCATTTTGAGTGATAAGGGCAAACTCGCATTGGCAGAAGTATCGCCTACAGAATTTCGGGAAAAGGCCAGTGCACAGGTGCTGTCGGGCAAATGCTGGACACCACCAACACTTGCCAATGGGAAAATTTTTGTGCGCGATATGCACAGGATTGTATGCATGGATGTATCAGGGCCGCAGGCGAAATCTGCGGACACGGAGAGCGAGTAATAGTAGGAAAAGGCCGGGGGGACAACCGATAACCGGAGAAGTCACTATGCGTTATTTTCGACAGTTTTTGATTTTTGCCTGTATTATGGGTATGACTGGCAATCTCATTTTTGCGCAGAATACAGAAGAGGGGGAGAAGAAGGAGGAGGAAGAACTGCCCGTTTATGCGGGGGAAGAGATTGTGGTGACGGAGAGCAAGGAAAAAGTGCCTACTGTGAGCACTATCGCGATGAAAGTTCCCGTCCCAATCCGCTTGACTCCGGCGAGTATTGGTGTTGTAAATCACGGGTTGTTCCAGCACCAGAGTGGCGTGGTTTTGGGGGATGCGCTGCGAAATGTGAGCGGGGTCAATATCCAGACCGTATTTGGCGTTACGGAT
>JAJEAX010000425.1 GCA_022822565.1 Candidatus Latescibacterota bacterium
TTCAACGCGGTCTCCGCGCAGATTCGGCGCATTTATGACGCCATTTTTATTGACCAGAAATACCGATGGGATGCCCCATACGCCGTAGGATTTTGCAATTGCGTCTGATTTTTCTTTGTCAAATACCTGCACATAGCTCAGATTTTCTTCTTTCACAAAATCTCGCAGTGCTTGCTCATCGTGATCCAAACTCACGCCTACGACTTCCAATCCCTGATCGCGATAGGTTTCGGCAATTCTTTTTATTGTTGGAATTTCATCGATACACGGACTGCACCACGTTGCCCAAAAATCGATCAAAACAGCTTTCTTGCCGCGGTAATCTGCGAGCCGGAATGTTGATCCATTTAGTCGTTTGGCCTCAAATTCAGGTGCCATATCCCCCAGGCTCAAAGTCGGGCGTTCCTCCATTTCCAATTCCGCTATATAACTCAATTCTTTTTTATTCGTCAGATCAACTGTATCGACTTTGCTCCAGCGTTTTCCTCCTGAACCGAGGCGTTCCATTTTACGAAAAGAAATGGTAATCCATGCAGACGGCAGACCGCGCAATTCAAACCGGCCCTCTTTGTCTGTTTCTGTACCGCTTAGTAAGACAAAATTCTCAGGATCATCTGGCAAAATACGGGTACTTACATAAACATCTGAAACAGGCTGTCCGTTGTAAGTCGCAATACCTGTAATTCGCGCATCACCCAGAGGTTCAAAATTCAGCGTCACATCGCTGTCTTCAATTACCAGTGTTCGAGATTGACCAGGGTGATATATTGTCATCTTGTGACCCTCTATTTCCACTTCTTCGGGCTCGGGCCTGCTCATGAGAATGCTATATTCCCCCGGCTCCAGATAGTCCAAACGATATGCGCCATTGGCATCTGTATAGTCTGTTTTCGGAAAAATACGGCCGCTTGATCTTTTAGCTGAAAAGGCCATGATTTTTAACCCTCCAACAGAACCGTCATTCAGGGATACCACGCCTGAAACAGAATACACATCGCTCGGGGGTTCAAGGTTTAGCGTCACATCGCGGTCTTCGATTATTAGTGTCTGAGATTGAACGGGGTAATGTATTGTCTTTGTGCGTCCGTCATCTATTTCCTTTTTTTTGATTAAACTCATGATAATGCGATGTTCCCCCGGCTCGAGATCGTCTAAACGATATACACCATTAGCATCTGTCTGGTCCGTTTTTGGATAAGCAGGGACATTTGATCTTTTAGTTGGAAAAGCCCTGATTTCCAGCCCTTCTACAGCCCCTTCATTTAGGGATACCACGCCTGAAACAGAATACACGCGGAAACGCTTCACCGGGATATCTACATCCATCACTGCTTGACTTTCAGCGTCAATTTTGAGCTTTATTGTATTATCGGCAGATACAATTTTCTGATTTATAATTCCGATATCGGGATGGGTTACCCAGACGTGACCTTTGTGCATATCTATATTCTGGAGAGTAAATAAACCCGACGTATCGGTATAGGTATTGTGGTGAAAGGGGAGGGGAGGTGGTGCTGTATATTTAGCACGAGGCATCGGGGGGCGGGCAAAGGCAACACGCGCCCTTGCAAGGGGTTGATCGGACTCATCGACAACGCGACCTCGCAGGGTTATTCCTTTTTTCAACGCAATCTCTATTTGGCCTTCGACTGCATTTTCAACTGTTAGGGCGGTTTGTGCATATCCTTTTGCAGTGACTTCAAAAGTAGCTCGTGGTCCTGCGACCTGCCAGCCTTCAAATTTTCCATTGGCATCTGTGGTCACAACCTGGGGAGATAACCGTCTATCTCCTGAAGTGTCATCTGAAATCACCACGACAGCATTGGCAATCGGATTATCAGACGTGTCGATTACACGACCAGAGATGCGGCGCGAGTTGAGCAAGAGCAGATCGACCTCTTCAACTATACCCCTGGCTTTTGTATCAACAGTTACGGGGGCCGCCGCATTTTTAGATGCAATCCGCACGCGATATACGCCGGGGGTGACTTCGATGCGATAGCGACCATTTTCATCCGTCATGGTTCCGGCATGCACTTCGCCATCGTCGTATTCAACCCATATTCCCATATTTGCTGCGGGGTGGCCGTCGCGTTGATCTATCACTTTGCCTGAAATCGTTGTCAGGTGATCAGTGGGGGGCTTATAGGATACAGTACCAGAGAGATCAAAAGTAAAAGAACCATCTCCTTTTTCTATTAAACTTTCGATAAAAATGATGGGAATTCCGTGCCTGCCTGTTGATCGTAACCACATCCCATCTTTATACCGCATTAAGCCGCTGGCTTCTACCACTTTGTGGTCATCTGGATTCGTGCCAAACCACAAATCGCCGTTTTCGGTTTGCCAGATATTTCGAGAAGCGTGAATGGGTAATCCCGCGTGTGCGTCGTGGTATGTCCAGGTTGTGCCGTCAAATCTGGAAATCCCGCCTCTGCTCCGCGTTATGGTGCGTCCACGGTGTGATCCATGTACAGCCCAAAGTGTGCCTTCTCGATCATAAAATAGCTCATAGATCTTGCGGCCTTCATACACATGGGCACTGCGTATCTCTTCAACGGGGATATTATCGACGAGATGGGAGGTCCACTTTCCATCTTTGTAATGGCTCAATCCGCGAAGGGTTGCGATCCATACGCCGCCTTTGGGGTCGGCGACCACATCGTAAACTCGATTGTGAATCAATCCATCTTCCACAGTATAGTTATGCCAGATTTCGCCATCAAAGTGCAAGACGCCGTTTCCGCCTTGGACGCGATCCAGGCCCCCGCGTGCTGTAATATTTTTGCTGCTCGTGCGGATCCATATATCGCCATCTGTATCTTCGGCAAATTTTGATCCGACACCGTGTTCTCCCAAACCCGTTTTACTATCCCATATCCGCCAGGTCTTCCCATTGAAGTTTGCGATAACTGGACGACCTTTATATACCCCGGCAAACCACAGGGAGCCATTGCGCGCTTGCAGAAAGGCACTGATGCTCACTAATGAACCACCCTCTGGCAATGTGAACTTTTGCCACGCATCTCTATCCTGTAAATAAAGCCCATCACTACCGTGCCACCACTTGCGCCCATCGCGCATTTTCATTGGAAGTGC
>JAJEAX010000237.1 GCA_022822565.1 Candidatus Latescibacterota bacterium
CGCACCTGAAGCAGTACGAGACTTGATCTGCCATGCCAGTACAATTCTCTCCCGTTCCGTCCCCATATCCGCAACAGCGCGACTCAAACCATCGGGACGCCCGCACCAATTGAGATAATTGACACCGCGCCCAACCGCATAACGGACATCGGCAGGAGACAAATGGGTGTTACCCCTCGTAGCCAGCCCCAAACGACAAAGAGGTGGGGTATTCTGGTCAAATTGAAAAGTACGTCGCATAGTGTTTTCCCTCAAATTGAATACTATAGTATGTGGACTAATAGTATTCAATTTACGTACGTTTAAATATGATGAATGAAGCTCTTGCAAAAATTCTCAAACGCTTGAGAAAAAAAAAGAATCTAAGCCAAGAAGCATTCGGTTTCGAATGTGGAATCCACAGGACTTATGTGAGCCAGCTTGAAAGAGGCTTAAAAAGCCCATCTCTCAAGACACTGTGCAAAATTTGTGGCGTGTTGGAGATTAGTCTTGCAGATCTAATGATATTATTAGAAAAGGAAATGAAGGGTGTATCCTCTAAGCAGTCGTGAATTAGAAAAACTAAAAAAAGCACTGGAAGCAATATATACCGTGCCATTTATTGATGACGTTGAAGATTTCATTTGGGAAGCAATCTTTTGTTATGTCAAAAATATTCCTCTCGTAGATCCGCTTACAAATATTAGAAAAAAGAGACTCTTTGATATTGTCGATCCTTCTACTTCTGTAGGATGGTCTGCGAAGGCATTGCAATCAGGAGTTGATATATCTCGTCATTTTGAATTGGTCATCCAACGAGCAGACATCTTTAAAAAAAGTCAAGAACTTGGCTTTAATTCGCTAAGCGTGGCGTCTCCTCCTGAAGACCTGGGTTTGGCTCTATTACGACACTGGTATGGAAAAGTGTATGAGGATGCAGAGGCGCAAGGAGTTACAAATAGAAGGATGTGTATTCTGGTGAAATCAAAAGATCGAAAAACCTATGGATTCCTTGAAGAAGACCTATCAGACTATGAGCCACCTGAGCTTTATTGGATATGGACAAACGAAACGAAAACCGGACTTCAGGGGATAAGAAAAAAGGATAAATTTTGTGTCTTTCGATGGTATCCCAATCAAAAACAATTTTTTGAAAGATTCATTCTACCAGAGAATACACATATTTTCTCCATCGAACCTACGCGGTTACCAATGGATGAGGTTGTTGATCTGTTGTTGAGCCAACTGAACAGCACCGCTTAATGTCCTCAGCAAACACTTCCATTAATAAAGGGGGAACTGCATTACCCAATTGTTGGGATTTTTGGATGTAGGTTCCCGTAAATCTAAAATCATCAGAAAATGATTGTAACCTCGCCGCCTCTCGTATCGTAATGAGGCGGATTTCTTTTGGATGACAAAATCTGCCTGATCCTGGATGAAACACCCACCGAGTAATAGTTGGAGCAATCATTTCACAATCCAATCGTCCATAAGCTCCGCTATATCCGGATTTGGGTCTCAGGTGGTCGGGAAGGTCTTTGATACCTTGACCTGGTTTTAGAGAGGCGATTCGCGAGAACTGCTTCTCTTTTAATTTTCGAGTTATGTGATCATAAATTTTTGTTGCATCTCGACGCATTTGACTTTGGAACTCATTCTCAGGTTCTTTACCATACGCCATAGGTTCAAAACCTTCTCCATTTTCCAAAACAGGTAAATCAGATAAAGCTGACCAGGCAGACCTATACTGTATTATGTGACTACCCCAAAGGGATGGTTTCTCCACTGGGCCAAATAGAGGGGGAGAAAATGCAGGAGACATTCCTGTTCTTGATGCTAAAAAGAAGCACCTTCTCCTCCTTTGCGGGACCTCATAATCAGGGGCGTAAATAACCTTGACCTCTACCTCATAGCCCGCCTCATATAGAATATCAATGATTTCATCACGAACAGTTCCAGAATATGCATTGTAAATTTCCGCTACATTTTCCATACATACAGTCTTAGGATATAGGGTCTTAACAAATCTGAGAAAATCTCTAAATAGTTGATTTCGTGGATCTTCTAAGAATCTATAAGAAGATGGCACATTCTTTGAAAAACCTTGACAGGGGGGACCACCAATAATACAGTCTAATTCTCCTTTTTTTAGATGCAACGCCTCCATAACATCTTCGGGATTAAGACGTGTCATATCGCCATTTATGATTTGGGACTCTGGATGATTAAAATTAAACGTATTGAGTGCCGGCTCCCAATTATCAATACCTGCAAGAACCTTGAAACCCGCCTTTGAAAGCCCCCAGGACATGCCACCGCAACCACTGAATAGATCAAGTACCGTCAAATTATCCATAGTTTTTGTATCCTTTGCACCATTAAATACATCACACATTTTGAATACTATAGTAGTAATAGCCAATTTTAAAGAAATGTCAACTTAAAATGAATGATCGGAGATTGTTCAACTCTCAACGGAGACTCCATAGAAAAACAAACTTAGTTGCTGTTGAACGGCGGATTGAGGTAGCACAAGCTAATACACTGAACATATGAATAGCCAGAATTTGTCGTAGCGTCAAGGACAAACACACAGCTTTTAGCGATGTGTTGACATCAGTCGTAAGTTAGCTATCATGTCTGAATCTGACGAAATTCTCACGAACAGGAATCATATTGACAAAACACAATCCCTATGAAGCATTTCGCATCAGGGAATTTCGGCTATACGCGCTGGGCTGGTTTGCCGCACTGGTCGGCACGCAAATTCAGAGTGCAGCCATAGGATGGGAAATGTACGCGCGCACCGGGCAAGCACTCGCGCTCGGCCTGGTGGGCCTGGCAATTGCATTGCCCACAATGATCCTAGCACTCCCCGCAGGATATCTCGCCGACCGCTTTAACCGACGCACGGTCATGATGTTGAGCCTGACGGGCACAACATTAACCTCTCTGGGCCTTGCCGCAGTATCCTGGAAACAGGGACCAATTGCCCTGATGTACGCCATACTCGTAGTAGATGCTGCAATAACCGTACTCGGCGCGCCAGCACGGCGGGCAATAGTACCCCAACTGGTACCGCGCGGAATATTCCCCAATGCCGTGGCATGGAGCATGAGCTTGATGCAAATGGCGTGGGTAGTAGGACCTATGATCGGAGGCCTGATTGCCGCAGTTTATGTACCTGCGGCGTACCTCGCAAGTGCCGGATGTACGGGATGGTTTCTATTGGTCTTATCCCGATTGCGCGTACCGCCCGTAGAACGCGATAAAAATGCAGCGCGGGTTTCACCACTGCAAAATCTGATGGGTGGACTGGTATTTTTGAAGAACAACCAATTGCTATTGTCACTCATGGCACTGGACATGTTTGCCGTGCTATTGGGTGGCGCCGTGTATTTACTGCCGATATACGCGCAGGACATCTTAAACGTGGGATCCGAGGGATTCGGAATATTGCGATCAGCACCTGCGGTGGGTGCCCTGATCATGGCGCTCACACTGGCACACTTGCCGCCAATGAAAAAAGCCGGCAGAAATCTACTCCTCACCGTAGCCGGATTTGGCATCGCAACCATAGTATTCGGCATATCGGAAAACTTCTGGTTGTCATTTGCAATGCTCGTATTGACCGGGGCATTTGACAACGTGAGCATGGTCATTCGTCACACACTCGTACAGCTAATCACCCCCGATGCAATGCGCGGCAGGGTATCGGCTGTAAACGGCGTATTTGTGAGCGCGTCAAATGAACTGGGCGGCCTCGAATCTGGAGGCGTAGCGGAATTGTACGGACCTGTATTCTCAGTGGTAAGCGGCGGCATCGGAACGCTATTGGTCACAGGCATAACCGCAATAGCTTCCCCGAGCTTGAGAAAAGTAGGCGCATTGGATGAAGTGGAAGAGGGATAGTGCGAAAGGAGGGATGTTGATTAGTTCCGCTTGATAATAACGTAACTGATATCGTCATCGGGTGTATTGAACGCGGTGAGGTCCTCTTTAATCGCCTGAAAAATTTCTTTGGCAGTTAGATCTTCGACCTCGCGGAGTTTTTGTTCGAGATAACGCGGCGCGTAAAACTCGCCATTGCGGTGGTGTTCAACCAGACCATCGGTAAAAAGAATGAGAATATCGCCCGAACCCATTAAATCCCATTCGTTAATTTCATACTCTTCCTTAAAACCGAGCACACTCTCATTGATATTGCGATCAATATCGCGACCAGAGGGAAGCGTGCCAATGGGTGGGGAGGCAATCATCCGATCTTCGGGCACTTCGACAATACCTTTGTGCTTGTGCGAATACACCAGCGGCATGGGATGCCCCGCCGACAGAAACTGGAAATGCCCCTCCTGAGATATCTCTCCGTAAATCATCGTAATAAATTTGCTGAGACTCGACGAATTGTAAAACCGCGTATTGAGATTTTCAAACAACTTGGCCGTAATATTCCCGTAATAATCCATCTCGTAAATCGCACCCATCAAAAAAGCCTGATGGAGCATCGCCGCGAGCAACGCGTCCGTGATCTGATGCCCTGAAACATCGGCCACTGCCACGCCAGCCTTAAAGCGACATTCCTCCAGCTTTTTGACAACATCATCCTGCCCGCGACCGCGGGCTTTTTCTATACGAGCATCGAGATCATAGCGCTTCTTAAAATCGACATAGACAATATGATCACCACCCACAATACCATTGAGCGGAATGGTCTCGCCGTAAATATCAATACCATCGAGCGCGGGTATTTCCCCGGGCAATGGTTTGACGTAGCCTGCGATATCCTGGAAATTATTTAACTCCCCCATGAGCATCTTCATGGAGTTATTCACCTGCTGGATACCCATTTCATCTAATTCATCAAAAGCCATTTATCCTCCCGAAAAATCTCGAACCAAACGCAACGTTTCAAAAGTAACCATTTGTCGGTCTCAAATCAAGTCAGGCAATTCTCATCCGACAAAATTTTATACGAAGACATAAACGGCACATAAAAAGAAGCAAATGATTTAGGACCCGAACCATCGAAAAGCACGGTATCACCAACGAGATCTTTGACAATGCGCTTGCCGCTTCGGCTGCCACTCGGACGCATGGATTTCATCATGCGCTCGGCCTGTTCCAAAAAGCGTTTATCGCCCGAGTGTTCATAAGCATGACACAGCGCTTCCATTTCTCGAGGACCGCCCGCGCGCCGCTGGAGACTGGGCAATTCCTTATAAAAAAAGCGTCCATCGGGCATCACACAGTGATCGAGCAAATCCCGCATTTCCTCCACGATAAGTGACGGAATCCGATCATCTCCCGTCGCGGTATAATACCGATGCAGCGCATTAATCGCTATGGAAATCATAAAAGGGACACGCACCAGCGTATGCGCGGTATAAGGCGCGAGAAAAGCACCCCACTTTTCTTTCCACGCGATAAATTGCTCGGCAATTCTGCGACAGGCCTCGAGATATTTTTCTTCCCTTGTCTCAATGTACACAGCAATCAAACCGCGCATCGCCCAGCCAGTCTCGCGGGCTTGCTGCCCCCCGGCGCGAGAAAATTTGGGCGACTCGAGATGGCGAATCATATTATCCGCAATGGAAATCGCCTTTTCGCGAGCCTCCCGTTTACCGGTCATGTGATAATAATCCAGCAACCCCTCGGTCCACTCGTGCGAAGGCGTTACACTGCCCGTCACATGCCCCGCCGTGTGAATGGGTTGCCCCCCCATCTTCAGAGGATCATCACTATAATGACAAAAATCCACATCAATCCAGTGTTGTGCAGCCACACACGCAACATCTCTAAACCGGCGCTCGCCCGTCTTCGCATAGAGCAAAAACATCGCGTGTGGAAAATCATATTCATTATTGGTCCACACCAACTCCCCTTTGCCGCGCCCCTGTTGCGTGTACCCGTGATCGGGACCATCGCCCCAGTGCATCATCCCAAGACCCTGATTGCGCCCATCCGCCATACTGATAATACTGGCTTCAATATCCCAATTTTTATTTTCGGGAAAAAGATTCTCCCACACATTCGCTTCGCGATACCAGGACTCGGACAAAATACCAATATCCGGATATTGAAATTGGAGCGATTGCACAACAACATCATCCAGAGACATAGCAGAGGTATGAAAATAAAATTGCATGCGATGGGTCTTGGCAACGCCTTGCAAAACCTTGACGGGATCCTGACTCGCGGGATAAATATCCAGATCAACACCATCTTCGCCAACTGCAATCCCCTTGGGAAAATTCTGATGCGCATGAAAAGGCGTAATACAAACGCCCTTTTCAGCATCGCACCAGTCCGCCCAAAAATCCCCGTAAAACGTCTCAAGAACGTGTTCAACAGACTGAAAAACAATCGTCTCCGCATCCAGAAGACGCGCATTCGCCCCCTCTGTGATATCAGTGCGATAATAACCCTCTCCAGTAGCACAGCGCACATCGCCCGCACCCGATGCGGCGAACTTTAGCGCAATCTCTGCCACATCAACACTCGCCACCTTCTCCCGATTGATAAACTGATAATCCAAACGAATAAAAGGTTTTCCTGCCCATGCCTCAATGAGAACGCGCACATCGAACAATGTACCCGCATCGCCAACGTGTTTCCCCGCACATTCGACAAGACTCCGCACAGGCCCCAACTCCAGAACAGTAATCTGGTCAATATCGGCGAGATACGATCCACCTTCTGCATCGGTTATACCAAAAGAAGCATTTGCACCAAACCATTCAGCATCATTTACGCGAATCGCCTTGAACAGATCTGTCCCTATCCCAATATCAACGGCAAGAACCCCCGTATCAATCGTATAGAGATCTCCCCGTTGCGTCACCGTAGTCCTCTGATCCGAATCAGGCGTAGAAATACTGCCATCAGTGGCAAAAGTGAGATCATGTGCCGAATTGCCTGGAAGATCGGCCAGAAAATGCGCCATAAGCCACTTGACCGATCCATCGTCCCAGCGCGCTGTAACATCGGTCTGCACCGCTATATCTGTCCCATCATTACAAATACCAAATTGCCCAGGATCAGTGAGTCGCCCCTGGGCAAATGGAATACCGAGCGAAACGGGTTCGCCAATACGCTCGTACATCGAAAGTTTGTCAAAATGAATCGTGGACACAATCTCCTCCCTTGAGTTCATCGAACCAACTTGCTTTTCATCGAATATATTTCAACGTCACACTTCATGCAACAACCCGATAAACGTGACAACTTGACGCTATGTGGTTTTGTCTTATATTAACACCCCACAGCCGAATTATGTTCGTTACTCTGTATTTTTCGACCAGTAATCGTCATTTTCATCCGCATCCATCTGCGTCCATCTGCGTCCATCTGCGGATGTATCTCCTCCACAATCCAATAGAAAGGATTACACTATGTCATTGCAATTAGGCGATGTTGCCCCTGATTTTACAGCAGAAACCACGGAAGGCACCATCAATTTTCACGAATGGCTGGGCGATGGCTGGGGCATTCTGTTTTCCCATCCCGCCGACTTTACGCCGGTATGCACCACCGAATTGGGCGCCATGGCGAATATCAAAGACGAATTTGACAAACGCGGCGTCAAAGTTTTAGCCATCAGCGTCGATCCTCTCGAATCGCATGAAGGCTGGATTAGCGACATCAACGAAACGCAAAACGCAACCGTAAATTATCCGATGATCGCCGATCCTGACCGCCAGGTAGCCGACCTCTACGAAATGATCCACCCCAATGCAGATAATACCCTGACCGTGCGATCAGTATTTGTAATTGGACCCGACAAAACCATCAAACTGATGCTCACCTACCCGGCATCTACGGGCCGCAACTTCGACGAAATCCTGCGCGTAGTCGATTCCCTGCAACTGACCGCCAGGCACAGTTTGGCCACGCCAGTGAACTGGCAACCCGGCGAAGACGTAATCATTTCGCCCACGGTTACAGACGAAGAAGCCGACGAGCGCTTCCCCGGATACACCGCGGTGAAACCCTATTTACGCGTCATACAGCAACCCGCTGAGTAAACGACCACTCGCAAAAAGCAAAAGGTCTGTGACAAATGTCACAGACCTTTTTTATTCAAAACAGATCGGGTAATGGCTCAAGTTGTGCAATTTTCTTTGCTTGTTCGGTTCGCATCGCATGCCACAAATCCCAATCTGATTGTAGATCAAGCCAAAAATCTGCGGGCATACCAAGCACTTGTGCCAAACGCAAGGCGGTATCTGGCGTGACACATCGCTTGCCGTTTATAACTTCATTCAAACGCGGAAACGAGACGCCTAATCTCACGGCAAAAGCCGATTGACTGATTCCCAGAGGCTTGAGAAATTCTTCCAGTAACATTTCGCCCGGGTGCGTCGGCGGTCGGTCGGTTGGAAGCCGTCGCCCTTTCAATTTAGTGGTAGTCTGTAATTTCGATCTCATAAGCGTCACCTTCTTCCCATCGAAAACAGATTCGGAATTGATCATTGATTCGGATACTGTATTGTCCTGCGCGATCACCTCTTAGGGATTCAAGTCGATTTCCCGGTGGAATTGCCAATTCGCGCAATTCACGCACGCGATTGATTTGATCGAGTTTCCGCCGAGCAATACGCCATAGATTGCGAGGACATACTTGCCGAGCGAACCGAGTATCAAGGCCATTGAAAATATCTTCAATACCGCGATTTCGGAACGAATTTATCATACCATATATTATTATAATTGTCAATCATCGACATTGATTTTCGTTTATCCCAATCTATTCATGCCGCAGAGCTTCCACCGGATTGGACAGCGCCGCGCGAAGGGCGTGAAAACTCACAGTAAACAACGCAATCGCCAACGCAATCGCGCCACTCAAAACAAATATCCACCACGAAAGATCCGTGCGATATTCAAAGCCGTCCAGCCAACTTCGCATCGCAAAATACGCAACCGGCCAGGCAAACAGATTCGCAACCAAAACCATAATTGCGAATGTCCTGGAAACCAAAATCACAATATTTGACACACTCGCACCCAACACCTTTCGCACCCCAATCTCTTTCACGCGCTGCTCAACCGTAAATGCCGCAAGGCCAAACAGCCCCATACACGCGAGCATAATCGCCATCCCCGAAGAGAGCAATGTCAGCACCTGCGCCCGTTGTTCTGCATAGTACATGAATTCAAACTGCTGATCCCACATCATATAGTCAAAAGGCTGATCTGCAGGCGCGAATCGCTTCCAGGTCTCTTCAAAAAAGGCGAGCGTCTCTTCCATGCCTTCGGCTTTGACGCGCGCGCCCAGATTGTAAAATTGCTGGTGTCGAAGCGTCAGCGCAATAGGACCAATTTTTTCGTGCAACGGACTATAGTGAAAGTCCCGTACAACGCCAATCACCGTCCCCTTCCGATTTCTCACCCGATCAACCCACTCAAAAGACTTGCCAATGGGATCATCCCAACCGAGCCGCGCAACCGCCGTTTCATTGATGATAAACGCTTTCGACGTATCCGTGGGAAATGCAATCGGATCAAATTTGCGTCCTTCTACCAGCCCGATTTGAAACACGTCGAGATAATCTTCATCGACCTCCAGCAGTGGCATGCGCCAGTCCGTGCCCTCGTGCCCCTCTGCCCGAATGGTTCGAGTAATACCCCCACCCCATCCAATCCACCAGCGATACGCCGTTACCTCAAGCACATTCGGATGGGCGCGAAAAGCCTCTTTCACCGTGGCATAACGGGCGGCGAGCTTTTGCTCCGGATCTGATTTTGTCTCCTGGTCGAGAACAAATATGGGCATAAGCACCATCTGCTCCATATTAAAACCCAGGTTCTTGTTTTTGATATAGTCGAGTTGGCGATAGATCACCCCCGTACTCGCGAGCAGAATAATTGAAATTGCAAATTGCACCACCACCAGCCCCTTTCGGATCCACTGCCCCCGAGAACCCGCGCGAAACGCCCCCTTTAGCGTTTCGGTCGGTTCATACGCCGAAAGAAAAAACGCGGGATAAACGCCGGCCAACAGCCCGACGAATACGGCAATACCAATCAAAGCAATAGCGAGCAAAGGATCGCTCGACAAATCCAACTCAATCTGTTTAAAGAAAAAAGCATTAAACTCGGGGAGCACGAGTTTGACGGCAGCAAGCGCGAGAGCAAGCGCGACCAATGAAGTGAGAACAGACTCGCCCAAAAACTGGCCCATCAGTTGTGAGCGATACGCTCCCGATACCTTTCGCAAGCCCACCTCGTGCGCCCTGCGAGCCGATTGAGCCGTCGTCAAATTTGTGAAATTAATACATCCAATCGCAAGCACCAGAACCGCAATAGCCCCAAACTGATAAACGCGATCAATATCACCGAAGTACCACTCCAGATTGTAGTCCTGCCTCGAATAGAGATAAATGCGATTGAGAGGCTGAAGATGATATGCATTTGTGCGCGCGATTTCCGCTCCCATATATCGATCAATTAATTCTGGGAACTTTGCGGACAGCACCTTTGGATCCGCCCCTTCTCGCAGCAAAAAATACGTATTGACGGGACGCCAGCCATCGGTCGGTATCCAATCTTCCCAGGCGTATTTTGAGCCTGGAGACGTAAATCCACCTGTTGAAACATAATCGAATTGCAGTGTAGAATTGTGGGGCACATCTTTTAATACCGCAGTGATGGTGCGCTCGCCGCCGTGGTGATTGCTCTCAGCGGTGATGGTCTTCCCAATCGGATCTTCGTCTCCAAACAACCGCTTTGCCGCCGATTCTGTTATGGCAATAGCATTGGGATTGGGAAATGCGGTTTCGAGATTGCCGTGCACAAATGGAAAATCGAAAATTTCAAACAACTCGGGATCGGCAACACAGACACCCATCTCGAACTTTTTTTCGTCCAAACGCACATCTACGGAACTCCACGTTATCACGCGAACGGCTTTCTCCACCTCGGGAAAGTCCCGCGCAAGTGCCCGCGCCAGCGCGCCCGACGTAAATGGCAAATAATCCGATTGCCCCCCAGATCGGGTCTCCCGGACCACGCGATAGATCCGATCTCCTTTTGCATGCCAACTGTCAAAACGCAACTCGTCCTGAATATAGAGCACGATCAAAAAGCACGTCCCCAGGCCAATGGCAAGCCCCAAAATATTAATTGCACTAAAAGTCTTTTGCCGATTGAGATTTCTCAGCGCGATAATCAGATAATTTTTAAACACAACAAACCGCCTCCCTTAAAAATAGAACATTTCAAAAACCTTTATCCATTGGACACACTCAGGTCGCAGATGGTTTCTCTTTTAACATAGATACATTATATTGATTTTTCGTTTCCCCACACATTTCTCCGCCTGATCCACTATGAAGCCCCTTACCCGCATATCCTTCTATCTCGTCATCCTCTCTGCATCCTTGCCGGGATGCAAAGACAAACCCACTGCACCGCCGGAAGAACCAGAGCCGCCACCGCATGTTGTATCGCAGACGCAAACAGGTATCCAGATCACAACCCATGTGGGCACGACACACACCCTCATCACAATACCCGAAGGTCCATTCGAAATGGGCGCCAACAACGGCATACGCAACGAAGGCCCAGAACACACCATCTACCTCAAAGCCTATTACATAGACCGCACAGAAGTCACCAATACCCAATGGAACCCCTACGCCATTGCCGAGCGTCAACTGCCCAACTTTGACTCACCCGAACATCCCGTTGTCAATATCAACTGGTTTCAAGCCGGCGAATACTGCGAATGGCTTGGCGGACGCTTGCCCACCGAAGCCGAATGGGAAAAAGCAGCGCGCGGAACAGATGGGCGCATCTATCCCTGGGGCGCTGCCCCAGACCCCAACCGCGCCAACTACCTCAACAGCGGCGATCCCTTTGACAATGGCACAGCACCTGTTGCATATTATCGTGAAGGCAATAGCGACGGGCGCAGTCCCTACGGCGTATTGGACATGGCTGGCAATGTTTGGGAATGGACACAGGACGAATACGACAGCGCGTACTATCAACGCAGCCCACGCGATAACCCCGTCAACTATGAACTCAGAACCCACTTCTTGCACCTCGAACGCGTCGTACGCGGCGGGTCCTGGTTCAGCACCGCCTTCCTCATTCGCACAACAGCGCGCGACGCTCGACTATCCAACCTCCAGACCAATACCCTTGGATTTCGGTGTGTGGTGGATCGGTAATTTTAAGTGGGGATAATATTGCGTTGCTTGTCGAAAGTGCTGGTGATAATTTCACCTTTTTTATCTTTGTTCTGCCTTCGGCGACCTACTTTTTTTCTGCAGCAAAAAAAAGTAGGCAAAAAATGCCGCTCTCAAACGCCGAGGGGCTAGGCACAGCGCAAACCGCTTGTGTGCAAATACAAAAGAAGGTGGCCTACTGTATTGGATGAACAATAGATGTTTGGTGCGAGACGGACTCACGCGCTGTGCGTGATGGCTTTGTCTAATCTTGTTTTGTGATAGATCATTTCGTGATGGCTTATCTGAAGTACTGCGTAACATCAGTTATAAATACAATGGACACGCATCCATATCAAGTGCATGTCCCTTGTACTTTTTGACAAAAATCAAAGACCGAGAATTTCGAGAAGTCTTTTCAGTTCTTTGTCATATCGCGCGGCCCGCTGTAAGTCAGATAAGGCGAAACGCTGTCTCAACTGATTCGCCGTCAGTTGTTTGCTGTATTCAGGCCAAACTTTCTGAAGTTCCGCCTCCGCATTGTTTACAATTCTTCGACTCTCGTATCCTTCATGTAATCTGAGCAGCAAACCTTCCAGATTCGGATGTAAAAAAATGAGTTCCAAATTCTCCTTCGACGCCACACTCCGCGCGTCACGTCCAGCCTGTATGTCCTGGTTAATGCGATCCGAATCAAGCAACACCAGCCTATCGCTAATATCTCGTCTTTCGAAATGTCTATTCAAATAGCGGGCGGCTTCCTCGACAACGACTACTGAATCACCGCCGTATCCTAACCCAACGTTCAGGTGCAGATGTAAGCCCTTTTCGTCGCAACAGTTTTGGAGGAATGTGATGAAGGCGCGATCACTCGTCCCTTCAACTCCAATGAATATGACTCGCCTGAGTGGGACCCTGTTGCGACGCATCTCTTTTTAGCCAATCTTTGGAATACCACCGAGCACTCCCGCCCGGTATTTGGGATAGAGACGTGTATCGCGGCGGAGACCCTGCACATCTTGTGCTCCATGTACACGGGTTGCGCCACTGCTGTCCTTCTCTACGATAAAAATCTCCTCCTTTTCCAGATTGTCGAGCAAGCCGACATTGTGAGAGGAGACAAAAAGCTGTGCGCCTGAAGGATTGGTCTCCTGGGAATGGAACCAGCTAAGAATTTCTCCAGCGATATCCACATGAAGATCGCCATCTATTTCATCGAGGACAGCAGGAACGCCGCTGGAGAGCGCGATACCGATCTGAGGCAGCAGGTGGAATAGGCGTTTCGTCCCACTGGATTCAAAACTCAAGGGGATCGGCGTATCAAGTCCGTGATGGTCAAAAAACACTTCCTTTTCCCCAGATTGGTCAGAAATAGTTATATCCTGAATCCCCAAATCACTGGATCGGATATGCTTTCTAATCCAGGCTCCCAGATCGGGGTCGTCTTTGAATAGATCCATCACCATTTGGGTCGTAGGTCCCCATCTGTCGCGAAGCATGATATTGGTTGTGGCAAGAAAATTTTCCATCCAGTTTGCAATATCTATCGCCAGTGACACATTAAGCATGGCGAGCGTGGCGATCACGGATGTGTCTGCCCGAACTGCCTGGAGGCGATCATCTTTGGGCTTAAGGCCAAATTCCTTAGAAACGTATATAGGCTCTCCCGGGGCACCGCGCTCAAAAAGACGCCGGGGGCGGCCCTTTGGGAAGTGGGACAAGACTTCGTAAGAAAAGAACGGATCCTTACTATTACATACCGCCGCCAACTCGTATCGGAACAACTGATGGGTTTCTCCCAGCCAATCTGCTTCGAACTCCAGGCAAAATCGCGTCGGTTCGTTTCTGGTTTCTTCAGAAAAAAAGGGTAAAAAGGTCTTGATCGGACTGGTCTTTTTAGTGGGTGGTACTGATGAGGCAGCGAAGGCAGTAGCGACCAGCGCATTGAGTAGCGTTGTCTTGCCCGACCCATTGGGACCTATGAGCACGACGACAGAAGGAATCCGAATATCCGGCTTTGCTTTGCTCTGCCGGAACCGCGGCAGGTCGGGAGCAGTTCCCGGAATACGCAGATCGAGAACGACTTCTTCGCGGACCGAATGGAAGTTAGATATAGAAAATTTGTGAATCATATTGCAATAATAACAATTTTTTGTCGAGATAGCAATATAATAGTCAAAAAAATAAAGGGACAATCAGTGCCCACTATTGTGGACTGATTGCCCCGTACTGTGTGTAAAATTTCTTACATTCTCAAACTCGAGCAGCGTTATAGACCTCTTTGAGCAGTGCGTCCATGATGAAATCGCGCAGTGCTCTATCAGACATAAAATCGTTCACAATCTTCTGGTTTCTGCCCTGCCGTTGAACAAATGCCTTCATCACTTCGGGTTCAAAAACCTGCTTAAACTGATCAATTGAATTTGCCTGCGCCTGCTCTGCAAGACGTGCATTTCGCACCATATCGCCCGAAATCTGATCAAACAACAATCTATCCTCATCCGTCCAACTGGTGCCAAACCGCTCGTTAATCACTTCAATAATAGACGACAGCGGTGCGGTATGATCGTCTTTGGCCGTTGCCGTACCAACATCACCCACGCCCTGCACAAAATCTTTGTCTCCCACCTCCAAAGCTCCGCTACCAGAAAATGTCATCTCGTTGCGGTAGTGCGAAAGTGCAACTTCATCGTCGAGTTCCAACATCCCCTCACCCGAACGCCGAGGCAATTTGGTGAACAAATGCCGCGAGTATGCATAGAGCTTCTCCAATGCGGGATCCTGCCATTCGATAATCTGGCTCAAAAAGCCATACAGCCGTATAAAGCTCTGCAAGGTACTTTTGAAAATCTCGCCTTCTTCCGTGTACGCTTCCCCACCCGAACCCGAGACACCGTAAGATTGCCTGAACCGCTCCACAGCGGGATCAACCCATTTGTTAAGCTGCCCGTGATCACCCCTCGTTCGAAGTGATTGGATCTTGAAATAGGTCCTGGCAAATTCCTCAATCTCCTCATCGCGCAGCACGGGTTCGCTTTTCAGTTTTGCATCCAGCGTATAGAGATGATTGGGATCGGTCGGCTCATCGATCTCCGTCTGTTCGTAATACGGCTTAAACGCCTCTTTGATCTCATCAATCTCATTGGCAAAATCCAGCACAAAAGTATCCACCTTCCCGCCCGCCGTGCGGTTGAGCCGCGACAGAGTCTGAACAGCTTTCAGGTCCGCAAGCCGCTTATCGACGAACATCGTATGCAAAAGAGGTTGATCAAAACCCGTCTGATACTTCTCCGCAACAATCAAAATCTGATATTCAGGCGTAGCAAAATGGGCGGGCAATTCTCTTTCACTAATGCCGTTCATGCTCGCCTCTGTGTACTGCTTATCCTCGACATCTGGATCGAAAACAGTTCCAGAAAACGCCACAAGCGTTTTGAGATCGGTATATCCTCTTGCCTCAATATATTTGTCAAAAGCCTGTTTGTAGCGCACCGCATGTAACCGCGAGCGCGTCACAACCATCGCTTTCGCATTGCCATTGATCTTCTTGCGAGTAAAAGCCCGAAAATGCTCAACCATAATCTCCGTCTTCTGCGCGATATTGTGCGGATGCAAACTCATAAACCGCGCAATAGCCCTCTTCGCCTTACTCTCATCCACCTCGGGATCGTCTTCAATCGCTTTGGACAATTTGTAATATGTCCTGTACGTGGTGTAATGCTTGAGCACATCGTGGATAAAACCCTCTTCAATACCCTGACGCATGGCATAAAGATGGAACGGCTGCGGATTGCCCTCTGCATCGCGCACGCCAAACATCTCGAGCGTTCGGTGTTTGGGCGTTGCCGTAAAAGCGTAAAAATTGATATTCGGCTGCGGCCCCCGGCGTTTGGCCTCCGCAAGAATCAAATCTTCCATATCGGGCGGATCCTCTCCCTCAGCCTCCTCAGCCTCTGCTTTCTCCAGCCCACCCAACACACCGCGCAAATTGCTCGCACTTCGCCCACCCTGACTGCTATGAGCCTCATCCACAATCACCGCAAATGTCCTGTCTGACAGGTCCTCCACCTTACCCATCAAAAAAGAAAATTTCTGCAGCGTCGTAATAATGATCTTTGTCCCCTTATTGAGTTCATCAGCCAGATCACTCGAATTGCGGTCCTCATCAATTTTCACAACCACACCCTGCTTGTGTTCGATCTGATAGATATTATCCTGCAACTGCTTATCCAGATTGCGTCTGTCGGAAACAACCACAATCGAATTGAAAATAGGCGCATCCGCATCATCGTGGATACTGGCAAGCTGATGGGCGAGCCACGAAATCGTATTGGTCTTACCCGACCCAGCACTGTGCTGAATCAGATAATTATGACCCACACCTTTGGCTCTGGTATCTGTGATCAGATTGCGAACAGCGGTGAGTTGGTGATAGCGGGGAAAAATGAGGGTTTCTCTGGTGGTCGTTTTGCGCGTGGCGATATCGGTACTTTTTTCTACATGAAGGTGAATAAACCTGTGGATAATATCCAGCCAACTATCGCGCTGCCAGATTTCTTCCCAGAGATAACCGGTCTTGTATCCCGTCTCATACTGGTGATCGTCTGGATTGCCCTTACCACCTTTGTTACCCGTATTAAAAGGCAGGAAGAAAGTCTTATTACCCGAAAGCCGCGTCGTCATATACACGTCATCGGTATCGACGGCAAAATGCACGAGCGCGCGTTTTTTGAACTGGATAAGGGGAGTTCTGACGGTAGGAACGCGGTCCTTGATATATTGCTGAATAGCATGACCCGTACGCTGCCCCGTAAAAGCGTTTTTGAGTTCAACCGTAGCAATGGGCAGGCCGTTAAGCGACAAGAGCATATCAATCGAATGATTGCTATCCACATCATAACGCACCTGTCGCATCACTGTCAGACGGTTCTGATTATAGCGTCTTTCCGTCTCGACATTCAAACGGGTCGGCGGACGAAAATACGCCAGACGCAGATGTTGCCCCCGGTCACGCACGCCATTGCGCACCACATCCAGCAACCCGCGCTTATCGCACTCAGAGGCAATCCGCTTGACAACAGCCTCCTCCACCGCGCTACCATAGCTCCTCTTGAGCGCATCCATCGTATCGGACTGCGTCTCATTGAGAAACGCGAGCAACGTGCGTTTATCCAGACCGAGTTCAGAATCGAACTGGCGATAATCGGCTTTGGCATATCCAGCGCGATCTACCAGCCACGCTTCAATCGCGTCCTCAAAGTCTTTTTCAGATGTGGGTTTGCTGGTCACTGGGGCTTTCCAACTTTCTATGCATCACGCAACGTTTCTGTTGTGAAGACGCTCCTCTATTTCTTCAGGTGAAGCACATTCCAAAAACAACGCCACAGCCTCTTGCAAATTAGCTCGTGCCTCTTCAATACTGTCTCCCTGGCTGCACACATCTAATTCAGGACACCGAGATACGTAGCCGTCGCCCTCGCGTTCAATAAGAGCTGTTATTTGATAATTCATCTGTTCTCTCCGTATATAATCTGGTTGTTTGGCTATTCGGATGATCCTTCTTGCTGAAATAATTCGTACTACTTACTCGGAGACGCGCCAGATGACTTCCGCTCAACGGGAATCTGCGCCATTTTTTCAATTCCTTTGCGCACCTTGGGACTCTTGAGCACCTCATCTGCTTTGACATATCTTGCACCCCTTGAGGTTACATATATCTTCGGTCCTTCTTCTGATGTGTTCTTAGACATGGGTGGTCCTCCTGAATTTCGATGAACAGAGTTCGGTCAGTCGGAATCTGAAACGAAAAAGAAATTAATTGTCTTAAAGACATCTTGACTTAATTGCTTCATAATCAATGCGTAGAAATCAAACTCAGTCTCCACCATCAAGTCATCCTGGTTCTCTGGCACGGACACGACAATGAGGTTTTCAGCAGTATCAATGGAGATTTCAACATTCCAGTTCAACTCGGAAGCGGCCGCCTCGACAACAGAGCGCACTTGCCCCCAGTCGAGGTGAACAGGCGCAGGGTGTAGATGTGACCACGCGGCGTCTTCCTCTGGACGGTCCCAGTCTCCGGCAAGTACGGCCTCACTTAACAATGCCGTTTCAGGAATATCTTGCTCATCAGCGAGAATAGTCACATAAGCGCGTCGTGGCTTTGACAACTGGATAGGCTGTAGTAACCGCACATTGCCTTGTTCATCAATAGTAGCTTCAATGGTTTGTCGCATTTGTTACGCCTTCACGGAGTATATCAGTTGAGAAGTCCCTTTCCAGTCCAAACTTCGCAATTGAATCTCGAATGAAGTCACTGGCCTTAAGAATCTCAATACCAATGAGTTCACCCCTATCGTTGTATTCTGCTGTGACATTGGAACTGAGTTCAATGCTGCTATTTTCCGGTTCATCAGAAATCGCCAAGTATAAGATGTCTTCTGGCTCAAAGTATCTCATCTTCGTCTTATTCATTTTCTCAGCCTCCGCAACGCTTCCGCTCTGGCTTTTAACCAATTCAAAATCAAATAGATACTCGTGCAAAGTATGGATAGTATTGGTAAAATTCTTCATACTGCCTCAACTTCTCAATATGTCTCGGGCCTTTATCATCAATTCTATATCCCAAAGCGCGCGACAGGGAACGCCCTGTTTTGCTTTTTGTCGGCATATACTTCTCGAGGTGTAGTCTTTCTTTCGTACTCAAAATTGGAACATCAATTTCGCGTGGCTCCTGCCATGTTAGATTGGCAAACTGCCAGCCCTGGAACCAATGCTTAATTTCCGAAACTTCTCTTTCCCTACAGACGATACCCGTTATACTCGCCATTTGAGTTTGGTCACTGTAATAAGAGGAATCTAAAAGCTGAAAAACACTTTCACCAGATGCGGGCAACGCTTGTTGCGATGCGATATGGATCATTTCTTGAAGTAATTTTGCGAAAAGTACGGGCCTCTTAATAGCCGTTCTTTTAGCTGATGAAGGCAGTACCTGATCATATTCTCGTTGAAATTCTTCCCATTCTTTCTCAGGAGGTTCTGCACGAACGGTAATCTTGACGACGCTTTCTTCCGATACCTTCCCTAAAACGCTCATAAAGTCCTCAAAATGCCCGAATTTTAGATCGGTATAATCGAGCCAAAAAATTTCTCTGCCATTACTTGAAAAATTTGCAAGAAAACTCGCGAAATCCGTATGTACCAGTCCGAGAGTTTTTGAAAAACGATGGAACTTTTGTCTTTTGAGAGTTTGCTCGTTTTTCTCAATTGAAACGATCTTAATTTCGGGACAACGATTATGAATAAGCCGACAATCTTCCAACAAAGGCCCACCGAAACCATAGTATGTGTAATCAGAGAGGTCGCAATGCCTTTTGAGTATGTCAAGAATTTCCATCAGAAGAAATCTATCAATTGCTTTGTTCACTCTCAGGTGGTAGGGAGGATGCTTCATCGCGCCTCCTCCAAAATCATATCAAAACACTCTTCCCCAACTCGAGAAGGGCTACCCTCTTGTTCTCCTAAAAGATACTCTTTAACGGTCTCAATTTCCTCTAACTCTCTGGTGTATGATATTCGTCTTTTTGACGATGGCTCTGGTTTGGGCCTGGGAAGTTTGGGCATGAATTGCTTTCCCCGCAATCCTGATCTAACAGAATTCAGTTTCAATTTTTCAGAAGACTTTGTTTTAATTTCATCTAAGGCCAACGGACTCCCCCTATCTATGTATTGCTTTGATTCATTCCCCTTTCCCTTCCATTGATTTGTAAAGTTCGTAAATACTTTCATCCCATCTCTCATTTTGTTTTTCACCTGTAAATAGAGAGATGAAGACGCATCTATTCCTCTTTTTGTGGTCGTCGTGGGGAGCTTTGAGGCATCATTACACTGAAATTCAACAATGCCAGAAATCGAAATAAACTGCGTATGGTATCGCGGAACACCTGCTTCCCCCCACCCCGTCAGTTCCGTGCGGTCACAGTATAAAACAGCGCGATCATTGCAAATAATCGTCCATCCCGCATCTAGCGACGAGTATCGCTTTTCTTCTTGTTCCTGATTGATTTCTTCTTGAGAGGGAATGGGTCTCGTGAATCCAACACTCAAAAAAACGCTGACACCATCTATTTCCGTATCATAAATGTATGGCCTTATTGCAGTATCAGTGCCTTGTTCATTCTCTGTTTCAACAAAAATCAATTTCGTGGGCTTAGGTTCAACCCTTTGCCCATTTACTTTCACTCGGAACCCCTTGGCCATGATAAAAGCGTAATGTGTCTGAATTTTTCTTACCAATTCTCGAGTGAAATCTGCATTATCCTCCCCAAAACGTGTTGCGATACCCTGATGTAATTCACCGATTTCAATAGTCGTTCCATCTTCCTTAGGAAGTTGAGATAATTCAGATACTGGAAATACTGGCAACTTCCAATTATCCGATTGCTCTATCCATTCTGGCGTTATCTCAACTTTATAACAGTCTTCTTCATTTTTTGTCGATATTAAACATTGTCTGCCAATCTTAAAAATGGCTCGTTTCATACCTATTCCATAAACACCAACCGTCGGCAAATCGCTGTCTCTATTTTCTGCCGCCTTACCCATACGGAAAGCGTACTCATGAAGACTCCAGGGTATCCCACCACAGTTATCAGAAATAGAAAATGAACTTGCATCAAATTTGATTTCAGCCTCATAGCCCTCATACGGAGTTGCACCTGAACTGTTTTTCTTTTGTCGCAAAATCCCATCAACACAGTTATCCAGTAAATCGAGAATGGCATCAACCAATTCAATGTCTCTGGTCAACATGTCAACAAAAAACGATTTAACAGGCGTGGCATCAACCGTGTCGTACTTGTTTTTCGTCATCCCAGCCTCCTTCAGAATGCCTCTTTAATTACACATAAAATATGTTCCGCAAGAATAGGACTCACGCTATTCCCAATTTGTCTGAAACTATGCCACTTCGTAGAGTGGAATTGAAACCAATCGGGGAACCCTTGAAGCCTTGCGGCTTCTCTGGGGGTTATCACCCGAGTTTCCGTGGGATGCAAAGGGCGAACTGCCTGATAACTCCCTTTATCACTCCCAGTCCCCGCTCTTAAAGTCGGACAAAATCCTTTATATTTAAGACGATAGCTTTTTGAAACCGGATCAACTTCACCCGGTTTAATTGTAGCATATCTGTCCAACACCGCTCTTGTGTGACGAGTTCCAAGACATCCTGATACCTCACAATTCTCTTTCAGACGCCTTATGGCTTCCTCATCCCCTACCCCATCAGGAATTTGATCGTACAGCTTTGAACCAAAATTGCCATCTACTACTTTTTTTATTCTTTGCCACCCATCCTCTTCTCGAATCCAAAGTGGGTCTATCTTCTCTGGCAACCCTTTCAACGCATCTTTCACACAAACCTGCTCTGAGTCTTCAGGTAAAAAATCTTCGGCTGCAACACGATTCATCTGGTCTTTCAAATACCCAAAGAAAAATACCCTTTCTCGCGTTGTAGGAACGCCAAATTTTGTGGCAACAAGTCTTATCGGGAGCAAGACTTCGTATTTATTTTTAAGCTTAGACTGAGCGTGTTCGACAATCTGAGAATTTTTGGAGCTTAAAATGCCTAACACATTCTCTGCTAAAAAAAATTTAGGACGTGCATCATTGACGATTTCAAAGAACCGAACAAACAAATGATTGCGCGGATCGCTGGTATCCCGATACCCCATGAGGCTGAA
>JAJEAX010000321.1 GCA_022822565.1 Candidatus Latescibacterota bacterium
CGTCGCACGCCGCTATCCGCACGAATTTTCCGGCGGACAGCGACAGCGCATTGGCATTGCCCGCGCATTGGCCGTAAAACCGCAATTCATTATCGCGGACGAACCCGTATCTGCACTCGACGTATCGATTCAGGCACAAATAGTAAACTTACTCCAGGATTTACAGGCTCAGTTTGGCCTTTCATATCTCTTTATCGCACACGACCTGAGCGTGGTCAAACACATTTCCAACCGCGTGGCAGTCATGTATTTGGGCAAAATTGTCGAACTGGCCGAAAGCCAGGAACTCTACGAGAATCCGCAGCATCCCTATACGCGCGCATTGCTCTCATCAATCCCCATACCCGATCCGCGCGTCAGGGGATCGCGCACCATTTTAACAGGCGACGTGCCCAGCCCGGTCAACGTACCTTCGGGCTGTGCATTTCATCCGCGCTGTCCCGAAGCAACGCCGGACTGCGCCCACCGCAAACCAGAACTCTTAGACATTGAACCCGGCCACAGCGTGGCCTGTATCTTGCGGCACAATTAGAGGCGCAGTACCTGTGTGCCATCCACCCACCATTTCAAGGAGTCATAAGTGAAGGTCTTAAAAATTTTAACGATGCTGTGTCTCACTGGCCTCATGTCCCACACCGCCCTGGCACAGCCCCCCTCTTTAGGTCCCGCCAAAGCCATTGGGGTTGACCTTGCCAATACCCCGTTAAACCGTCCGTCTCCCGATCAAAAAAGCTACACCTATTGGAAACCCGAAACAGTCGATGGCTTTTTCCCATCGCTTTTGGGACTGCGGACGGCTGGTGCTCGGATGATTCGCACCAGATATTTCAACATCTACTTCTCTACTGCTGAAAAAACCGCCCGCCAAATTGCCGACTTCTGCGATGAGGTTCTGTCAAATCTCATGCGCCATTACCCCACCTTTGTCGATCGCATTGCACCCATCCATGTCGTCGTTGACGATCAGGCGGATTATTTGGGCAATGCCTTTGCCGTGTACAGTGCCAATTACATCCATTTTTGGACCAACCCCATTGACTGGGAAATCCGCGGCACCAGCGACTGGGTACGCAATGTTTTTGTCCACGAACTCGCCCACATCGTAACATTAAAAGCCGCCTATAAGGGTCTGCCATTCCAAATCGGCATTGTCAACGCCTCCCGCGCCAATGAAAATCCCGATTTCAGCTTCACACTCGGCCTGTATCACCTCGCCATGAATTCGGGTTTTGCCGAAGGCATCTCGCAATACGAAGCCACCGAATACGGCGATGACCACTGGGACACACACCGCGATATGCTCCTGCGTATGGCCTCGCTCGAAAATGATCTGCTCTCCCTATCCAGCATGGGACAACTCGGCGGCAAGGGCAATTTCCACGGCGAAATGGTCTATAATCAGGGATTTGCCATACTCAACTACATTGGCGAACGCTTTGGCCCCAATGTTGTCAGACAAATTTTTGAACACAGACCGATTATCAACTTCAACTCCTCGATAAAAAAAGCCACAGGCGTATCGGCCAAACAACTCTACCGCGATTGGGAAACGCATATTGGGGAACAATACAGCGCGGTTCAAAGCGACATCCAGGAAGCCGGCGAACGCGAAGGCGAATTGATCGTGGATAGAGGCGGCTTGGACTATCACCCGGTCTATTCCCCGCAAGGCGATAAGCTGGGCTTTATCTCCAACGACGACAGCGACTATTTCATTACCGAACTCAAAGTAATGGACCTCGCAACAAAAAAAGTCACAAAAATAGCCGACCGCGTCGATAATCGCTTTGTCTGGACAGCCAGCGGCGACAGCCTGATGTACATCAAAGCCGTAGGCGCGCGTTGGGACATCTTCACTTATGACACAAAAACGAAAAAAGAAACGCGCGTCACCGTAGGTCTGCGTGGCAAAGACCCCACCCTCTCACCTGACGGCAAACAAATCGCCTTTGTAACCATGAGAGATGGCACGGCAAATCTCGGCCTTGTAAACACCGACGGCACCGATGTGAGATACCTCACACATAACAACGACGCCACACAGTATTTTGGCCCAAAATGGTCGCCCGACGGCAAACACCTGCTCTTCAGCGTATTCCGCACAGGCGAAGACCGCGACATTGCCATTATCGACGTGGAGGCCACAACCTGGGAAAAGAAAAAGGGCCGGCGCTCACTGGAGAAAAAAGAAGTTGACACACAACTCGACAGCCTCCAACAGGCAAAAGCCGACAGCCTCAAGGCATTTCCCGATAGCCTCGCCTATGCCAACAATGCCAACTTCAAAGCCATCGTACACTCCACAGCCGACGAACGAGACCCCGTATGGCTACCCGATGGCAGCGGATTTATCTTCAGTTCAGACCGCACGGGCATCTTCAACCTCTATACCCACGACATGGCGACCGGGGAACAAAAGCAACTGACCAATGTTGTCGGCGGCGCGTTTTTGCCCACTATTTCTCCCGATGCCAAAGACGTGATCTACGCGGGGTATCACGCAGCGAACTACAACCTCTATCGCATACCCCTATCCGAGGCCGTTGCCGTCGATACTCCCGAGGGTGTTGAGCGGGACTACGCCGAGATTTACACCGGCAAACCCATCACCGAACTTCACGACATCGGGCGGTATTCCACGCGCCTCATCTCCTACGGAATCACACCCATCGCATTGCTGGGTCCCACGTTTATCGGCAACCGATTCGGTCTGGATCAACTCAGCGCGGGTGTTCAATGGGCCTGGGGCGATCTGCTCGGCAGCGACGTTTTTGTAACCACCGCCCTGATCGGCAAAAACTTCAGACGACAACAAGACTTCAACTCGGAATTTGCCTTCTACTATCAGAATAGCCTCACCCCCATTCTATCTGAACAAAGCACCTATGTTCCCCGCATCTTCTTTGGAGGCAGCAGGCAAACCATCAACAGCATCGTGGATTTGGGTACCGTCCAAACCGTACGCGATACACTCAGCGGCACACTAATTACCACAAACGACGAAGGACAACAGGTTCTAATCCCCAATGTCACGCAATACTTAGATCTCACAGTTACGGAAGAAGATGATTTTAAGGATGTATTCTCTGATTTTACGGTAGGCGCGGAAATGGGGGTAGGCCGCGGACACTATTTTAGTCTGGCCTATGGCTACCGCAAATATACTGAAAACTTGCACGCCGTTCAGGTCCTTTACGACAGTTCTCGCGTCTTTCAGACCAATTTGGGGACCGGTGCTATTGAAGACATTACCGATCAGATCCCCGGACCGGGCTATGCATCGCAGGAAACCCTTCTCGACGATTTTCTCTACAAAGAACTCGACTTCTTCAAAAGTAACGAATGGATGGGTGGTTGGAGCTACGTCACCCTCAAACCCGCAACCGACCTCTACATCAATCCGTCGGGTGGTCGCGCATTGTCCTTCCGCTACCGGCGCATCAATGCGACCGTGATAGATACACTGGCCCGCACGCCAGATCTGAATGGGGACTTTACCCCAGACCCCATCGGCGAAGACCTATCACCCGCATTTTTCCGAGGAGATAAAGTCAACGTGGGTTTCAACGAATACCTTGTCTCCTTTAACGAATTTATCCCGCTTGTGGGCAGATCGACACTCGCCCTCCAGATCTTTGGAGCCTATAAAGACGGCTATGTCAAAGAAGTACAACAAGAAGGCGGCACATTCGAAGGCGTATTCTATTATCCCCTGCGCTACTATCTCGGCGGTCTGGGCACCTTGCGCGGCTATCCGTATTTCACGATCTCAGGTGGCAAAGCCCTCTTTGGCCGCACCACGCTGACCCTGCCCATCTTCAAGCGGGTCGGTGCAGAACTCCCGCCCCTCTTTTTTGACAAAATTTACGCCTCGCTCTTTTTTGAGTTTGGCGGCACATCCAATGCCGCCAGCATCGGCGATATTTTTGACGTAAATGAAGAAGTACACAGTGGGCGATGGGACAAATTTAAGAACGCTTTCCTATTTGACTACGGCGCCGAAATCCGATTCCAGATATTTTCACATTACCGCTTACCCATGTTCGGCTATTTCATCGTCGCCCGTCCCACCAAACTCGAAGTCCCATCCCGCAACAACCCCGATATCATCGAAGAGGTCAGTGGGACGCGATTCTATTTTGGCCTGTCATTGTAAAGCCATCTCTCGCAATCCAGTGCTCCGCCTGTGTTATAAGGCGGAGCACTTTTCGCTATTTTAACGCTTATGTCTCCACTCATCCACGCGATGCGTCCACGCGAATGGGTCAAAAATGTCTTTGTGCTGGCTGCACTCGTTTTTACCAAACGCATTTTTGAATCCGACGACCTCCTGCAAGGCATCCTGGCTCTGGTCTGTTTTTGCCTCATCTCTGGCGCAGCGTACCTTTTCAACGACATCCGAGACAGAGAAAACGACCGCCAGCATCCTCTGAAACGCCATCGCCCGATCGCCTCGGGCGCGTTGCGTATCTCCGTTGCCGCCATCGCCGCTATCCTCCTCGCCCTGATCGCCCTGATCGGGGGATTTTATGTACATCCCCATTTTGGGATCGTCCTCCTGATCTATGCAGTACTGAACATCGCCTATACGCTGTACCTCAAACACATCGTCATCCTCGATGTTATGATCATTGCCGCGGGATTTCTTCTGCGCGCCATCGGCGGTGCAGTGGCGATTCAGGTCGCCATTTCCTCCTGGTTCATCCTCTGTACCATGCTGCTGGCACTATTTCTCGGCTTTGCCAAGCGCCGGCATGAACTCGCCCTGCTCGAAGGAGACGCCAGCACCCACCGCCGCATCCTCGCAGAATATTCTCCGCAATTTCTCGACCAGATAATTGCCATCGTCACAGCCGGCGCACTGGTATCCTACGCGCTTTACACCATGTCGCCCGAAGTTATTGAAAAACTCGGCACCAAATACCTCAACCTCACCATCCCTTTTGTAATTTACGGTATGTTGCGCTACCTCTATCTCATCTACAAAAAAGATGGGGGCGGCAATCCCACCTCCACCGTATTGGGTGATCTCCCTCTTCTAATCGCCTGCGCCCTGTGGTTGCTAACCCTGGGTTTAATACTCTACGTTTGACGGGCGAAAGATTTTTCGCCCCTATCATTTTTTACCCCTGCACGCGGGCATTGTGAAAAGACCTGGTATTTTGTATTTTCAACCGCTAATCCTTTTTAATCTCTTCACACAAGGAGTTTCCGAATGGCAGAGC
>JAJEAX010000357.1 GCA_022822565.1 Candidatus Latescibacterota bacterium
CTCGGGCGATTTGTCCGCCAGAGAACTCTGACAGCACTGAGAGCGTGCAGACAGGTATTGCTGCGCCTGTTGTCATTCCTCCGAGTGCAGGGGATTGCGCTATTTAATGCTGTCTCCAGTATCATAAAACCCGCGTTGCGCCGCCTGGGTTTGATGGCACCGGCTGAGCGCGAAGTTCGTCTGGCACTCGACGAAGCCAATTTGGAGTCGATCAGACATCTCGGACTGCCTGAAGACTACGTCGCCCATTTCGCTTTCGATTCCTTGAATGACGAGGCATTATTTGTCGGATTTGACGACGAGTTGGCTACTATTGAACAGGCGATTCAGCGCTGGGAAGATGGTCTTACTTCTTCCTTTATCCTATTCGGACAGCGAAGCGCGGGCAAAACGACGTTGTTGAATATTGCTGTCTTGCGATTGTTCGACGACGTTTCGGTCGTAACTCGATCCGCAATTGCGCGCAAGATGACGACCGGGCCTGAACTGGTGTCCTATCTGGCAAATGTCCTCGAGATCGAGGATGTGGCGAGCTTTGAGGATCTGTCTCTGAAATTGTTACAGGGTCCGCGACGCGCTGTGATACTCGAAGGGTGTCACAATCTGTTTTTCAAACGTATCGGCGGTCTGGATGCGATCCAGCACCTTCTATGGCTCATCGCGCGTACGAATCACCACATACTCTGGGGTATTTCTCTTGACCAGCATGCGCGCGACTATCTCGGTATGTGGCTCCCCTTGAATCGCCTATTTCACTTTGAGGTCGGAATTCGCGTGTGGCAACCGGCGGAGTTACAGATGCTGATTATGCAGCGTCACAACCAGAGCGGCTATCGTTTGCGCTATGCTATAAATAAGGAGTTAGAAAAAGTTTTGCGGCGGCGCGTGCGTCGCTGGCGACGGTCAGAAGAGCCAGCCGTTCAGGACGCGCTGGCCCAGATCTATTTCAAAAATCTGGCGGAGATCTGCAAGGAGAATATTTCTGTCGCCCTTCTGTACTGGTTGCGGTCGCTTGCGTCTTCGGAGAACGAACTCCTTATGGTTAATCCCGTCAGCGAAATTGACCTTGGTATTGTGCGGGGTTTCTCGCTTGATCAGGCTTTTATTTTGATCGCGGTATTGCAACACGACAATCTTACTGCTGCCGAATTATCGGCAATACTCGACAAAGACCTCATCCAGACCAGACTGGAACTCGAGATTCTGTGGAACGATAATATTCTCGAGTTCGATCAGGAATCGGCGCGTTTTCGCATCAATCCCATCGGTTTGAATGCCGTAGAGGAAATGCTGGAAGGGCGCGGTCTCTTGTAATCTGAAACAGGAATCTGAATATAATGGATACTTCCCCTCTCGAACAACTCACAGGAAACGGTGGCTTACATATTAACGCCACCAAAATACTGTCTGTCCTGCTGGTGATTGTGGTCGCTTATGCGGTGACAACGGTTATCCGTCTCATGTTGGATTTCGGAGCCAGCCGATTTCCTTCACATCGCTTGCTATTCAAGCGCGTTCAGCCACTGTTGCGTATCGGCGTTTACGGGGTTGCGATTTATTACTGTATTGTTATTATCGCACCCGAACAGAATACCCTGTTCGCCCTGCTGGGGTCAATCGCTCTGGCACTTGGGCTTGCCGCGAAAGATCTTCTCAACGATCTTATTGGTGGTATCGTTGTGCTGTTTGACCGATCCTTCCAAATTGGTGATCGCGTGACGGTTGGCTCTTATTACGGCGAAGTTGTGTCGATTGGTCTGCGCAGCACAAAGCTACAGACGACCGATGACTCACTCGTTACAGTGCCGAACTCTACGTTGCTGACTTCTGAGGTGTCGAATACCAATGCGGGAAATCTCGATTGCCAAGTTGTTGTAGATATATACCTGCCAGCACGGACTGATTTGAAGGAGATTGAGGATGTGGCTCGCGAGGCCGTGTTGACATCCAGGCTCGCATATCTTAAAAAGCCGGTGGTGGTCAATGTTAAGGACAAATTTGAGGAGACGCATCTGACGCATATCGTGGTGAAGGCGTACGTATTTGACACGCGCTACGAGAACGATTTCGCCGCCGATCTTACCCGTCGGATTAAGAAGGAATTGTCCAGGCGCAAGCTCATTCCGTCTGATGTGCGTTTTACCGATGTTGATGATTGATTGAAAAGGTGGCTGTATTGGATGATCTTTTTTTAAAATTGCGATCGCGAACCACTGACCCGTTTGCGCGAGTAAAAAATTATCTAAAATTTCGCGTTGAGCGATTGCTGTTGCTGGGCGTCCACTTTCATCTGCTGGTCATTGCTTCGGTAATCGGGTTGGTCGCCGTTGGTGGTGGCTTGCTGGTGCAGGCTACGGACGCGCCTTTTGATGATCGCGAAACAGCTATCTGGTGGGCTTTTTTGCGTTTGACCGATCCGGGTTATTTGGGAGATGACGAAGGGCTTGCCCGCCGCGTGATTTCAACGATGGTGACGGTGCTTGGATACGTGCTTTTTATGGGGTCGTTGATCGCGATTATGACGCAGTGGCTCAATCAGACGATTCGCAATTTTGAGCGCGGGCTTACGCCTATTGTGCGTCGCAATCACATTTTGATTTTGGGATGGACCAATCGCACGTCCGAAATTGTCAGCGAGTTGATGCGCGCTGAGGAGCGCGTGCGCCGGTTTTTGCAACTGCTCGGTGCGCGTGGGTTGCATGTGGTGATCCTTTCCGAAGATGTGAGTTTGGAACGCACAATGGAATTGCGGAGAGCACTCGGTCCTGTGTGGAATGCCAAGAAGATCACATTTCGGTCGGGGATACCCCTGCGGATAGAACATCTGGAGCGCGTGGATTTTCAAAATGCGAGTGCTATTATTTTGCCCGGTGCTGATTTTGCTTATGGCAATGCAAATGAATCGGATATGCGCATTATAAAAACACTGATGTCGATATCGAATCAAGGTGAAAAAGGGGATGCTAAAGAGGTTCTGCCCTTGCTGGTGACAGAAATTTTCGATTCCGACAAAGTGGTTATGGCAAAGAGAGCCTATCGGGGCATTTTAGAAATTTTGGCGAGCGATGTTTTTATTACGCGATGTATGGCGCAAAATGTGCGTCATCCGGGATTGTCGCATGTATTCCACGAGATTTTGTCGCACGGGCTTGGCAATGAGGTCTATATTCACACCTCCGAACAGTTTACGGGTTTTCGTTTTGGCGATCTTTCAGGTGCGTATCCCAAAGCGGTTTTGCTGGGCATAGTGCGCCCTCAAGGCGAGGGATTTTCCCCCTTGCTCAATCCGCCTGGGGATCTAATTTTGGAATCAGAAGACCGGCTGATCTTTTTGGCAGAAGATTACGGGGATTGCGAACCCCTGAGAAATTATCAGATAGAAGGCGTATCGCGTAAATTTCAAGAAGTGCCTTATGTGAGGGAAAAAAGCAAACGGCGCGTCTTAATTTTGGGATGGAACCACAAAGCATCGGATTTGCTCAAAGAGTTTGGCAGGCAGATCAATGAACGGTTTGAGGTCGCGGTTTTGTCTCTTGTGCCTTCGGCGCAAAGAGAAGCAGAGATAGAACAAAAAGGCATTGATCTGCGCCGCGCCGTTGTCACCCATCGCGAAGGTGAGACTACTTCGCTATCAAATTTAAGAGAAATGGATCCAGGTGGGTATGATAATGTGGTTATTTTGGGCAGTGACTGGGTAGAGACACAGGAAGA
>JAJEAX010000389.1 GCA_022822565.1 Candidatus Latescibacterota bacterium
TTTTATTGTGGTGCCGAAGAGGGGATTCGAACCCCTACACCCTTTCGAGTACTGCCCCCTCAAGACAGCGTGTCTACCAATTCCACCACTTCGGCACAAAATCTACGGCGTGGTACTGCCGGTATCGGCCGGTGCTGTTTGGGTTGTTCCTTCGGTGGGTGTGGTTTCCGGAAAGGTCAAAGGTTGAGGAATTTGCTGCATGGGCATCTGCCCTTCTTCCATTAACCGCTCAGCTGCAGTTGACGGTACAGAGTCCGTCGAACGTCCCGCATACCAAAGCCCGATGCACGTCAGCGCAAAAATAATCCCCACATACGTCGTCACTTTTGCCAACATAGGCACGGCACCACCACCGCCAAACATCGATGTGCCCCCCCCCATACCGCCAAAAGCACCGCCGGACAGCCCACCACTTCTGCCGGGCTGCATCAAGATAACCAGAATGAGTACCGCACAAACTATCACATGAACAATCAAAAGAAATATTTCCATATCACCCTCTATATAGCCGCTTTCACAATAGCGGCAAAATCGTCGGCTTCCAGCGAAGCCCCGCCGATCAATCCTCCGTCAATATTGTCCTGCTGAAACAACTCCGCCGCATTATTGGGCTTCACAGACCCGCCATATTGAATGCGAATCCCCTGTGCGATATCGTTATCATAAATTTGCGCCAACATCTGGCGGAGAAACGCATGGACAGCCTCTGCCTGTTCCGGCGTCGCCGTCAGCCCTGTGCCAATGGCCCAAACAGGCTCATAAGCCAGAGTAATACCCTGTGCATCATCAGCGGAAATGCCGTTGAGAGCACCCCGCGTTTGCGTCTCAACCACCTGCTCAGTCACATCGGCCTGGCGCTCATCAAAAGACTCGCCAATACACACAATAGGCTTCAATTCAGCACTCAGAGCGGCTTTTAATCGGCGGTTTACAGTATCGTCTGTTTCGCCAAAAAACTGCCGCCGTTCAGAGTGACCTAATATAACGTATTCACAACCGCAAGTCAACAGCATGGGAGCCGAAACCTCACCCGTAAAAGCACCTTCGGCCTCCCAGTACATATTCTGAGCACCCAGCCCTACGCCAGTACAGCACACCACACTTGAAACCCGTTCCAGCGCTGTAAAAGGCGGACATATCGCCACATCCACATCCGTCACGCCCGATACCGCATCCACCACGCATCGCGCGAGTATTTCCGCCTCATCAGGTGTTTTATTTAACTTCCAATTTCCCGCCACAAATGGCGTTCGCATCGCTACGCCCTTTCACAATTTGAATACGCTCCTATCCTTCTTCCTCTTCCCTATCCGAAAGTGCCGCCACACCGGGCAGTGTTTGGCCTTCTAAAAACTCCAGAGAAGCCCCGCCTCCGGTCGAGACATGGCTCAATTTTTCCGCCACGCCAAAATCCGCCATCGCAGCAGCAGTTTCCCCCCCGCCAACAATCGTCGTTGCACCGCGCTCAGTTGCCGTAACCAGTGCCTCGGCAACCGCACGCGACCCCTTTGAAAAAGAGAAAATCTCACACACTCCCAAAGGTCCATTCCACACCACAGTTTGGGCACTTAAAACCACATCGGAAAATCGCCTACGCGTCTCAATCCCAATGTCAAATCCCTCCAAATCCGCTGGAATTTGATCTCGCGGCACAATCTGAGCAGGTATTCCTTCCGTCATCTCTGCTGCCACGACCGTATCGGTTGGCAATATCAGATCTACGCCTTCTGCCTCTGCACGCTTTAACAAATGGGCAGCGACTCCAACGCGGTCTTCCTCCAATAACGACTTCCCAATTTCCAGACCCATCGCCTTAAAAAACGTAAACGCCATGCCACCGCCAATGAGCAGGGCATCCACTTTTGAAAACAAATTTTCAATCACATCAATTTTACCGGAAATTTTTGCCCCGCCCATAATAGCAACATAAGGCCGTCCTGGATCGGCCAATGCCGTGCCCAAATACTCCAATTCTTTCTGCATCAACAAACCCGCAGCACAGTCAACAAAATAATGGGTAATCCCCTCAGTAGAGGCATGCGCGCGATGGGCACTGCCAAAGGCGTCATTGACATACACATCGCCCAATTCCGATAATTGTGTGGCAAAACCCGGCGCATTTTTTTCTTCTTCAGCGTGAAAACGCAAATTTTCGAGCAGTACAACCGAACCTTCGGGCGCGCGTTTCACCAGTGAGCTTATTTCCTCACCCACGCAGTCTGGCGACAGAAACACTTCGCGTCCCAGCAGCACCTGAAGGACTTCGGCCACGGGTTTAAGCGATAGTCCGGACACTACCTCACCCTCTGGACGCCCCAAATGTGACATTAACACGGGCTGCCCACCTGCATCCAAAATATATTGGATCGTAGGCAAAGAAGCCCGCAAGCGCGTGTCATCCGCGATCTGCCCATTTTCAATGGGCACATTAAAATCAACGCGCACCAGAACGCGCTTATCCCTCATATCCAGGTCTGTAATCAGCAACTTCGCCACGTTATCGCCTCCTCACCTCAACTATAAAACATAAAGGGCAATTGAGGACTCGAAACCTTATTTGTAAGAGGACATATTTATTTTTTGAGCTTTCAGCAATTCTTTAATTTGCGCTTCTGTTAAGGATTCTCGATCTGAGTATGAGTTCCAGATCTTAAGCATGCATCTATAGCTACCTACCATTGGCCAGTGGCTATTAAAGGACTTCTGGCTACACTTAAGCTCGGGATAATACCCCAAATCATGGATGAGATAGTTCGTAAATGCAAACAGTTTAGTTTCACGATTTCCGTCGAATCCAAGGAATTTAATACTATCATCAAGCTCTATTTCATCCTTTATTTTTTTATAGGAATTGGTTATTACGCTAAACATGCTCAGAATGTCCATCACTTCTTGACAATCTTCTTCTGACAGTTCTTGGTCATCAATATCAATATCCGTATCCATATCCATATAACAAGCCTCATAAAAAATTTTGAAACCACGCTCAATGGCCTTACGGTGATTTGCATACTTTTCGGCCTTATCTGGATAGAGTTTTTCCAAAATTTTCAGATAGTTGAAGATTATTAGTCGTTCCGTTTTTGTTAAGTTCATTTTGCTTCCTTTCAAATCAAACTCACTTATTCTTATTCAGTAGAACAATTTAAGCAACACGTCTGTCATCCTTATGGGATCCCGGAAAACAGAGAGTGTGTGAAATCTTTATTCCCCACTGGTTCGTCACTTATAATTTGCTTGAAATCCTCAATGAAATACTCAAACAGTTTGACCTTATCGCTTTCTTCAAGGCTTGCCTCTGTTAGCACATAAGTCCCATCAAGGTCAATCTCTACGATAGCTCTTCCTTTCTTTGCAGGAGATTTGTTCGTCAAGGTCCCATCTTCGTCAGGAGTGACAAAATAGACCTTGATATGTTCTGTAAAATTATCCGCCAGAAGTTTGAGTTTCCAATATCCTGTCTGGGCGATCCGCTCTCGTAATGTAACTTTGCTCGATATGAGAGCGATGACTCGCCAATTTAGGGGATTATAAACGACAATATCAACATCGGGTAGATGTAAACCAAATTCGCCGTAATCAATTGCCAGATTGCGTTTAACTTGCTTCAGTTCCTGCGACAGATTTTTGCGCCTCTCTAATAGGTTGCCATTAATCACTCGCATGCCGAGATCTTCAATTGAAGATGCGATAATATATTGGATCAGTTTTTCAAAATTCTTTCCCTTAAAAGCGCGCCAACTCTGTTCATGGTCTCCTTCTGGCCTCTCTTGCAAAAAATCCTGTTTATGACGCTCTTTGGCATCCTGCAAGAGCTGGGAAACAGATTTGTAGGCCTTCGCTCCCTCCCGCACCATTATCTTCCTGTACATATTTTTTAAATCTTCAAAATTCATGGCTATCTATTCCTTTAATCCGATAACAATATATTCCGTTGGATACGCTTCTGAGTCTGCCTTATCCTTACTCGCAAATCTACCCGTTTTCTCATCCCTTTTCTGTGGGAGTATCTTCAAAGGAATTTCCCGCTTTATGAGCTTATCGAGTTTAAAACCCGAGTATTGTAAGGACTCCGCAAATGCTTCAGCATTAAGTATATCGACTCCCTTTAGCTTCGTATTTCCAATGACATAACAACATCTGCCGCCCTGTTTCAGTATTCTAAAACTCTCGTTAAAGACTTCCTGCATGTCAATAAAGAAAGCCTCTATTTCTTTCGCTGTCTTTTTGCTGTTAGGCATCATCTCATCAACAATATTGGAGGCAATTTGACTCAATAGCGACTTGTCCTCGTACTGCTTATAGGATGTCCCTATAAACTCCTTTTTATACTCTTTAAGGTCATCTGCAAAATCCAACCAGAGTGTTGAGAGTTGATGCAGGTCAGCATATTCGTAGCTTGTCACATAAGGACTTGAACTGATAATTAAATCAACGCTGTCATCGGGGACAGGTTGTGTTTTGGCTGAACCTATTTGGACATTTAAGTAGCTCTTCTGATTTTCTTTAATATGGGATGGAACCACATCGTAGAAAGATATATTTCCTTTTAGCATTTTTGACAAATGCCTTTTAATTGCGTCATAGGGTGGTGTAGGCTGCTTTTTCATATCTCTTGTTGGCTTCGTACTACTCTGACTCCAAATAGAACACGTCTTGAGTACATTGCTGAATGCAACAAGGAGAAAGGATTGAACATCAGGATCAGTTTCATCAAGAATTAAGGCCAAAATTTTGCCAAGATCATCCCGCACTTCCTCGGTAAACCAGTAATTAATTCGTTCTAGGTGTTTTTCTGGAATTTGAGGGTGTATTGAGCTTTCGGAGAAAAGTGAAGCTTGATTTTTATCATGGAAATCAGAAATCCTTGACAGAAAACTCTTCACCTTTTTTTCTAAATAGTCAGGTCTGATAGGCGTTGCTTTCGCTTTGGTCACCAAATGGGCAACTTTATTAATATCTGTGCCACTGGCGTGGAAACCTTTAGATACCGCGCTAACAATCGTCGTTCCTGATCCCATGAAAGGGTCGTTTATACTCGCTGTACCGTCGGTTATATAGAGATCAATTAATTGCTCTACCAACTGTGGGATAAACTTGGCAGGATAACGGTGGTACCCATGCGTCCATTTTCCAGTTTCTGATGGCTTGTATTCGTTGAACGACCAAGACTTATCGATAGACGTTTGGTTAAACCATTCGAGAATCTTATCAGGGGACACGAATTAGCCTCCATTTTTCAAAGCGGTTTCTATGCTACAGACTGTGTAGATCCTCTTTAATCCATTCAAGTTTTCGGAGATTGTACTGTTCAACCAAATTTTCTCGTAGAATGTATGCAGCATCCAATTCGTGTAGCAAAATAGCTTTGCTCTTATTAATTCCCTCCTTTATAATGATTCGATCTCTATCAGGTGTAATGAAGAACATTCTGATGTGTTGTGTGATAGGGCAGGAGCGCAATCTTAATTTCCAATATCCGGTTTGAGCAATACGTTCTCGTAGCGATATCTTACAAGAAATAATGGCTTTTACAGAGGAGTCGGAGGGGTCGTAAATAACAATATCAGCATCTGGCATGAAGCATCCAAACTCGCCGAAATCGACTAAAATATTGCGTTTAACTTGACTAAGCTGCACATCGGTTTGTTGGCGTTCTAATATTGATCCTTGAATCAACTTAAGCTGGAGTCCTGCTTCGTCAATAAGCTTAGACAGGATGTGAAGCGCAAGTTTTTCGAAATTGTGACCAATCCATGAACGCCATGCTTGACCAATATCTCCTCTATAGCCGGAGTCTTGTTTTTCCCGCACAAATAATTCTTCAGCTTTCTCCAGGATAGCAGATATATTTTCGTAGGCTTTAGGATTGTATGCGAGTTCTTGATCATAGAGAGCTCTGAAGGTTTCAAAATCCATTTTTAATTCCTAATAAAAGTTCTAAGATCTATACCCCGCCTCACGACTATTTCACATCCCCGCCAACTTCGCGATCAAATCCACACACCGATTGGAATACCCCCACTCATTGTCGTACCACCCACACACCTTCACCATATTGCCAGCCATCACCGTGGTAATCATCGAATCGAAAATACAAGAATGGGCATTCCCTATTATGTCAGCAGAAACAATGGGATCATCGGTATATTCCAAAATACCTTTCAAACGCCCATGCGCTGCACACTCAAAGGCATCATTCACCTCTTCTGCGGTCACCTCTTTTTTTAGCACCGCGACAAAATCGGTAAATGAACCATCTGGCGTGGGCACGCGCACGGCCATGCCATCGAGTTTCCCATTGAGTTCGGGAATAACCAGCCCCACCGCACTTGCTGCGCCCGTAGTTGTCGGTATCATCGACAGAGCAGCAGATCGCGCACGGCGCATATCGGAATGGGGCGCATCGATAAGACGCTGATCGCCCGTATAAGAATGGATAGTGGTCATAAGCCCGTGTACAACGCCAAAAGAATCGTGCAACACACTCACCATAGGTGCCAGGCAATTGGTCGTACACGATGCATTGGAAATAATCGTATCATCCTCTTGCAAGATGTCATCGTTAATCCCCATCACCACAGTGGGCAAATCCCCTTTGGCAGGCGCAGAAATAATCACCTTTTTCGCGCCTTTTTCTCCCAAATGAGCACTCGCGGACTCTTTATCGGTAAAAAAGCCCGTTGACTCAACCACCACATCCACACCCAATGACCTCCAGGGCAACTGTGCGGGATCGCGTTCGGACAAAACAGCCACCATTTTGCCATCTACCACAAGCGCGTCAACCGATGACTTCTCAACTTGCACGCCGTTTTCCCGATGTTTAACGCACCCCGGATACCGCCCGTGCGTCGAATCGTATTTGAGCAAATGCGCCAGACTCGCAGCATCGGTCAAATCGTTTACAGCCACCACATTGAGACCGCGCGCCATAGCCGCGCGAAATACCAACCGTCCAATCCGCCCAAATCCATTGATTCCTACTCTCATTCCTACCATAATTTCCTCCATACTCGTTATCCAAAAAATACTTTGGCAATATCGTAAAGGCCCATATCAACGGTGCGCAATTTCGACACGGCTTCTTTCAAATCAATTGCAATAATATTTTGCCCGCGCAACGCCACCATTTTACCAAAATTGTCTTCGTGTACCAGATCAATAGCCGCAATTCCAAATCGCGTCCCCAGCACCCGATCATAAGCAGAGGGGCTGCCTCCGCGTTGAATATGCCCCAGCACGGTTGCGCGACTTTCGTATCCAGTGCGCCGTTCAATTTCATCACTCAGCAAATTGCCAATACCACCCAGACGAACATGCCCAAATGCATCTTTTTCCTGAGATTGCAAAACCACACTATCATCGTCGAGCTTGGCACCTTCAGCAGCCACCACAATACTGAATGTCTTCCCACGGGCATGGCGTTTTCTGATGGTATCGCACACGTCATCCAGATCAAACGGGACTTCGGGAATCAGAATCACATCCGCACCCCCTGCAATACCAGCCTCCACGGCAATCCAACCCGCATGGCGGCCCATGACCTCGACAACCATCACGCGGTTGTGAGATTCAGCTGTTGTGTGCAAGCGGTCAATCGCTTCCATCACGATATTGATAGCCGTATCAAAACCAAAGGTCTGGTCAGTGCCGTCCAGGTCATTATCAATGGTTTTGGGCACACCGACCACTTTGATACCCTGATCTGTGAGACGATGGGCCACACCGAGTGTATCATCTCCCCCAATGGCAATCAGCGAGTCCAGCCCCATTTTCTCCATCCCCGCTCGCACGAGCGCACCGCCATCTGCACCATCTTGATACGGATTTGTCCGCGAAGATCCCAAAATTGTGCCCCCGCGCGGCAAAATCCCAGAAACAGCATTCAAATCCAGAGGCACTGACAGCCCTTCAAGCATCCCTCGCCATCCCTCCTGCACACCCGTCATGTCGTAATCGTAAACCATAATGCCTTTGCGTACAATCGCACGGATTACCGCATTAAGACCTGGGCAATCGCCGCCACCTGTAAGTATGCCAACGCGTTTTACAGACATAATATCTCCTCTTACAAAATCACTATCATGAGCATAATCGCCAGAGTCCTGCGAGATTTTCAAAGACCTGAAGTTTAAGGTATTGCAACATACCTGTCAAGCCCGTTGTATTTAGCGCGGGGGCGCCCACTAAAATATAAAGTTGGAGTCAAGACCCCGTTTTTTCTACGTCTTGAGACAGATCATCTTCTCCCAATAGGGGACTGGCAACAGCACCAACAGACACGCATTGCGCCCCCGCAGATTTAAGCGCCATAACACATGCATTTAGCGTCGCGCCCGTTGTGATAACATCGTCAATCAGAAATATCTTTCGTCCCTCAATAGACGCGGGACAGCGCACGTGAAATGCTCCCTGCACATTGTATTGGCGTTCCAAAACGCCCAGTTGTGTCTGTGTAGGAGTTGGTCGCACTCTTTTCAGCGCGTTTGCCAGCACTTGCAAACCCGACACTCGTCCTGTAGCCCGTGCAATAATCTCACTTTGATTGTATCCGCGTGCTCTTTTTTTTGCAGAGTGAAGTGGTACCGGGACGATCACCGTATCGGGATCGAAGAGGCCCCCAATGCGCTGCCCCAAAGCCTTCCCAACTATCTGTCCAGGAAGTGTTTTTCCCCGGTATTTGAGCGCGTGAATTAAAGATCGAATACAATCATTAAATTGATACAAGATAACTATCTGATCAAATTCGTGTTCAAAACCCACCTCGTGTAATCCCGAATCCCAAATATCGATATCATCCCAACACGAATCACACAGCCCTGGCGAATCCGGCAGTGATGTCTGGCAAAGCATACAAGACGACGGATAAACAAAATTGAGTGCCGCCTTCCAAATTTTACACATTATCTGCACAATCTTTCTTCTTCCCCACTTTGATTTTTTTTCTTAATCTAAAAAGTCTTATCTTCCCCTTTGCCCCCACAACTCAACCGCGGAGATGTGCCGTGTCCCTGGAAAATGCCCGCGCAATCGCGTTCGACCTCGACGGAACCCTATTTGACCTGACGCCCGTCGTACATGCCGCGCGTCAGCGCGTTGCTGCCTTTCTGTTTTCAAACGGTTTTTTTGCCACCCGCGCCTATGCACGCCAACGCATCAATACGCTCGAACGCAAACACGGTCCTTATTATTCATCCTCGCCCTATTATTTCGCTTTTTTTGATATCGCCAAAGCTGTCTTCAAAGACAAACCCGATCAGGTACGCCGTTTTCTCGACAAACAAAAAACCGACCCGGAAGCCGAGCCGGTCGAAGCCCTTGTAGCTGAAATGGAGCGCGTTTACAATGCCGAAGATGTAGAAGACATTCGCCCCTATCCCGACGCCTTACATACCCTCCGGGAATTGCGCCAGGCGGGCTATAAACTATTTCTGATCACGCTGGGCAGGGTGCGCCGCCAGCGCAACAAAATTGAACGCCTGGGCATTGCTCCTTATTTTGATCGCATCATCAACGAAGGTCCCCCTGCACATGCTTACTGGTTTTCAGAACTCATGGAAAGCCACAAGCTCTCTCCCGACCAACTCATCGTCGTTGGCGACCGCACCCACGATGAAATTCGTGCGGGCAATCGCCAGGGCCTCACCACAATCTGGTTGCGGCGCGGAAGATTTTCCCGAGAAACACCAGCGATAGGCGACCGCCCCAACTACGAAATCAAGTACCTCGCCCAACTATCCACATTGTTGCACCTCTCGCGGATCGGCAAAACTCCCGAACGATTCAAAATCGCCGTTATCGGCGGTGGCACCGGCCTGCCCACTGTTTTGAGCGGACTGCGTCCCTATACCCGTCATCCCACAGCCGTCGTTGCCGTGACCGATACCGGAGCTTCCTCGGGACGTATCCGCTGGAATTTGGGAGTACAGCCCCCCGGCGACATACGCAACGCCCTCACAGCACTCGCCGATCCCGAACAGATATCTCAAGGGCTATTCAACGTCTTCCAACACCGCTTTCCCAACAGCGAACAGGAATCCGGTATTTTTAAGAACGACCATATTGGCAATTTTCTCGTGGCTGCACTCACTCAGCAACTCGGCGATTTTAATGCTGCCATAAAAACAGCCAGCGACATGTTGCACGTACAGGGCACAGTTTTCCCGGCCAGCACCGACAATGTCGATATTTGCGCCAAACTGACAAACGGCGACCATCAATATACCGAATGGATGGTCAGGAAACCCGGCAAGCCGCCAATTGATCGGGCGTATCTCGTCACCAACGACGCACTATTGCGCGAACTCAATCGCAGAAACAGCGCGCTCGAACACGTCATAGATCCCGAAACAGGACAGGTTGAGATCCGCGTGCGCCAGGGGCGCAAAGTGAGCCTGGAACAAAATCAGATCAAAGCGCCGCGCGGTGCTCTGCAAGCCATTGCCGATGCAGATGTCGTCGTCATTGGGCCGGGCAGCCTGTACACAAGCGTCATCACCAATCTTCTCGTGCCCGACATTCAAAAAGCACTGATTAAACGCACGCAGGGCAAAACCATCTACGTCTGCAACATCGTCACACAGCCCGGGCAAACCGATGATTTTAGAGCTTCTGACCATCTCAAAACCATCCTCAATCATTTTCCCAAAAATCAGCGCGATGGCGTCGTCGATCACACGCTGGTGCAGAACCCCCGTATATTTCAAACATCTAAAGGTCAGGACTGGCACCCATTGCTCAAGAAGTACAAAAAAGATGGCAAAGTCCTCGTTGAATGCGATTCAGAAACGCTCGACGCACTCGGTCCCTGGACCCGTGCAGACTTTTTAGAAGAATTTCATCCCGATACCATAGAGCGCGGTGCGGGTGATTTTATCAGCCACGACCCTGCCAAAGTCGCCGATGCGATCTGTCGCATTTTCTGCGGCTTGGGCGTGCCCGATTACTGGGGCCTGGACGAATGATAGCAAAAGTTAAAGGTATTATTTTTGACCTCGACGACACCCTCTTTGATTGCACGGGACAACTCACCCAACCCGCGCGGCGCAGAGCTGCTAAAATTCTCGCTTCAGCACATCCCGACCTCTCAATTGAAACCGGTTATCAGCAACAGGTGCTGCTTTCCCAAACACATGGGTCTTCAGAGGCCATTCGCATACTCGGCACCCAGTACAATATCCCGCCCAATGTCGTAGAACAAGCTCTCAATGCGTACAATCCCCGCACCGTGGAAGCCATTACCCCTTTCCCCGATGTACTCCCCACTCTTGCTGCCCTTGTCCAACGCCGTTATCAGCTCGCCCTTGTCACCTCTGGAAAGCCCGACCGCCAGCGCAAAAAAGTTCGGCTTCTCGGTCTGTGCGATTATTTTAGCGAGGCCGACAATACCCTCATTCTACACGACGACCAAAAAAGCAGTGATAAAACCCCATCCCTCATGCAAGCGGCAAAAGCACTATCCCTACCCTATGCTCACATTCTATGCGTGGGCGACAAACTCACCGACGAAATAGCCACGGCAAAAAACCTGGGTATGGCCACCGTACGCATGCGCCATGGCCGACAAAAAATCAGAAAGCCTCAAACGCCATTAGAACAACCCGATATCGAAATAGACCGCATTTCTCAACTCCTATCCCTCCTGCCCTGACCCCTAAAAACACAAATCTCATCTCCTCGCTTTATACCAAGCGTCCTGCTTGCACTACCTCCACAAACCGCGATCTCCAGCGTATCCAAACTGCCGTAAAGCGCCAGCGCTTCTCCTTCTTTGACCTCGCTATATGTCTGGCATACTCGATCAAACCGGGTCTTGCCAATCGCGATCTCAAAATCCCCATCGGGATATTTTGCATCAATTTGCGCTCGCGCAATCATTGAAATCGCATTGCCAAAATGGTCAACACACACCACCCGTCCAACGAGTGCATCAGCGTGTTCTTCAACACCCCATAAATCGCATGTGACCGGGTCTCCAATCTCTGGTCCCACCTCGTCACACGGTATTCCCTTGAGCAAATACGTACCCACCAGGACAAATACATCTCGTCCGTGAAACGTCGAACTCACTTGCGGGCGCATCAACGCCGTATTTTCAATCGCCACAATGCGCCTTACAACTTCTCGCTCATAAACAGGAGAAAACAGGCCATTATCCGGCCCAACATATACAAATTTCTCCGTCTCAACGACAATACCCCGGCGATCACTCCCCACCCCGGGATCAACCACCCCAACATGCACGCTACCTTCTGGAAAAAAAGGGCACGCGCAATACATCGCAAACGCACCAGCCACAATATCTTGAGGCGGCACTTGATGTGTTATATCTACGATTCGAGCCTCTGGCATACAGTTGAGCACCACGCCCTTCATCGCAGCAACATAGCCATCAGAAATGCCAAAATCTGTTGTCAGCGTTAATATTCGACTCATATCACCACCTAAAAAACATTCGCCTCTTTCATGCTCAAGAACCGCTCCGAACCGACGATCAGATGGTCCAGCACCTCAATCCCCATAATCTCACCGGCCTGCACCATCCGGCGCGTAAGCTCAATATCTTCCCGGCTCGGTGTGACATCACCACTGGGATGATTGTGCGCCAGAATCACACTCGCAGCAGATGACCCCACGGCTGGAGCAAACACTTCTCGCGGATGCACAAGTGAGGCATTGAGCGAACCAACTGACACATCTTCGCGGCAAATCACCTGGTTCCGCGCATTGAGAAAAAGCGCCACAAAATATTCTTTGCGCCGATCTTTGATATCGGTCAGAAACCCCAAAACATCAACCGGACTCGTAATAGAAGGCTCGATCCCTATTCCCTGATTGAGACCTCGTTTTGCCAGTTCAAATCCCGCGATCAAACCCGCGGCTTTTGCCCGTCCGATTCCCTTGATTGTCGTGAGTTTTTTCAGATCCATCTCCACGAGTTTACTCACAGAATACCTCTTGATTATCCCGCGCGAAATTTCCAGCACATTTCGCCCCTCGTATCCCGTTCGCAGCAAAATCGCCAGCAATTCCTCATCGCGCAATGCCTCTGGCCCCAAACGCTCGAGTTTTTCTCGTGGCATATCCACATCGGCTACACCCGCAATACCACCTCTATTTTTCACAAAGCCACTCATATCCCGTCTCCCTGATATTGTTTCCACAACATCAGGCAAAATCGGTGCCGTTAATCGGGAGATTTTACAAATACCTTATTTACAAATATTTATGAATCAAATGACAAAAAAACCATACCGTCATTTGCTACAAAATGTTCAATTTACATTCCGAGATATGAACATGCTGTTCTTTATCAAGTGCGAAAAAAACCACTCACAGCGTGCGTTTCTGTGCAAAAAGCCATTTCATAAACATCGGCTCGGGATCACAGCGATCGCTGCTGAGTTGGGTGCTGCCATTGTCGGCGCTAGTAATCATTTTCATGATGGCCGCATCGTCGTTATCGACAAATTTTCTCGGTCGCTGTGTCGTCGTCCGAAAATGATGCTTGAAATTGTACTGCAGCAAGGACAGCAGCGCCGAACGGACATTTTCCTCGGGATAGTGACCCGACAAATTCACCTGCGGTGCCCACCACTCACCCAGCACCTGATCGATATGGCAACCATCTCCGTAGTCTTCATGGGCATCCTCGTCGGGGCTCTGCACGTAATATTCGCCATTCCAGAGCGTCTGATTCTGGTTTTTAGTTCCCTTCTCGCGCAACCTGCGATATCGGTCGGCGGACTGCGCATCACCTTCCAATGCAGCCATCTTTTCACACGCCGCAAGAGCCGACAGATAAAGCGTACCCATCCACGATGTTGATCCAGACAGTTCACCATCAAGCGTATTGTGTTGTGAACCTGATAACAAACCATCTTCATCCGAATCCCACCGCGCAATCACAAAATCCATCGCCCTCCGCGGGCTGGGCCAATGCGCGTGTAACCACTGTTGATCTGAGCTACACTGATACTCGCGATACGTACTCAAAATATCGCCGAGCATGCCATCAATTGCCGGGCCTTGTGTTTCAAAATGGCGATCGCTATGGCGAAAAGGCAATCCTCCATCTTCTCGCTGCAGGGCAAAGGTCTGCTCGCGCATTCTCCGCGCAATCTCGGGAAAAAGACGCGCATGCGCCTGTGCATAATGCCATACATGACTGCAATTCCCCAAGCAACAACCCGAAGTTGGTGCACAACCTTCATTGGCTCCAAAATACCCATCTTGTGCCCAAAAACACGTCTTGCTTCTCAGCACGGCAACCTGAGAACTAATGCGAATCGCGTCTGTTCACCGTGGGATATCTGATGCGAAATAAGACAGGGTTCGTAGTCCAACTGCTCATCTGAGATAACTTGAAAAAAGAATTCCACAGATGCATCGCCCAGTGGGTCTTCATCCAGATGTGGCACAATCCCCAAAGCCACATACGAAGTCTCTCTACCGACATCCGAGTTCTGGGTCTCCCCCACTCGCCAATAGGCCAAAAGCCCCGGCTCGTTGCGAATAGCCTCAGAATAAGTCAGAGCTGCAGTTTTTAATGCAGACTCCACACCCAATCTAAAACGAGGGCAGATGAAATTCATACCAGGTGTATTTGTAATCCCCCCGCACAATCATGTAATACGCGCCTCGAAGTTGTGGACCATGCCATTCTGCAAAAACGCGCTCAGACCGTTTGTGTGGTTCACCCTTCACAAGTGGCAACCAGCTTGCGCCAGGCAGACCAGGTTCGGAATCCACACCCGCCATGTCCAGAATCGTAGGATAGAGATCGACCAGAGAAACGGGCGTGTCGGTATTGACCCCTCCTGCGGGAATGCCCGGTCCTGTGAGCACAAGGGGAACCCCAATAGCCCCTTCATAAGAACAGTGCTTGAAAAAAAGCCCGTGTTCGCCCATGGATTCTCCATGATCTGATGTGTAGATGATGTATGTATTTTCATAAAGCCCCTGGTCCTGTAACTCATCGAGAATCTCGCCGATCATATCATCCATACAGGTGATCATACCATAATAAGCAGCAATCGTCCGGCGCAGCATATCCTCAGTCACTTTCCCAAAGACATTGGAGGCTTGCCACTCCTGCATCGCGGGATGAATATCGCGATTTGGAAACTTTGCATCGTGGGGCATCAAAACGCGATCGGGATAGTACATATCAAAATATTTCTGAGGTACGCGATACGGCCAGTGGGGATACAAATAACCGACATATAGCACCCAGGGCGAATCCGATTTCGCCTGCCCCTTTTCCCGCAAATACGCCAATGTCTTATCCGTCACCTCGCGGTCGTGACCATAGAATCCCAATTCCTGCCGGTCATCAATCTTTGCGACATCTCCCCCACCCGCTTCGAGTAAAAATCGCCGACTGGCTGGCCGCGTATATCCCGGAAGGCGCGTGACAAAAGGCATTTCTCTCGGATAGGGGTCCCATGCCGTTCGGTGGAGGGGTTCGTCAAAATGCGTAAATCCCGGGTTGTGATCGTCAACAGTGCCAGCGGAGTCGATTTTGCCTATACAAGTCGATTCGATACCATTTTGATCCAGCCGCGCTGCCCAGGTCTTTTGTTTTTCTTCCTCTGGCAGAGGCACACCATTTGACCAGCTATCAATCTGGTGAACGTACTTCCCCGTCATAAAACTCATGCGACTGGGACCGCACACCGCACAATTGGCATACGCCCGCGTAAAGTGTGTCCCTTCGCGCCCCAGGCGATCCAGATTGGGCGTCTCCACAAATGGGTACTGCCGATACCCCACCATTGCCGGATGATGCTGATCGCTGCATATAATCAGAATATTGGAACGCTGCCCCAGTATTTGTTGAGCGTTCCTCATTTTAGTTGCCTTGCCCGATAATCCTCAGATGAAATCCACGTCAAATCATCCCAGTAATCGGTATCATTCGCCTGGTTTTCTCCAGAAGTCGTACGCCCACTGCACACAATGCTCGTAATTTTATCGGTCAGGTCTGCTACAATCTCAGGGTGATCCCCAATCGCGTTTTTTGTCTCACCGGGATCATGCGCGAGATCGTAAAGCTCCAGCGGCTCATTCTTGTGCGCCATAACCAGCTTCCACATGCCTTCTGTAATTGCAAACCGTCCCCCAGCACCGTGGTTAATCAAAGGCAATCGTTCATGGGATGTGTCAGAATCGCTGAGTATCTTCGCAAAACTCTGGCTATCTTCGCCCGCATCAGCGGGCAACTTCGCCCCCACAATCTCAGCAAAAGTCGCCATCAAATCGACCAGTCCTACCAGATCATCGCATTTGCGCCCGGGATTCTGAATGCCTTTGGGCCACCGCATAAAAAATGGCACGCGATGTCCACCTTCGTAAATATCCCTTTTACCTCCGCGATAAATACCATTACTATGATGACCAAATTCTTCAATCCGCCCACGCCACGAATTCTCAGGGCCATTATCACTGGTGTACACAACAATCGTATTGTCATCCAATCCCGACTGCTCCAGATAATCCAGCACGCGCCCCACATGGTGATCTGTCTCAATCACAAACTCACCATAGCCACCACAATCGCCCTGATTCCAAAATTCCTCACGTGGGCATACGGGATAGTGCGGCGATGTAAATGGCAGGTACAAAAAAAACGGCTTACCACTTTTGGCACTTGCTTCTTTGCCCTGCATCCATGCAATCGCCTTATCGGTAAACCGCGTCAAACACTCATTGTCAATAAAATCGGGCGCAATCTCCATCCCCATTGTGCCCAATGCTTCAAGCGTTTCTTCTGGCGTGTTCTCATACGGCGGCATGATGCGATAATCCATATGCCGGTCATTCGGTTTCTTAGCCGTATAAACCGTCGGCGGTACTCTGGCATATCGCCCTTCAAACCAGGCGAGAATTCCGTAATTGAGCGAAGCGGGTATGCCATAAAAATAATCAAAGCCCTTATCCAACGGCATATCGGTAACAGGCTGACTCCAATCGCGGTTGCCCACCTCGCCGGGAAAATTCATACCCAGGTGCCACTTGCCTACCATTGCCGTATCATATCCAATTGCTCCAAACATTGAAGCCAGCGTCATGCGTTCGTCTGTAATCAGACACGGCACTTCGGCGGGAAAAACGCCCTGTTTCTTCAACGTCCGCCAGGAATAGCGTCCAGTCAACAATCCATAACGCGAAGGTGTGCAAACCGTATCTGAGCAATGCCCATTGGTAAAAGCGATCCCTTCTGCTGCCAACCGATCCAGATTTGGCGTCTGAAACTTCGCATCTGGATTCAAGCAACTCGCGTCACCATATCCCTGATCATCTGTAAAAATTACGATTACATTGGGTTTCTCTGCCATACACAATCCTTTCTAAAGTCGTCGCCAACTTAGTCACGCAAAATCATATCTGCGGCTTTCTCCCCGATCATCATACAGGGCGCGTTGGTATTTGCATTGATAATGGATGGCATAATCGAAGCATCTACAACGCGCAACCCCGCAATTCCGTGTACCTGAAGTCGATTATTCACCACGGCCATATCATCGTTGCCCATCTTACACGTACCTACCGGATGATAAATGCTCGTTGAATAATTGCGAATAAAATCAACCAGAGCACGATCATCCTGCACGTCATCCCCCGGCAAAAACTCTTGTCCGCGATATCGGTCAAAAGCTTGTGCATGTATAATCTTGCGTGCCAGTTTAACACCTTCCAGCATCACATGCACGTCGGCCTCTTCGACCAGGAATTGGGGATTGATCAATGGTGCTTCAAACGGATCTGCCGAACGCAGCTTAAGGTCTCCCACGCTTTTTGTGCCCACCAGCCCCGGTAGAATGGTGAATCCATGTCCTTCCATCTCTTGAAACCCGTGCAAAACAAACCAATCAGGTCCAAAATGAAATTGTAATTCTGGAGCAGACGCATCGGCAGACAATTTCACAAACCCGCCAGCTTCTCCCAAATTGGAAGTGAGCAATCCCATTCTTTCGTTCTGATATCTGATCGCTTGCTCAGGATTGTCTTTGCCAGCCTGCGTAATCTCCTCAGTACAGGCATACGCAATCCCTACCTGAACGTGCTCCATCAAATTTTGCCCCACACCCGGCAATGCCTTAACAACCGGAATACCCAGCGCGTTGAGATGTTCTGTCGGACCAATGCCCGACAGCATCAACAACTGAGGCGAATTGATTGCCCCGCCACAAAGTACCACTTCTCTACCAGCCTCAACCTCCTGCGCCTGCCCTTCGCTCACATAATGAACACCAACACACCTGTTGCCATCAAATTCAAGATGTGTAACGTGGGCGTATGGAATTGCGGTGAAGTTGTCTCGTTCCAATGCCGGATGCAAATACCCCACTGCTGCGCTGCACCTCTGGCCTTCTTTCTGTGTGACCTGATACAGGCCGAACCCTTCCTGATCCCCGTCATTGAAGTCTCGATTCAAACAGAATCCCACCTGCTGAGCCGCTTCGACAAACGCCACACTCAGTGGATTTGGATCCCGAGGATCTGACACGTGAATCGGACCTTCTATCCCGTGATGTTCAGAGCCTCCCCGCGTCTGGTGCTGCATCTTCTTGAAATAGGGCAATACATCAACATACGCCCAGCCGTCATTCCCCATCGCAGCCCACTGGTCGTAATCGCTCGGATGACCTCGCTGATAGACCATCGCATTGATAGAACTCGAACCGCCATACATTTTGCCGCGCGGCACATAATCCCGCCGCCCATTAAACCCGGCTTGCGGCGTGGTTTCATAATCCCAATCTTTATCCGTATGAAACAGATCTGGAAATCGCGCTGGAATGTGAATCGCGTCTCGATCATCCGGTCCACCAGCTTCCAGCAATAAAACGCGATACTGCCCATTTTCACTCAAACGCCCCGCAACAGCACACCCTGCCGACCCTGCGCCAATTATGATGTAGTCGTAATTCATATCGCCACACATCCTTTCCGGAGTATCCTGGATCCCCACTTGTTACCCATCATACATTCATAACGTAAGACTGGCCCTGCGCTCTCATCGCTTCTTCGTCTTCAGAGAGAATACCGCATTCAGATGACCACGCTTCGATATTTTTGCGAGTCGTTTTCTCAAACCACCTTTTTCTGAATGGAATTTCTGCCACTTTCATCCATTTTTTTAATAAAGAATGAAGCTCTGTGCGAGTGACATCAAAATTTTCATTGAAAAACAAACTCTTCAGTTGAAACGGATCTTCGTTTCGGTCGTACATCCAACCGCCCGGTTCGTCCCACTCTGTCCAATTCGGTTTCCCTCCCAGGCGTGTTTTTCCCTTGACGCTATAGACCCAATCCTTAGTCACAACGGTTCGATGAATAGGACAAGGACTCGAAACTGAGTTCATATTGGAAAAATGAAATAAAAATACAGAATCGGGATCAGGCCCACTTGATTCTTCCATAATATTTCTACTGTGATTCACACCAGGACTGGCTCTTAAGTAGCTCAAAGACTCCAGGCTCTCTTTATCACCTTTCTCTGCCAACATTTCGTCTAATCCCACCAAATGACAAAAAGTCGGCAAGAAATCAATGAATGAGAAGAGTTCATCCGCTTCCCGCCCAGGAGTTTCAATACCCTTATGCCAGCGCACGAGAAATGGTATTCTCGATGAAGGGTCATGCGGCCATCTCTTTTGCCCCCCTGCAACATTCTGAGCACCACCCATAGCACCATGGTCGGACGTATAGATGACAATGGTATTATCCCGAACGCTTTCAGGCTGGTTATCGAGCCAATCTAAAACCCGTCCCAATTGCTCATCCACCGCAGTAATACTGCTATAATAGTCATAGTTATTGACCGCATTATGGATGCGGTCATATGGCATATAAACGGGATTATCTATGTAGCTCTGATAGGGCTTTAAAGCTTTCGCAGGATGATTTTCATCATGGCGATACAACTCTGGATAGTCAGAACGGTGTGAAAAATCTCCCCACTCGGGCGCCTTATCTGTTCCTGTAAATGGGCCATGAGGATCGTGCATACAAAGCGTCAAAAAAAAAGGAGACGCTTCCGTGTCATGCCTGTCCAGTAAAGCGAGGGCTTGATCGGTTTGACCTATTATTTTATACGGATGATTTGGAAAAGCCGGAAAAGAAAATGTATCGCATTTCGAAACGCCTGTATATGGGATATCACTCCCATCTCCTAAAATATCGCCTGGATCCGGGTCTTGAAAATCACCGCCATTATGGCTATACATCATGCTGTCATGTCTCTCATTTGACCATATATACGATTCATCATATCCCGCATTTTGAGCATTGTTCTCCAAACCTTGATGCCATTTCCCAACATGAAAAGTTGAATATCCCGCATTCTTAAACAAGAATCCCAAAGTTTTATTTTCATTACTATCTTCATCTACTCGATCATTCAAATCCATATGATTTGCAATACCGCCCCATTGAAAGGGCCATCGACCCGTTTGATAGATCGCCCTTGTGGGCGAGCAAATGGGTAGATTCGTATAACAATTTTTAAAGCTAACCCCTTCTTTCGCCATGCGCTCCATATTAGGCGTATAGATTTCAAAATGATCCTTCAAAGGGTTTGTAAATGACATAGCGTCATAACGATGCGTATCGCTTAAAATAAAAATGAAATTGACGGAGTGAGAAGAGGGCTTATTCATGTCGGCCTCCAATTGTATTCAAATAATGACCTCTCAATATAGTACCTGTGAAAGAAATCGCAAGCCATCATTCAGATTTTCAATCCCCGGGAAAATGTCTTATATTGGCCCAGCTTACTGGATTCAAATGCAACCGACATCATCCAAATTCTGGAGACCAATACATGCCCAACGCCGATCCTCTGATCCAGATCAAACCGACCGATGGCGAGGCTCGTATATTCATTGATTGCAATCGGAAAGCGGATAAACCCATCAATCGAAATCTTTTCGGGAAATTCACAGAGCATCTCGGTCGCAACATCTACAATGGAATGTGGGCGCAGATCTTAGAGAACACCTCCTTCGCAGACTGGTCTTTCTTCAGTCGGATCTGGACGCCAGAGGCCGATCATCTGAGGGACCCCGATATCGAGCGACACAGATCCGCCTACGAAAAGGGTATCGCCTACCGATGGCTACCCTGCGGCTCAGAAGATGCGACCTATCTCATTGACTGGCTTAATCCTTACAACTCCCGCACGAGTCAGAAAATCACAGTCCCTGGGTCTGAAGCGGGAATCCGCCAATCGATCTACTTGCCAGCCCACAGAACATTGGGATACACAGTCTCCTTCTACGCAAGAGGACAAGCTGAATCCATCCGGATCTCGCTCGCCAAAACGTCATCTGGCCAGGTGCTTGCGGAAGCCGACGTAACCGGCCTCACAGACGACTGGTCCGCCTACACAGCCGATCTTCAACTTCCGGCCGATTCCCTGGAAAGAGGTGAGGAAGTTGAATTCAGGATCAGTCTTCCCAATCGCGGGCAGGTGTGGATCGACCAGGTATTTCTCTTTCCAGACGATCACATCTCTGGCTTTGACCCGGACGTTATCCGAATGCTAAAAGAATCACGCCTTCCGCTACTGCGATATCCTGGAGGGAATTTTGTATCGGGGTACCATTGGCGAGATGGCATTGGACCTTTGGAAAGGCGTCCCGTTTTGCCAAACCCCGCGTGGCCCATTACCGAACCCAATCACGTAGGAACGGACGAGTTCATAGACTTCTGCAAGGCGGTAGGCTGTGAGCCTCTGATTTGCGTGAACGCTGGAAATGGAACACCACAGGAAGCGGCAGAGTGGGTGGAATACTGCAATGGTGGAACCGATACGCCAAACGGCGCACTCAGAGCCGAATACGGCCCATTATCGAACCCAATCATGTGGGAACGGACGAGTTTATAGACTTCTGCAGAGCAGTAGGCTGTGAGCCTCTGATTTGCGTGAACGCTGGAAATGGAACACCACAGGAAGCGGCAGAGTGGGTGGAATACTGCAATGGTGGAACCGATACGCCAAACGGCGCACTCAGAGCCG
>JAJEAX010000218.1 GCA_022822565.1 Candidatus Latescibacterota bacterium
AAATGCTTTCACATCTTGCCCGCTCTGCACACCTGCTCGGGGCACATTGCTCACGGCTCGCTGGCCGCATCAAAATGGCGTTTACGACAACCAATCCGTCGGCTATTCTCTCCAGGAATCCATGCCACTCGACCAAAAAACCTGGATCGACGAAGCCGTGCGCCTCGGCTATCACGTCGGTTACTACGGAAAGTGGCACCTCGGGCACATCAACCCGGAAAAACGCGGCGCACACGGCTTTGATCCAAATATCGAAATACACTCAAAGCCATACCACCCACAAACAAATGATCACACCTACGCAAAAACAGTTGCCAGCTACTCCAACCAAACCAAAAACCTCATCAAAGGCCGCGCGCCATTTTGGGGTAATACACCGCAACCAAAAGAAAGTATTCAACCCTTTCCCACCATAAACAAAGGCGTAAAATTTCTCGAAACGTGGGCGCAGAGCCATCAAAACAAACCCTTCTTTCTCACCGTATCTTCCGCACCGCCACACTTTCCACATCACCTGCCCGAAGAATACGTCAAACTCGCCGAAGAACTCCGCACGCGCGTCGAACTTCCCACAAACCTGAGCGACAACTGCGAAGGACGCCCCTATTTCCATTCGACACCCTGGTGGGGTTGCATGGACACATCCCCGCTTGACGAAGAAGAATGGAAAACCGTTATCGCCTATTCCCACGCACACATCACAATGGTCGATGAAGCCATCGGGCGCATACTCGACGCCATAGACCGCCTCGACCTCGCCGAATCAACAACCGTAGTCTTCACATCTGACCACGGCGACATGGAAGGCGCGCACAACCGATTTGACAAAGGGGCTTATTTTTACGAAGAAGTCTGGCGCATCCCGCTCATCATCCGCGCGCCCAACACACCGCCTGCAACCCAAGACGCTTATGTCTCATTGCTCGACATCGGCGAAACCCTCTTTTCCCTCATCCGCGCCGAATCATCCCCTGACCAACCGCGAGAAGGGCGCAACCTTCTCCCACTCGTCGGCACCCAAAATCGCCCATCCGACTGGCCGCAAATCGCACATGGCACCTACTACCGCTACAACGGTTACAGCTTTGAAGTGCGCGCCATTCGCAACGAACGATACAAATACGTGTGGAATCCGCAAGACATCGACGAATTTTACGACCTGCAAACCGACCCACACGAAATGAAAAACCTGAGCGGGCAACCCCACATATCAACAGCAGAAAACGACCTGCGGGATCAACTCATGACATGGCTACACAGGGTCGGCGACGATCTGCCAAACCGCCTCAACACCTTACTGCCCGCCGGTACCATCATTGCAACAGGCGAACAGGGTCCGTAATTTATCCCTATCAACCCGCTTCGTTGTTCACTGCCTGAACCAGCGCGCGCATATAGGCAATCGAATACGCCACCCCCGCGCGATGCCCTCCCAGAATCTGCGGGATATGATCGGGAATAATCGCCCCGTCAAATTCCACCTCTCGCAGAGCTTTCATCACCGCATGCATATCCTGGTACCCATCGTCCATCAAAGTCTCTGCCCACGGCTCTGGCATCGGATTTGAAACATTGCGAAAATGCACCTTAAACAACTTCTTGCGGCTGGCAAAATAGTGAATAGCTTCAATCACATCCACGCCCATGCCCTCTTTACCCCCTTCGAGCCAGCACCCCACGCACAAACAAACCCCGATATTTGGACTATCCGCAATATCCATCGCCTGCTTGTACCCCTTAAAATTGCCAAACATACAACGCGGAATCCCGCCCAGAGAATACACGGGGGGATCATCGGGATGAATACCGATATAAACACCCGATTCTTCGGCAACGGGCGCGACCTTGCGGATCATATACTCGTAATTTTCCCAAAGCTCATCCTCGCTATACACCCGCCCGTGTGTCAATTTGCCTTCAAAAATTTGACCGTCCCAATGCCCTGTGGCATTCTCGATATCGAGCGTCCGCGCATCCATTCCCCCGCGCCGCGTTGTGCGCCCCGAACTCCAGATCCCATTGCCCATGTGTGCATACGTATTGTACGGAATACCCGCCTCGCCCAGATTCCGAATAAAAGTAATAAATTCCTCAACCTTCTCATCGCGTCCCGGCAAATTCAGGGTCACTTCGGGCATATTGTGTACACTGCGATTCGCAATGCGATAAATCTGCAAATCGTATTTTGCAAACCTGTCTTTCAACGCCTTGTAATAATCGGCATTCTGGTTCTCCTGGTCATTGACGCCGACCATCATCCACTCCACGCCGAGTTGCTGCATAAACTGCAAATCTTCATCGCTCGCACTATCCGACGTCTGCGCTGCAATCTGAATGCCCGAATACGTCGAATAAAATCCCGGCACCGCTTTAAGCGCGTAAGATCGTTCTGTTTGAGTTGCCATAGCTATCTTTCTCCTTTAAGTCGAACTTCATTGCCAGTGTTTATCGGCAAAATCCATATACCGATCCCAGTCGTAATCCATCACTGCGTGCCCACCTGCGCGAATATGATACCCAATTCGACTTGTAACAGGCTCGTGAACACGCGGCATATTTTCGGCATCCAGACCGTCTGTTCCCAACAAACGATAAACCGCATCCGCGTGTTTCGCGCCCAAAAACTCCCCCCTTGGATCCGCCCAGCGGTCTTCTTCGGCACTGGCAACATAAACCGGACGAGGCGCCATTAGAGCAATGAGCAAATGCTGATCGACGGGCAAATCGTCCTCGCGCTCATTATACCGCTTAAAATTGTCGCAAAACCAGTGAGGAAAACTGGTATTAATCCGCCCCACAGTTTCCCCATATCGGCGGCGGGAAAGCGCGGCACCCCCACAACCCGAATTATTTGAAATCACAAGGGCAAACCGCTCGTCTTGCGCACCGGCCCACAACGCCGTTTTGCCCAATCGCGAATGCCCCATCACCGCAACCCGCGCGTGATCAATCGCCTCATCGCACTCAAAATAATCCATCGCCCTGCTCAATCCCCACGCCCACGCACCAATAGCCCCCCAGTCATCCCCAGTATTTCGCCTATCAAAAAGCGGATGCACGCCATTATGAAACCCATCGTCATAATCCGGATCCAGATCCCCGCAATAAATCGTAGCCAAACCGTAGCCCCTTGCCAAAATCCTCTCCACAGGCCACCTGTTTGCAGCCTTACCGCGCGCAGCGTCCGTCGCCCGATGATCCAAAACCCCCTCCGTCTTCGAGCGCATCCACTGCTCGGACAACGCGATTTCGGGATCGGGATGAACGGTATGATTCCCTCCAAAATTCAACCCCACAAACAACGGCACGGGTCCATCGGCGTCTTTTGGCAAAAAAATTAAAATATCCATCCGCGGCTCCACCTCAGAGGAAAAGTAAACGCTGACTTCCTTGCAAATCCCATCCAACGCATCCCCATTCAAAAACCGCGTTTCAAAATGCATACCCGCCGCAGCACCGGGCATCTTGCCATATACCTGAGATTCAAACAAAGACAAAATCTCTGCCCGCCGTCTTTCCCACATAGCCGCGTTTTCGACCTCTGTCCCATCTTCAAAAATCAACGGATCGGGCAACGTGTAATCCGGCACCTTATCTTCATCGTAATTTGCGACAAATTTAGCCATCTTGTTCTCGCTCCTTTTTTATTACCGCCTACTCATTCCCCTGATAAAAACCTTTCCCTGTATAATTTTGTGCGCGGCCTGCCCGCCATACATCGCAAACCTCGCAAACGCCTGCCCGCATTTTGGGCATTTCATATCGCCCCGGGTATGGTCTTCGGCAATCCGTTCCACCATGCACTTCACCAACCCGCCTCGTCCACCTTTGCGGTATTTGTACAGCAGTGTTCTACATTTCGAACAAAAAATCGAAATGGTTCGAATATCTTTACGTGGCATAAGATTAAGGTGAGACGTAAAATGTGAGACGTAAGACGACCAACCAGCCCCCAGTCCCTAACCCCCAGTCCCTCCCATAATAACCCCAATATCACAAATTGACAAATACAACATCAGGCATTTGACACCTCTGTTTGAGCATCGTATATTACGCGCATTCCAAACCAACCCAAAAAGACTAAGAAGTAACAAGAATGGGAGAGGAATAATGGCACTTATTGAAGGTTTCAGAATGCAAAACTACCGATCATTACGCGATATCTCTATGGGACGTATTGGTACAGATCCAACATTGCGTGATGCAGAAATTCTGACTCCATTGACAGTGGTTATTGGAAAAAACGGAGTTGGCAAAAGTTCTATTTTTGATGCTTTCGGCTTTCTTGCCGATTGCATGGAAACGGACTTGGAAACAGCTTGTAATGCGCGGACACGCGGCGGGTTTGATAAGCTTGTTTCAGCAGATATCAATGAGCCGATTTCGTTTACGATTTATTATCGCGAATCAAAGAATGATCGCCCTATAACGTATGAAGTGTCCATTGGGAAGAACCCAAAAGATAGTTTGCCAGTTGTCGTATCAGAAAGGTTGAGGCAACGACGAAAAAATCAATCTAGGGGGCGACCATTGTCCTTTCTCCACTTAGAGAATGGAAAAGGCAGTGTATGGATCGGTGATGACTCATTAGAGGGCGACGACTTCGCCAAACGTGAGGAAGTGCTTGATCCGCACAAGCTAGGAATCGTGACACTTGCCGAACATATTAAAGAAAATCCTCGAATCAAAAAATTCAAGGATTTCATTCAAAGTTGGTATCTCAGCTATTTCACACCTGATGCCGCAAGACAAATTTCGCAAGCAGGCGTTCAAAAACACTTGAATCTTCACGGCGACAATATTGGCAATGTTGTGCAATACATGGAGCGAAACCATCCTATTATTTTTAAACGCATTCTCAATGAAATTTCGGAAAAAATACCTGGTATTGGCACCATCGAACCCTATCGGGACACAGTAACCAATAATCTCTATCTTCTTTTTAATGATAAGGGCTTTGCCAAACCATTTACGCAACAACAAATGTCAGATGGCACACTTAAGATGTTCTGTTATCTTTTGTTGCTGAACGATCCTGAACCTGCACCGTTCATCTGCATTGAAGAACCGGAAAATGGTCTCTACCACAAACTGCTTGAAACACTAGCGAGAGAATTTCGCGAGCATGCTACGGGTAAGAAAGGAGCTTCGCAGATATTTATCACCACGCATCAGCCCTATTTTGTTGACGCTTTGGAACCCCATGAAGTCTGGGTGTTGAAAAAGGGAAACGATGGGTTTTCTGCTGTACAAAGAGCCAGCGAAATTCAGTTTGTGCAAAATATGGTCAATACAGGACAACCACTTGGAGCTTTGTGGTACAGCGATTATTTAGATGATGATTTGGATGTGGGGTAAGGGATGCATTTCGAGATTCTTGTCGAAGGGCAAGCCGAGCTAACAGCTCTATCAATTTTGATGAAAAAGATAATTGGCGATTATGGACATCCACACACCTGGAAAATTCACAAACATCGAGGAATCGGTCAAATCCCAGATAATCCCGCCACCCGACCCGACACACGGGACCAGACGCTCTTGCATAACCTGCCATCCAAACTCCGTGCGTATGGTGAAGAAGAACGAGATGATGTTGTCGTCGTTGTATTGGTTGATTTTGATGATAGACCTGACTGTGTAAATTTTAAGAATGAATTGATTGGCCTTCTGGATTATTGTCACCAAAAACCAAAGGTGCTTTTTCGCATAGCCATTGAGGAATTGGAAGCCTGGTTTTTTGGCGACCATCAGGCAATCAAACGCGCTTACCCCAATGCAAAGCAGCAGGTATTGGAAGCGTATGTCCAGGATTCTCAGTGCGGTACATGGGAACAGCTTGCTGATGCGATCTATCCTGGTGGTTTGGCGGCATTGGGGCAGCACGGGAAGAGATCTGTCAGAATCCTCGAACAGAAGAGAATCTGGGCAAAAGAGATATGTCCACAGTTCAATGTGGAATTGAATCAGTCGCCGAGTTTCCAAGCCTTTCGTGAAGGAATCAGGAGAATGATGGCCTGAATTCACTTAGCCCTTGGAGTGTATGATGGCTATATCGCAACCCGATCCCCAAATCCAACCGACCGAATCCCCGCGTATCACCGGCCGATCCATCCTCCTGGGCCTGCTCACCGCCGGCCTGATGGCCTATTCTCAAAATGTCCTCGAAATCGTACTCCACGCGGGATCGATGGTCAAATCCAGTTTTCCCGTCGCCCTCATCATGGGATTCCTCATCTGGGTCGTGATCAACATGATCATCGCCCGGATCGCGCCCAAATCTGTACTCTCGCGCCATGAAATGATGGTCATCTTTGCCACCATGTGGATCGTGGGCATGATGCCCGGCGTCGGCTGGATGGGATACTTTATCGGCGCATTGCCCGCCCCCCATTTTTTTGCATCGCCAGAAAATCGCTGGGCAGAGTTGTTCTTAGATGAACTGCCCCACTGGGCATTTCCCGAACCCACGCCCTGGATCATGGACCGCTTCTACTTCGGCCTGCACACGGGCGAATACGTTCCCTGGACAGGCTGGATGCCCTCCGTCTTATGGTGGTTCTCTGGCGTCCTCGCCTTCATGGCCGCCGGTTTTTTTGTCATCTCCATTTTTCACCGCCAATGGGCAGATGCCGAGCGCTTGACCTATCCACTCGTCAATTTCCCCATGGACCTCATGGAGGGCTTTGGCGAAGGCCGCGCACTGCCCAAAATTTTCCGCGATCCCATCTTCTGGGCGGGCTTTGCCTGGACCGCGGGCATCATTGGATGGAACATCATCAACTTCTGGTTCCCCAACGTACCCCGCATCACCCTCTTTGACAGTATCAACACCAAATCCATGACCGTTGCACAGAGCTTTCCACCCGTCTATCTGCGCGTCCTGCCTCTGGTCATTGGCCTCGGATATTTGTGTAGCCTGGACCTCCTGTTCAGTTTCTGGTTCTTTGGCCTTCTCGCCGTGGTCAAGATGGGCGTCATCAACCGAACGGGTTTCACAGTCGGGTTAGAAGGACAAGTTGCCAAAGGCGGAGAAATCGTCAACCTCGAAAGCCATGGCGCAATGACCGTTCTCGTCGTCTGGTCTGTATGGATCGCGCGACGACATCTGATACATGTCGCAAAAACCGCCTTAAGCGGCGAACGCGGAGATGGCCCCATCTCTTACCGCTTCGCCGTTGTCGGCCTGATCATTTCCGTGTTATACCTCTGTAGCTTTTTCATATCCCTGGGCATGTCGCTCTCCCTTGCAATTGTCCATCTGTTGCTGATGTTCATCGCGTATTTTGCAACCTCCAAATTCATTGCCGCCAGCGGATTTGGATATCTCTTCCCCGTGTGGATCAAAGGATCGGGTTTTGTCAACGCGATCCTCGGCACAGCCACCTTATCGACCCGCGAAATGACCGCAATGCACCTCGTCAACAGCGGCGTATTCTACGGCGGCGGGCGCATTCAAACCATGCAGGTATTGCCCCACCACTTCAAAGCCATGGACGATGTACCTGCAGAACGTGGCAAACACTGGACGAGTGGCGTCGTCTTTCTCGCATTCACCATGGGCTTCTTTGTCTGTGCCGCCACCATCATCTACTATTGTTATCGCGACTCCGCGCTCTTCCTGCGTTCCTGGACACTCTGGGAAGGTCCGCTGGGTATTTTTGGTGGAATTGGGCGCGCGTTGGGTGAAACCGAAAAAACATCTTTCGACCTGCAAAAACTCAGCATCTGGCTCCTCGGAGCGGGCATAGCCGCATTATTGGCGGGCCTGCGCACATGGTTCCCCCGCTGGCCGCTGCATCCCCTCGGCCTCGCATTTCAATACACAACGGGACCGCGCTATTACGCCCTGAGCATCCTCATGGTCTGGGCGGCCAAACTCCTCATCGTCCATTTTGGCGGTCCCCGCCTCTATGAACGCGCAAAACCCTTCTTCTACGGCACAGTAATTGGCTACTGCACCGGCATTGGCGTCGGAATGGTCATAGACCTCATCTGGTTCCCCGGCTCGGGACACGGTTTCCACAATTTTTAATACTCAAATGAGAGATTGAGGATGGGTGTAGGGTTAAAAGTGCTACTCACCGTCATCGCCATCTACACAGCGTCTGCATCGGCGCAACGCATTGCGCCGGACGAATCGTGGCGCACGCTCGATACAGAACACTTCCGCGTCACATTTCCCGCGCATCTCGAAGACCTGGGACGCAGGGCAGCGGAGCGCGCAGAATGGGCGCATGCCCGGCTAACCGAACAATTCATCGCCGGACCACGTGGGATAATCGACCTCGTACTAACCGATCACATCGACACCTCGAATGGCTTCGCGGGTGTATGGCCTTCGAACCGGATTACCATCTACGCCCGCCCACCGATCGACTCTTTCGGACGTGCTTATTACAACGATCGGCTGGAAAACGTCATCGTACACGAACTGACGCACATCTTCCACATTGACCGTCCGAGCCGCTATAGTTTGTTGCACAAGCCTTTTGGAAGAGTACCGATACCCTTCTTATCATTCCCCGCAGGTGCCACCCCGCGATGGGTACGCGAAGGAATCGCCGTCTGGTACGAATCCGCACTGACTGGCACCGGACGCACTCTTGGAACATTCCACAAAATGGTACTGCGAACAGCGGCTCTCGAAGGGCGGTTCGAGTCCATCGACCAAGCGGGTGGCAACTCGCCCCAGTGGCCGGGAGGCACCCGTGCTTATGCTTACGGATCGCTCTTCTTCGAACACCTGATACAAAAATACGGACGCGACCGCATGATCGCCTTCGTCGAAGCAGTGGAAAAACAGTGGATACCCTACCGCCTTGATGCCGCTGGTCGCAGCACCTTTGGCACCACCTTGACGAGCGAGTGGAAAGCGTGGGCAGATACACAACGAGTGGCGGCGGCAAAACTGGACACCCACCTCGCCAGATTCGGTGCAATCACCGAGCCACAGGCGATAACCCGCGGTGCCCGCTATGCATACCACCCAAAAGTATCGCCCGATGGCAAAACACTGTACTACATCCGATCAGATGGACGGTCAGATGCCAAACTGGTATCAACCAGATTAGATGGCAGTAATGAATCGACCGTAGCCCTGACCAACGGCAGCACCACATTTGCCTTCACCCCCAATGGAGACATCGTCTTCGCGCAATATGAATTTGCCGGTCGTTACCGCAGATTTAGAGATCTCTACCGCGTAACGCCGGGCAGTGATGTACGACGCATAACAACGCGCGCCCGCTTAACCGCCCCATCGGCCAGTCCTGCAGGCTGGGCAGTCGCAGTCGTCGAAGGAGGGGGAACCAGCGGGCTGGCGCGGATCAATCTCAGCAGCGGTGCCATCGAAATGCTGGTCCCCTCTGACCCAGACATCCACTGGGCGCATCTGGCAATCTCACCCGATGGCCGCTGGATTGCAGCGACCCGCTGGACAAAGGGACTACACGACATCGTCCTCCTCGATGCACACGGCAACCTCGTATGTGAAGTAACCCGCGACCGCGCCCTCGACTTCGCCCCCTCATGGAGTGCCAACGGGCAGTGGCTGGTCTGGGCATCTGACCGCAGCGGCATCCCAAATGTACTCGCGGCAAAAGTCGATAACGGACAAATCGCGCCCCCCGTCATGCTGACCAATCTCCGCACAGGAGCGGCGTATCCCAGCGTCGATCCGTCTGGCCGCTGGCTCTACTTCTCGGCTTACCACGTCGATGGCTGGGAGATTGAACGGATTCCATTCAAACCCATTGCTGCACCACCCGCGCCTCGTGCTGACTCGACACACACCACTGCCGAGGTCGCCAACAGACCACGCGGACGCGCAAAAGGACGGGTACGCGCCTACTCGCCGCTTGCGACCCTGCGCCCCTACTACTGGGAACCCATATGGAATCACCCCGTCTCAGTACCCGCTCACCGCAAGGGAGAAACGACGATACGTCGCACTAAAGTACTCGGCACATCCATCGGCGCTCGCACCTCCGGGATCGACCTCGTACGCCGCCACTCATACACCGTTGGTGCTCGCATCTTCCTGCCAGTTAGATCGTATTCTGACGAAAGAGCAGCAGGCGATTTGTCCTACCGCTACTACGGACTGGGGAATCCCTCGCTCGGGTTATCCCTATCGCAGGACTGGGACGAAGACGGCGCCAGATTATACCAGGAGAGCACCGATGCCCCAATCGAAACCTTCTTCGTCCTCGAGCGGGAACGCAGAGCCTCAGGATCAATGACGATGGTAAAGCCAAAGGCGCGGAGCAGTGTCTCATTCACAGTCTCAGGAGGACTCGTGCGAGAGGACCGAGAAGTACTGGACTCCGCGTTGCGAAAAACGGATCGATTCCAACTCGACGATCCGCGCAGCACCCTGGGCGAACTATCGGTGCGTGTCTCTGCCACTAATGCGCGCTCATCCGCCTTTCAGATGGGACAGGCGACCGGCACATCGTTCTCCGTCCGCATCAGACGACGCCACGACCTCTCTCCTACCTCAAACGACCGCTCGGCAGATGACATCAGAGGCACTATCAGGACCTATGCGCGACTACCACACTGGTTTCCGGGCCGCCAATTTGCAGCACCCGTCCTGGCACTTCGCACGAGTGCTGGCGTATCTCGGGGACCGGGCAGTGATAATGATTACTTCGACATCGGCGGCGCTGAATCGATCACTTTTCCAGTGCGAGGATACGACACATCGACGCGTTCAGGGCGGCATGCCTGGTCCGCATCGCTGGAATACCGCGCCCCCCTCGCATTGGAGAACCGCGGCCTGCGGGCGTGGCCGATACATTACAACCGCGTCTTCTGGACATTCTTCGCCGACGCCGCCAACACCTATGGACGCGACACATCGCAATCTCGCCCACTCCTCTCGGCTGGCACCGAGATTATCATCGACTATTACGTCCTCTATTCGGCAATCCGCTACCGCCTCGGCGTGGCATACCGATTCACCGATCCAGAAGGCGTCGGCTACTACGTCCGCCTCGGCACATCGTTCTAAGGCCCTTAAGTGCATTTTTATCTCTATTGACAACACCATCAAAAACCATTTTCTTTTTTTAGCTACTGTCGCAGAAATAAAAATCGCAGAGGAGTTTGCTCGTGGCGTTTCAAGATCACTTTGCTTATTACGGTCCCACGCGCCTCATCATGGGGCGAGGGACTATTGGCAACATCCCCCAGATTGTGAACGAACAGCAAGTACAAAAGGCACAAATCGTCACAGACAGGGGCCTCGTCCAGGCTGGCGTTGTCGCGCGCGTTACAGAAATACTCGACAAATCGCACATCGCCTACAGCATCTACGACGGCGTTGAACCCAACCCGCCCATTCTCAATGTCGAAGCCTGTGCCGCGCAATACCAGTCGGAAAATTGCGATTTCCTGCTCGCCATTGGCGGGGGATCCTCGATGGACGTGGCAAAAACCTCGGGCGTACTCGTCAATCACGGAGGAAAAATCACCGATTATTTTATCGGCGAAAAACCCGTTCCCGGTCCCATCCCCTTTCTCCTGTGCGTCCCTACCACCTATGGCACAGCCAGCGAAGTCACACCCTTTGCCGTCATAACCGACGACAACCACTTCAAAGGCACCGTCGCAGGTCCCCATGTCATTCCCGATGTGGGCATTCTCGATGCCGATATGGCCGTCGCATTGCCGCTGCCCATTGCCGCTGCTACTGGTATGGATGCATTGACACACGCCATTGAATCTTATGTGTCGCTGATGTCCAACCCCATCTCCGAAGGCATGGCCCTGCACGCTATTCGCCTCATCTCGCAAAATTTGCGGCAAGCCGCGTACAGCGACCACAACCACGAAGCCACGCAAAACATGATCATCGCCAGCACCATGGCCGGGTTCGCATTCTCACAAACGCGTTTGGGAAACGTACACGCCATGTCACATCCGGTTGGCGGTCACTACGGCGTGCCACACGGCATTGCCAACTCGATCTTGCTCACCCGCATCATGACTTACAACCGCTATGCCTGCCCGGAAAAATTTGCCAACATCGCCATCGCCATGGGCGAAGATGGCGATGGATTGAGCACTGTTGACGCATCTGTTCTCGCCGTTGAAGCCGTACAAAATCTATCCGACGACGTGGGCATTCCCGCCACATTGGGCGAAGCCGGTGCAAAAGCCGAAGGTATCCCTGTCATGGCCGAAGACGCGATGAAAAGCGGCAATATTCAGGTCAACCCCCGCAAAACAACGATAAAAGACGTGATCGCCCTTTACGAAGAATCCATGTGATAGAAAATCACAACAGGAGGATAAACCATGCCGACTTACCCGCAAATGTTCCGCATTCGCCAGCACTTCGACGCCCCTCGCGTCGATGACATCGCCGGTACTGTGCGCGATGAAATCGCAAAAATCAACCCCAGTTCTGTGATCAAACCCGGTCAAACCGTCGCCATAACCGCAGGCAGCCGCGGCGTCGCCAACATCGACACCATCATCAAAACCATCGTCAAAGAAATGAAAGCCATTGGTGCCGATCCCTATATCGTACCCGCAATGGGATCGCACGGCGGAGGCACAGCCGAGGGACAAACCCAGGTCCTGGCCGGATACGGCATCACAGAAGGCACAATGGGCTGCCCGATCAAATCGTCAATGGACGTCGTCCAGATCGGCGTATCGGATTTTGGCATGCCCATCTACTTTGACAAACACGCATCCGAAGCCGATCACGTCATTGTGGTCAACCGCGTCAAACCACATACGGGATTTGCCGGTGAAATTGAAAGCGGACTGATGAAAATGATGCTCATTGGTCTGGGCAAACACAAAGGCGCCTCGGTGTATCACCGCGCCATCATCCACCACTCCTTTGACAAAATCGTGCGCTTAGTCGGCAAAGTCGTACGCGAGGAAATGCCCATCACCTTTGGCGTAGCCACCCTTGAAAATGGCTATGACGAAACCGCACGCATCGAAGCCATTCCCGCAGCAGACTTTGAAGAACGCGAAAAAGTACTTCAAGCCAAATCCAAAGAGTGGTGTCCTTCGCTTCCCTTCGACGATGTCGATCTCCTCATCATCGACGAAATGGGCAAAAACATCTCTGGCTCGGGCATGGACACCAACGTCATCGGGCGCAAACGCAATGACCGCCGCGCAATGGGCGACGAAACCCCGCGCGTCTTGCGCATCTTTGTGCGCGACCTCACCGAAGCCACGCACGGCAACGCCACCGGCATCGGCATGGCCGAATTTACCACCCGGCGTCTCGTCGATAAAATCGACTATCACGCCACCTATACCAACGTCATCACCGGGCAACACGTTTCAGCAGGGGCGGTCCCGCTGCACTGCGACACAGACGCCGAAGTCCTCGACATCGCCCTCGAATCCGTTGGCCTCATCGCGCCAGAAGACGCCCGCGTACTCTGGATTCCCAACACGCTCGACCTGGGTGAAGTCGAAGCCTCTGAAGCCTATCTGGCGCAAGCCGACATCCGCGACGACCTCGAAATCCTCACCGGGCTGCGCCCCCTCGAAACCGAAGCCGACGGCAATCTACCGCCCATCGAGGCCTATGGCGACCGCGTACCCGAATCCGTTTTCGCAGATTAAGAGAGGATATTCACAACCCTTTCAATGCCCGATATCCTGCTCAAAAACGGTCGCATCCTCGACCCGGCCAACAACCGCGATGAAATAGCCGATCTGCTCATCCAGCGCGGTCGCATCGCGCGTATTGAACCGCATATCGCCACGAGTGCCGAAGCCGTCGATGTCTCAGGCAAAATCGTCGTACCTGGCCTCATCGATATGCACGTCCACCTGCGCGATCCGGGTTTTCCAGAAAAAGAAACCATCAAAACCGGATGTGAAGCCGCTGCTGCCGGAGGCTTCACATCTGTGGCCTGTTTGCCCAATACAGAACCGCCGATGGACAGCCCGGAAATTGTGCAATACATCGTCCAACAGGCAAAATCGGCAGATGCCCGCGTGTATCCCATTGCCTGTGCAACCGAAAAAATGCAGGGCGAAAAACTCACCGATACCGATGCCCTGCTCAAAGCGGGTGCTATTGGATTTTCCGACGACGGCCTCCCCATTGAATCCGAAGCCTTGATGCGTCAACTTTTGGCGCGCGCCGCCGCCAACGATTTTGCGGTTTACCCCCACTCCGAAGTCTTTGAACTCACGCGCGGAGGGCACATGCACGAAGGCGCTGTCTCCCGCGAACTCGGCCTCAAAGGCATGCCCGCCGAAGGCGAAGCCGCCATGAACGCACGCGACATCGAACTCGTGCGCCAAACTCGGGGGCGTCTCCACATCTTGCACCTCAGCGTCAAACGCGCTGCCGAACTCGTGCGAAAAGCCAAAGCAGAGGGCCTGCCCGTCACCTGCGAAGCCTCGCCCCATCACATCGCATTGACCGATGAAGACGTGCGCGTACTCGGCACGGCGGGCAAAATGAGCCCGCCTCTTCGCTCCAATGAAGATCGAGAAGCCGTAATTGCGGGCTTACAGGACGGCACCATTGACGCACTCGCCACAGACCACGCGCCACATACGATAAAAGAAAAATTGGATGCATTTACCAGCGCACCCAATGGCATACTCGGCCTCGAAACCGCGGTCGGTGTCATCTTCACCAAACTCGTCCACACCAACCTGCTCCCCCTCTCAGATACAATTGCCAAACTCACCATAGAACCCGCGCGCATCCTCGGCATCGAAGGCGGCAGCCTCTCCCTCGGCAAACCCGCCGACATCACAGTCATCGATCCCGATCTCAAATGGATTGTAGATGCCAATCAGTTCAAATCTAAATCTCGCAACACGCCCTTTCACGGATGGTCATTAAAAGGCCGGGCCACAATGACGATACTGGGTGGTCGGGTGACGTACAAACAATAAAGGAACAACTTTCATGGAAGCGATTCTCGCATTGGAAGACGGCACCATTTTCAAAGGCAAATCCTTTGGCGCAGACATTGAATGCGAAGGAGAAGTCGTCTTCAACACCAGCATGACGGGATATCAGGAAATCCTCACAGATCCGTCTTATAACAGCCAGATCGTAACCATGACCTATCCACTCATTGGCAACTACGGCATCAACCCATCCGACTTCGAGTCGCAAAAACCCCAGGTCTCTGGCTTTGTGGTCAAAGAATACTGTCCATATCCCAGCAATTGGCGATCGACCATTGCCCTCGGCGACTTTCTAAAAGAACACGACATACCCGGTATTGAGGACATTGACACCCGCGCCCTCGTGCGGCACATCCGCCGTCAAGGCGCGATGAAAGGCGTACTGGCAACCACCGATCTCGACACCGATAGCCTCGTTCAAAAAGCGCGCGCCTTCCCCGGTCTGATTGGCCGCGACCTCGTGCAAAACGTCACCTGCACAGAACCCTACCACTGGGCCGAGGGCCTTTGCGATCTCAAAACCGGTCAGACCAGACACCTGCGACAAAACACCAGATACCGCGTGGCGGCTTACGACTTTGGCATCAAACACAACATCTTGCGCTACCTCGTTGACCGCGGCTGCGATGTAACTGTTTTTCCCGCCGACACACCCGCAGAGCAACTCCTCGAAATCGACCCCGATGGCATATTTTTATCCAACGGCCCGGGCGATCCAGAACCCGTGAGTTATGCGGTCAAAAACATCCGCAAATTGATCCGCGAACGCCCCACATTTGGAATATGCCTGGGGCATCAGCTTCTCGGCCTGGCACTGGGTGGAAAAACGTACAAACTCAAATTTGGTCACAGGGGCGCCAACCAGCCCGTACAACACGCCAGCACGGGCAAAGTCGAAATCACCGCGCAAAATCACGGTTTCTGTGTCGATCTCAACACTCTCGATCAGGGAGTCGTAGCACTCACCCACATCAACCTCAATGACAACACCCTCGAGGGCCTGCGCCACCGCGAACTGCCCGCCTTCTCCGTCCAATACCATCCCGAAGCCTCCGCTGGCCCGCACGATGCCGATTATCTCTTCGATGAGTTTGCTAAATTGATGGACAAGGCGAAATAATCATACTTCATTGAGGATAAATCTTATGCCAGTACAAATCACTATAGAAGACGTGCCAGAAGATGTACACAACGCATTTGCTGTCCGCGCTGCCCGCCAACATCAGCACAACCAGTATATCGTCGTTAATCTGGTAGATCACGTGATAATTCCCCACTCGTATTCGATATTCATCGCTCCTGCGGCGACCTTTCACTTTGACAACACCCGATGGACGTGGATCATCAGCTAAATCGTACAGTCAGGAGATGATTCTATCCTGCATGGACCTGGATAAACGCCTTATCTGACGCCGAGCAACGAGAGTTACTTCCTTAAGTAACCTTTATCGGTCAGATAGGTTAAAGGTGTTAGAGGTGTTGACAGTGTATAATGGTTTTGATACCTTATATAAGTCAGCACCTTTTTCACATCGAGGAGAGCAACAAATGAATGACCAAGAGGTAGAACACCGACTAACTAAATTGGAAAGAGATGTAGAAATCAATGTTGAGATTATCAAGGAGCAAGTTTCAGGCATTCGAGAAGATATAAAGGAGATGCGAAGTGAGCTAACAAGTCGTATGGATATTTCCGCTAAATGGATGCTCACAGTGATATTTGGAGGTCTTGCTGTTATTGTCACACTCATTAAGTGGCTTCCTTAGATAAGGAGGTTAGAGATGCTGGAATTTATAGCGATATACTTCTATGATTACATGGATAAGTGGTATTGGATCTTACATAGATCTGGAGGACCTCTAAAGATTTCTCCATATGACAATACTTCTAAAGACCTCTGTTTAGAGAGGATTAGAATACTTCAAGATGATGGGTCTCTCCCGATTTGTAAGGTTGCTATGGGCGGTTTCCGAGAGCCCCCTAATTACAAAGAACGTTCCATTTGCGATCCATAAGATTTAAGCTTTATATTTTATAAATTATTGATTTTGTTTAATTTAATCACATTAATTTAGTATAATACCCCCTATTGAATAACAACAATAGGGGGTATTTTTATGTCTCATAAGTATAGAAAATTGATCTCATCAGTTAGCGAGTGCTTCGCGTATGTCTTCGGATTCAAGGTCGGGATAGAGTCTCAAGATCTCCTCATCAGGTGTGTTTGCAGCGACGAGATCAACAATGACAGAAACGGGGATACGAAGACCTCTTATACAGGGCAATCCCCCCATTTGATCGGCAGAAATAGTGATGCGTTGAAATTTCATTTTTCATTTCCTTTCGAATGTCTTCCGCGTAGAACACACATAAGTATAGCCATCCCTCTCTTACAAGCGCAATTTCTATTGTGGAACACACAGATATACTCAGGTGTCTAAGAAAACAGAGCACTTGACATCTCATCTCAGATTCTGTATCCTGTTTATAACGGAAAGGGGGTTTTACACATGTACAGATGGATTTGCACACTTGCAGTTATAGCCTTGATCGCGACGCAGGCACGGGCAGAAATTGGCATTCAGCCGCAAAACAAAATTCCGCGCGCAGGTGAAAACCTCGTGAACGCGTTTAAACCCACCAGCGGTTTGTTCGACCTGAAAAAGCTCAAATTTAACCACACCATTGGGGTCAGTTACAGTTCGGGATATGGTGGTGGCCTGAACCAGTATTATCTCAACGACATCACCTACCAGATATCCAAACCGCTCATCGTCAGAGCGCAAGTTGGTCTGGTCAATCAAATGTCGGGTAATACGCGCTACGGTTCGACCTCATCGGGTGGCGTTCAAGTCGTCGTTCCCAATGTCAGTCTCTTGTATCAGCCCAAGCCCAATATTCGCATCGAAGTTGGATTCAGCACCTTCAATGGCTATGGCTATCCCTATTATTACAACGACAGGTACAGACGCTATTAAAGGACTGACCTGAACAGATAGGGGCGCCAGCGCGTAAGGCTGGTGCCTCTTTTTTTTTCTCTTTATATTGTTTTTTTTATTGTTATATTGGCAAACATGAAACGCTGGCTATGGATTATCGGCGGCCTGCTCATCGCCGGACTGGTCTTTGCGACAAAAGCCTTTTGGGAACCGCAAACGGCACCCGATGTCGTGCCCGAAGCACCCCAGGTCTCCCACAATATTCGCGTTGAAATTCTCAATGGCTGTGGCACAGGCGGCATTGCAACCGAGGTCGGTCAAAAATTACGCGATTTTGGCATAGATGTCATGACCCTGGGCAATGCTGAAAATTTCAACTTCCCCGAGACCATTGTCATAGACCGCCTGGGCAAAATAGAATATGCCCAGCAAGTCGCCAATGTGCTCGGTACGCCCAATGTGATCCAGCAAAAAACACCCGACCCCTTTCGCATCGAGGAAGTCACCGTCATCATTGGACGCGATTATCGCGGGTTGGAAATATTTAAATGAAAAGAGGGAGTTCATTTGGCAGATACCACCGAAAACATTCGCAGTGCCTGTATTGAACAGTTGCTATCGCGCAAAGCAGAAGACCTCATTGCCATTGACCTGCGCCAAACAGCCGACTTTGTCGATTACTTTATCATCTGCACGGGAACTTCCGATGTACATGTTCGCGCTCTGGCCGATGCGGTAATCGAGGGTCTCAAAGCAGAAGGGCAGCCCCCTTATCAGGTCGAAGGATATGATATACGGAAATGGGTACTGATCGACTTTTTCGACATTGTCGTCCATATTTTTCAAAGAGAATCGCGCCAATTTTACGGTCTGGAACGCCTGTGGCGCGACGCGCCAATAGAGCGTATTGAGGACGACGTAGTAATGGACAATTTAATCCGCGATCCGTGACAACTGGAGATGGCCAATGCCCGTACCAACCATCACATGGGAAAATGATGCCCTGCGCCTCATCGACCAGACCCTATTGCCCGAAAAATACAAATTTATCACTTGCCGCGACGTCGGCACAGTGGCTGAAGCCATCGTCAGCTTGAGGGTGCGCGGCGCGCCAGCCATTGGCGTAGCGGCTGCTTATGGCGTCGTGATTGCAGCGCAAGAAGCCATAGCGCGAAATGCCGACTTTGATCGGTATGTCGCTGAAAGCATTCAAAAATTGGCGCAAACGCGCCCCACAGCCGTCAACCTCTTTTGGGCACTCGACCGCCAGGAAAAGGTCCTCGCCAAAGCAACCGGCCAATCACCCGCTGAAAAACGCGATCACCTGCTCAAAGAAGCCCATGAAATTTTTGAAGACGACAAAAGGATATGCCGCCAGATTGGTCGCAATGGTGCCGAATTGCTATCTTCGCAAGCGACTGTATTGACCCACTGCAATGCGGGTGGCCTGGCCACGGCTGACTACGGCACAGCCCTCGCAGTGGTTTACGCCGCAGTTGAAGCGGGCAAACAAGTCGCGGTCTATGCCGACGAAACCCGCCCGCTCTTACAGGGATCGCGCCTCACGGCGTGGGAACTGAATCAAAGCGGTGTAGATGTCACCGTAATATGCGATAGCATGGCCGCTGCGGTGCTGCGCGAAAAAAACATCGACAGCATCGTTGTCGGAGCAGATCGCATTGCCAAAAACGGAGACGTAGCCAACAAAATCGGCACCTATGGACTGGCCATTTTGGCCAAAGCGCATCAGGTGCCTTTTTACGTGGCCGCACCCTTATCTACCATTGACATGAAACGCGACACTGGCGCGCAAATTCCCATAGAAGAGCGCGAAACAGAAGAAATCACACACGGCATGGGCCGGAAAACCGCGCCCAGTGGCATCCAGGTGTACAATCCCGCCTTTGACGTGACCCCCAACCATCTCGTCACGGCGATCATAACGGAAAAAGGCGTGGCAAAAGACAATTACACAGAAATATTTGAGCGGTGGTTTGGAGAGTGAAGCCCTGGTTTATTGCATAATTAAGCACCTTTATTATTTTTTTGAGATATACAAGATATTGGGGAAAATAGTGCATTTTTCGATAAATTACGCAATATAAGTTATTGACAAATTTTGCATGCCTTCTTAAAGTGTGAGTGTCGCGCATAAAGGTTAAAAAATAAAACTGACAACTCTTTTTGGAGGCAAAATGATAAGAAAAAATATCTTGTTATTTGTCTTATTTGTCGTGTTCCTGACCGGCTGTGTCGCACAGCAGACCCAACTCGCTCCTCCCGCTGATTCACCGATGTCTAATTCATCGGCAGTTGATTCATCGGCGGTGCGAGAAGAATTTGATCCGCAGACCCTCATGGACGACGACCCGGTGTTGCAAACACCTGTACGCGCCGAAGCAATGCCCCCTGCGGAAGTATCACAAATTGAGGGCTTCCGCGTTCAAGTTGCAGCCCTTCGCGATCACAACCGGGCAGAAGCCTTGCGCGAACAAATTCAGCGCGATGCTCAGGTCCTGACATATATTCATCTCGACGAAGATATCCAACTCTACAAAATTCAAGCGGGCAACAGCCGCACGCCCGAATCGGCCCAAACACTGCGCGATGCCATTAGAGCATTGGGCTTTCCCGATGCTTATGTGGTTCGCACACAAATTGCCAATGTGCAACCTGAAAGCGATGCCACATCGGGGTTTAGAATTCAAATTTTTTCGTCATCGACGCGAGGCTCAGCGGAAAATGCACAAATGCAAGCGCGTGCTCAACTGACGCGCGATGATGTTTTTATCGATTTTGAACCCCCTTATTTCAAGGTGCGCGTCGGCAATTTTCAGACGCGCAACGATGCGGAAATATTACTCGAGGAGGTAAGAAAGAAAGGCTATGAAACAGCATTCATTGTACAGACAAAATCTTCTCAATAACGCGAAGACTGCCCTGCGGTATAACCTGTGTCTCATTGCAGTTATAATTTTGGCGGGTTGTGCAACCACCGCACGCACGCCCCTCGCACCCGCACCCGCACCTGCGCCCGTAACTGTAACAGAAGTTACAGAACCAGCAGAAGTTGCGGAACAAATTAGACAAATAAAGCCTTCTATAGCTATAGAAGATATAGAACCCACGGGCGACCGCCTCTATGACCTGCTTCAAAAAGCCGCAGTCGAAACCCACTCTCTTCGCGTAAGAGCTCTACTCGATACGGCAGCGCACATATTGCGCGAGCGTTTTATTTCCGAACCGGAAACAGCCTCAAAATTGGCCGCGCTGATGCGTTTCACACTCGAACGCTATCACGCGATTCTGTCCCGTGCGCCCATATCGCCGCATACACCGCTGGCAACCCTGCTCAATGCCCTTCCAGAATCTGTGGTAGCCGACCTGTTGCATCATCCGCACTATCGTGAACTAAAAATAAGAGTACTGGCAGGGCAAGCGGATATACCTATTGACCTGACACCCGAAGTCAGAGCTTATATCCAATATTTCCTCACGGTAAAGCGCGACTTTTTTGAAAGGAGTCTGTCTCGCTCCACTGCCTATTTGCCGATGATCCAGAAAGTTTTCCGCGAACGGGGTCTGCCTTTGGACCTCGCGTATAAAGCCATGATCGAAAGCGGATTTAATCCCCGCGCGCTCTCGCGTGCTTATGCCCTGGGCATGTGGCAATTTATGTACCGCACTGGCTTGCTCTATGGCCTGCGGCGCAACACCTATATCGACGATCGCATGAACCCCGAAAAATCCACACATGCTGCTGCGCGACATCTCAATCATCTATATGACTACTTTGGAGATTGGCGCCTGGTTGTCGCGGCCTATAACTGTGGACAGGGCCGGATGGATCGCGCCATTGCAAGATCTAAAACCCGCGACTTTTGGGAAATCGACGCGTTGCCCAGAGAAACTCGCAATCACGTACCCAAGTACATGGCCATGGTCATCATCGCCAAAGATCCCGCTTTTTTTGGCTTTGAAGATGTTGTCTATCAACCTCCCATGTCTTATGACAAAGTCGCTTTAACAGAACCTGTGAACCTGCGTTTGGCTGCAGAGTGTGCGGGCACTACCTACACCTATCTGCGCCACCTCAACCCCGAACTGCGCCGCCCATATACACCGCCCGCCATGCGGCGAAACGCCTATAATTTGCGCGTGCCAAAGGGCACAGGCGCGAAATTCAGAGCCAATTACGCGCAAATACCAGAGCATAAAAAAATCCAACTTATCGACTATGTGGTCAAACGCGGCGACACCTTATCGGGTATCGCATCCCGCGTGGGAGTGTCGTCATCCGATCTGCAAGCGGCCAATGGCATCACCAACCCTCGTCGCCTGCAAATCGGCCAGAAACTCAGCATTCCAATGTATCCCAACGCCCAACGCCTGTCTGCTGCAACACAGGCGCGCCCGGCACTACAAACAAAAAATATTAGCCACAAACCCGACCCCAAAAACTATCGCCAAATCAATGTTACTGTGCGTACAGGCGATACCCTTTGGGGCATTGCCAAACGAAAAGGCATTACGGTCTCGCACCTGCGCGCCTGGAACAATCTGAATACCAATCGTCCCATTCACCCGGGCGATCGCCTCACATTGTGGGTGCCCAAAGATGGAACATCGGAATCTACCATCTTTTATACAGTACGCACGGGTGATACCCTGTGGAGCATTGCGCGTGCCTTTGATACCAGTGTTGCAGCCCTACAATCCTGGAACGACATTCGAAGTCCATCGCGCTTGCGGCCAGGCACCCGCATTCGCGTTAGAGAAATTGCGGATTAATAAAACTGTCAGTTTATGATTATCGCCCGCAATATTTTGTTCATTTGTTTGGCACTGCTTCTCCAGGCATCCTGGATCGATATCTTCGCAATTTACGGTATCGCACCGGATACCGTCATTATCATACTGGTTTTTATTGCCTTTACCCGGGGACAAATTGAAGCGACAGCACTGGGTTTTATATCGGGATTGCTCATCGACATATACGACCCCGGCTCGCGTTTGGGCACCAATGCCCTTGCCAACAGCCTGAT
>JAJEAX010000277.1 GCA_022822565.1 Candidatus Latescibacterota bacterium
AGGATAATAAGGCCCAAAATGAGAACCTTGGCATAAACGGCTTCGGCAAAGGGTTCAATAACCTTATTGGAAACACCAATACCGAGACCCGCGACAATAGTCCCCAAAATTTTTCCAACACCACCCACGACAACCACGAGAAAAGCATCCACAATATACGTCTGCCCCATATTTGGAACGACATTGCCAATAAGCGTCATAGCCCATCCCGCGATACCCGCGATACCCGTACCGATAAAAAACGCAATCGCATCCACGCGACGGGTGGGAACACCCATACAAGCACTCATCCCGCGATTTTGTGTCACAGCGCGCAACCGGAGACCAAACCGGGTCTTAAAGAAAAAAGCGACCAGACCAATCAGAATAACAGCCGTGAGACAGATGATAAAGATCCGGTTATACGGCAGCATAACCTGTGGAGCCAATTCAAAACCGCCACTGAGAATCTGGGGCAGCTTGACAGCCGTGAGATCGCCAAAAATCGTACGCGCGAGTTGCACGAGAATAAGACTAATACCCCACGTAGCCAGCAGACTTTCAAGAGGCCGGTTGTAAAGGTGGCGAATAACCAGAGACTCGACGAGCAACCCCATACCACCAGCCGTGAGAAATGCAACGGGCAAAGACAGCGGAAAAAATAAATCGATATAAGCAACGGGCAGGACAATCAGGCAAATATTCTGAACGATAAACGTAAAATAAGCCCCGACCATCATAAACTCACCATGCGCCATATTGATAATACCGATCTGCCCGTAGATAACCGCCAGACCAAGCGCAACCAGAATCAAAATAGACCCCAAACTGAGACCGACAAAAGCGGTCTGAATCACCACCATAATCTGGTTAAAAGTCTCGAGCCACTGAATCGCATCGCGTATCTCGCTCTGAACCGCAGGATCCGACTCGGCAATATTGCCACTGGCATCGGGTTCAATGCGCGCACGCAAAAAAGAAAGAACAAATGTATTATTGAGTTCTCCCAGCGATCTGGCCGCATTGAGACGAACCTCGGGGTCGGGATGTGTGAGTTCGAGCTTGCCCAGAGCAACGCGGATCAGACTTTGAATACTACTATCCGTTTCTTTCTCCAGAGCATCTCGCAACATGGGCACCGCGCCCAGACCGCCGCGATTACCCAGCGTCTCTACAGCAACGCGGCGCTTGCCGGGATCCGGATGAAAAATTTCCATCTGCGTGAGATAGGGTTGAATAAGCGCGCGGATGCGGCGGTTGCTATCAATCTCTTCGAGATCGATCAGCGGCGCAATAAGGGGCTTGCCCTCATCGTTCAGAATGGGATGGCGTTTGGGATATGCGGTGTAGAGCGGGGCAAAAGTATCGCCATAATCGTCTTCTTGCATTTCGCCGATAATGACGAGCTCATTATTCTTCAGATAGAGTTCACCGTTAAAAAGCGCAACCATCAGGGCATAATAAGCGACATCTTTCGCATCGGAAATAACTCTAACCGCAGTAGTGATACTATCGCGATCATTGCTGACGATGCGCCCGAGTTGCAATTGGTGATCTATCTGTGCCTGGACGGGCGATGCGCCCAAAATGAGGGCCAGCGCGCAGATAGAGCGCAGAAAATTGTGGCGTTTTATTTTCATGTGTTATTAACTGTTTGGTACAGCAGCCAATCTCAATAACTGACATTAGGCAAGCAACCACAGATAAACACAGATGAACACGGATGGTTGCGGTGTTGCCCATCCCGGAACACAGGCAAGGGATGTACTACTTTAGCAAGGCAAAGAAAGGCATTCGCTTTCGACACGTTCAAGAAGCCAGGCACATAAAACGCCTTTTATCTGTGTTTATCGGTGTTCATCGGTGGTTGCATTTTCAAATTAAAACGTAAAAATAGATTCAAAAGCAAACTTGGTTACTTCTGAATCAATATCGCGGCGCAATTCGGCCAACACACCCCAGTTATCGGTAATCGTATAGCTGGGACTAAAAGTAATCTCAGTAAACTTTCCATCGGCATCTGTATCCAGACCGCTATAGCGCACCGTGGCACCAACCTTGTCGGACAAAGCCATATTACCCATTAATATCCAGCCATAGCCACTATTGCCACTTTCCCCCCAGTTCGCCAGATAGTTGTATTCCGCAGCCAGTGTTACAGGGCCTGTGGCATACATTGCCCAACCATTGAGAAGCGATTGCTCAAAACCACCCATATCTTCCCAGAGATACGCGACCTTGGCCGTAAATGCTTCAACAGGTGTAAAAGCAATTTGCGCTTCAAAACCCAGGTCGTCAAAACTGGTATCGGACCCATCCCACACGCTGGAGACAACAGAGCCAAAAAAGCCGACTTTGCCATTGCCAAACCCCACAGCGGCACCATTTTGATAACCACCATAAACAAGTGTGGCAGAATAAGAATATTGATACAAGCCTGTGGGTTCTGCGGCCTCCCAACCCGAACAACTCAAAAACTTACCCCCCGTAATACTAAATCCATTCGGCGCTTTGTAAGTCACAAAAGCCTGTTCGAGATCAACAGATCCACCACTGAGACTATTGATATCAGCCTGGGCCATCAGGCCATGTCCATAATTGTAGATCAAATCAACTTCAAACTGATCAAAAGACAGATTATTGGATTTGGTTTCCGTGTCATAAGTTGACGACATATCGAAAAATCCCGTAACCGTGAAATTATCTGTAATTTTGATCTGAGCGAATGAGGAAGTGGCGGAAAAGGCCAAGATCGTGAGAAGCAGCAACAATTTTTTCATTTTTTTCTCCTATTTCGCGGGCGGAGCAATCGAATTGCCCCGCCCAATTCACTACTGTTTGAGAGTATAGGTTCCCATGTGCTTGACATGATCGCAATCTTTGTCCGCACTCGTGATATCGTCCCAGGGATCGGGAGCGACGAGACCATCGGTCTCATATACAATCTTGAATTGACCGTTCTTGCGGATCTCGCCAATCAGCACGGGCTTGTGCAAATGGTGATTCACCGGATCCATCATCACCGTACCACCCGGACCGTCAAATTTGAGGCCGTAAAGCGCGGGACGCACGGCATCAACATCAAAAGAACCAGCTTTTTCCACTGCCGCCTTCCAGAGATAAACACCCACATAAGACCACACGATGGGATCGTCGGTAACGCGCTTCGCACCACCGGGCAACCCGTTTGCCGCGCAATAATCCTTAAACTTTTTCACAAACGCGCGATTTTCCGCAACGGGAATAGATTGGAAATAATTCCAGGCAGCCAGATGACCGACGAGAAACTCCGTATCCATCGAACGCAATTCATCTTCAGCAACAGAAAATGCCATAATCGGACACATTGCCGATGTGAGACCCTGATTGGCGAATTCCTTGTAGAACGGAACATTGGAATCGCCATTAATAGTAGATAGAACAGCCGCATCGCCATTGGCGGCAAAGCGCTTGATCTTCTGGACTATGGTCTGATAGTCCTGATGGTGAAAAGGCGTATATTCTTCAATAATATTCTCTTCGGGCACACCCTTGTGCAGCAAGAAAGCGCGGAGAATCTTATTCGCAGTACGCGGGAAAACATAGTCCGTACCCAGCAAGTAAAACTTCTTATAACTGCCCCCCTCTTCACTCATCAGATATTCCGCAGCGGGAATCAACTGCTGGTTGGGCGTAGCACCGGTATAAATAATATTCCGAGAACACTCCTCCCCTTCGTACTGAACGGGATAAAAGAGCAAACCATTGCTCTCTTCAAAAACTGGCAAAACAGACTTGCGCGAAACCGAAGTCCAGCAACCAAAAGTCACGGCGACCTTCTCTTCTCGAAGCAACATTTTGGCTTTCTCGGCAAACAGATCCCAGTCCGATGCCGGATCGACAACCACGGGTTCAATCTTCTTCCCCAGCACACCGCCACTGGCATTGATTTCCCCAATAGCCATAAGCACGACATCGCGCAGTGAAACCTCAGAAATAGCCATGGTCCCGCTGAGAGAGTGCAGCACGCCGAGTTTAACAGTCTCCTCTGCGCGAACACTAAGATCCGTAGTGCACAGCAGTGCAACAGCAAACAACACATTCATAAACTTTTTCATACGTGTAATACCTCCGTAGTGTGTAGTTCCTCGAAAAAACAAAATCTTTTTAATAAATGGGTTAGCCAACAAAAGCCTCCTTTCAACAAGGCAATACCCGATGAGGATTGCGGCACATACAGTTTTACCCCACCGCAATACCCGATGATCGTGACGGGGTAAAAATTACAGTCAAATTATTTCCGAAAGATTAAACAAATATAAACTCGGTGTTTCTTTATTTTTTTATTTCGAGCTAAAATTTTAAGACAGCACCCTTTTTCAGCGTGGATTTTCTGCTGTATTTGGAATATCTTTAACATGACCTTTGACCTTATCCACACCATTAAATCAATGAGGTTTGCATGACAGTCCCAGAACGAATTGATGAATTTCTCAAAGGAAAAGTATTTGGCGTTGTCGGCGCATCGCGCGACCGGGCAAAATACGGCAACAAGATCTTGCGGTGTTATCTACAGAACGGATTGACGGCTTATCCCATCAATCCCAAAGAGACAGAAATTGAAGGACAACCCTGTTTCCCCGATATAGATTCACTCCCTGAACCCGTTCACGGCATCTCAATCATCACACCGCCCCCTGTGACAGAAACCATAATCCCTCAAGCTTCAGAGGCCGGCATTCAACACGCATGGATGCAACCCGGTGCCGAAAGTGCAAAAGCAATAGCCACAGGAGAAAAATTGGGACTTTCAGTCATCGGCGATGGATCGTGCCTACTCGTCGTATTGGGCTATCGAGAGGAAGAATGAGATGAAAATTTCCGCACTTTTAATTTTTTATTTTTTCGCTATTGGACTTTGTGAAGCCAACGACAAAGTTGAAGCAGCCAAAGCGCAAACCTATCAAGCCATTGACCTGCACCCATTGCGAGATGGGATGAGTCACTGGCGCAAGCGATATGGACGCGACCGCAACGACCCGATGTACGATCCCTCGCAGATTGTCCACATAGCTGAAAACATGCTCGCTTACCAGAACGCGGATGGTGGCTGGCCCAATAATGTAGATTGGCAGGCGCAGATCGACCCCGATACAGTCAGAGCGATCAAAGGCGAGCGTCGGATGATCAGCACATTTGACAATCACAACACATTCTCACAGATCGATTACCTGGCAAAGGTGTACATCGCAACTGACCTGACGCGATATCGCAACGCAGTCGAAAGAGGTCTGGAATATATATTGCGCGAGCAACACCCCACAGGTGGATGGCGTGGCTGGGATGTCGATGCCATTACCTATAATGACGGCGTAATGGTTGGCATAATGATCCTGTTAAAAGACGTCGCAGACCGCAAGCCTCAGTTCGCCTGGACAAGCGATGAACTGCACGCCAAAGCCAAAGCCGCACTGGACCGGGCGGTTGATGTAACCCTGAAATGTCAGATAGTCGTCCAGGGCAAAAAAACGGGATGGTGTCAGCAACACGACCATATAACTCATAAACCTGTCAAAGCGCGCACTTATGAACTGCCGTCCATTACAGCGGGACAAACGGCGAAGATCGTACATTTTTTAATGCGTATTGAAAACCCAGGCCCCGAGATAATAGAAGCAATCGAAAGTGCGGTACAATGGTTTCACGACGCGAAAATAGAAGGCATTCGACTCAAACGCGTCGAAATAGACCCCACGCGCTTTAGAAATCACACGGCGACCACAGACCTGATCGTCGTCAAAGATCCAGACGCACCGCCTTTGTGGGCGCGCTTTCACGAAATTGGCACAAACCGCCCCTTTATGGCAAACCGGGACGGCAACAAAGTCTATTCCCTATCAGAAGTCGCACTGGAAAGGCGCACCGGATATGCCTGGTACGGATACTGGCCCGCGCGAATTTTAGAAAAAGATTATCCCATGTGGAAAAACAAAAACAGGAGACAAGAATGATCTATCGAACATTTGGCAAAACCGGATGGCGCGTTTCCGTCGTAGGACTGGGAACGTGGAATTTAGGCAACCAGTGGGGCGAGTTGAGCGATCGAGAAGCAACTGATATTATGTTAGCCGCGATTGACAATGGCATGAACCTGCTGGACGCCGCCGAATCCTATGGCATCCCCAACGGCATGAGCGAATTGCGCATCGGCAAAACCCTGACCCCATCCATGCGCGACAAACTGATCATCGTAAGCAAAATCGGCAACTGGGGAAGCCGCACCGGAGCACCTGTGCCGAAGACGGGCGTTGATGCCATCCGCTTGTGCGGACACGCCTGCCTGGGCCGCATGCAAACCGACCGGATCGACGTCATGTTATGCCATGAGGGTAGCATTGAAGACCCCTCTGTTTACATCGAAGGATTTGATACCTTGTGCGAAGAGGGATTTGTCCGCACTTATGGCATCTCGACCAACAGTCTGGATGTGCTGAAAAACTTCTACGAACTATCGAACGGCGTCTGCGCCGTAGTAGAAGTGGATTACTCACTCATCAACCGCAAACCAGAAGCGGGATTTCTCGACTATTGCACAGAGAAAAATCTGGGCATCCTCGTACGAGGCCCATTGGCCAAGGGCGTCTTATCCGGCAAATACAACCGCGAAAGCGTATTTGGCGATACCATACGCGACGACTGGAACCCGGGACAATCCGATCGCGAAGAATACGAAGAAATGTTGGACAGGCTGGAAGCGATCAGACAAACCATTGGAGACGACTCAAAACTCGTGGAAACCGCGCTCCGGTATGTCATCTCGCACAAATCCAACCCCGTCGTCATCCCAGGCGCGACAAAAGTCGAACAAGTAATAGACAATGCGCGGGCAGGTGCCGCCTTGCTGGAAGAGGACCTGTATCGGAGATTGGGAAATATGGGAGGAAACATCTAATGCAAACACGGGTTCCTTTTGAAAAATTAAAAGACGCATTTGTCGATGCACTCTTGAAATCGGGATTGTCGAAGGACCGCGCGAAATTATGCGGGCGACTATTCGCAGAAAATCAGCGCGACGGCGTCTATTCCCACGGACTGAACCGATTTCCCGGACTACTGGCAAAACTGCGCGAAGGCCGATTAGACGGCACAGCCGAACCCGAATGCGTAAAAGCCCTGGGCGTCATAGAACAATGGGATGGGAAAATGGGGATTGGACTGGTCAATGCCCACCTCGCAATGGGACGCGCAATAGAAATCGCAAAAACCAACGGCATGGGATGCATCGGCTTGCGCAACACAAATCACTGGATGCGCGCCGGAGCTTATGGCCTGCAAGCCGCCGACGCGGGATGCATCGGCATGTGCTGGACAAATACCACCCCGCTCATGCCGCCCTGGGGCGCAACGGAAAAACGCATTGGCAACAACCCAATGACAATGGCAATCCCGAGAAAAGAAGGGCATATTCTCCTGGACATGGCGATGAGCCAGTATTCCAATGGCAAATTAGAAGTCCTGCAAGCGCGAGGAGAGACCCTGCCTATCGCCGGAGGATTTGATACAGAAGGCAATCTGACATGCGACCCCGGTGCCATACTCGATTCAAAACGCGCCCTACCAATCGGCTACTGGAAAGGATCCGCACTCGCAATTGTACTCGACACCCTCGCCGCGTTATTATCAGCCGGTCAAACAACGCACGACATAGGCGCGCAGGGCGATGAACACGCCGTATCTCAAACCTATATTGCAATTGATGTCACATCACTAAACGGACGAGAATTGTGTGAACGCATTGTAAACGGCATCATTGACGACCTTCACGGCGTTCACGAATCCGCGCGCTATCCCGGCGAAGGCATGCTGCGGATAAGACGCGAGAGTCTGGAGAAAGGGGTACTGGTGGATGGGAATCAATGGAAAGAATTGCTGAAGATAACTGATTAACCCCTTGATAGAATAAGGAGTCTCCGTTCTGCAATGCGAAAGGATTGGTTGAATTGGAGCAGGCGAGCTGTCGCACGACCTTTTGGCGTTAGCGGATGAATATTACCTGATACCTGCAATTCGAAATGATCTTCCCAAACATCCTGGCGAGGATTGAACAACGAGGTGACACGCCCTGTTTGTGGATCAATAGACGCTATATCACTTCCCTTATGCTTATTGCATAATGAACATGAAAGCGCGAGATTTTCAGAGATCGTTTGTCCACCGTGTTTTTGGGCAATAATGTGATCAATTTCGTGTGTAGAAAATGAGAGTGATTGTGGAATAAGACAATATTCGCACAGTTCATTAGCGCGTTCAATGACCTGGCTACGCAGATTGGTGGGAATATATGAACTCATTTGGATTTGAGCTTTAAGACCGCGTTTGCTTTGGCTAACCGAACCAGATGTTCCAGGTATTCATAGTGCGTCCACTCTTCTTCTTCTTCTGGTTCCAATCCTTCAGTGCGATTTTTTTGAAGCAGATCATCAATCCGTTTTTGTAATCTATCTGATGGGCGAAGCCTTATAATTTCTTCTGCAGAAGGAAGAGCGATCAGCTTTTCTAAGATATCCGAAGCATCTTCAAAGGTCGAATGCGTATTTGCATCAATTTTTCGAAGACCAAGTTCTATAATTTGCGGTAACTGATCTTCTCTATCGCGCAAACGCGCGGCCAGATCATCGGGAATATCTACCGTGATTTCCATCATAGACCTCTTAAATGTTTGTGGCGCAATACCGCTGTTTCCCATAAAATAGCCAATTATGACCGTTTTTCAAGGCCGAACTTTTCTCAGGAGTGTTTTTATGCCCAACCTTTTACTACCTACGACCAATGCCGACGGCTTGCCCGTCGTGCCCATGAGTGAAGAGCAGAAATACACATTTGACCTCAAGGGATGGATATGTTTGCCCGCCTTACTCACCGAAGAAGAACTCATACCCGTGCGCGAACACCAGATGAAATTTCTGTACGAACGCGACTCATTACTCCCTGATGAACGCGACAATCACGGCGGCGCATCGCAAATACTACTCGATCACCCGGCCATAGTCGGCGTATTAAACGAAATCATCTCACATCAGAGGCTGGCAACCGAAACATGCTACGGATTTCGGTATGACCACACCTACACCAGCCATCGACGAGCCGGTCACGACAACTTCCGACCTCATGGCGGGGGTGGATACTTCAACTTCTGCGGCAACTCGCACATCTATCAAATGCAACCGGGAAAAATTCACGCGGGATTGATCCGAGTCGTCTGGGAATTAAATGAAGTACGAAAAGGCGACGGCACCATGTTCTTATCGGGCAGTCACAAAGCCGCATTCCCCCGCCCCGAAACCCTGAGCGGACGCGAAAGCGACCTGTGGGACACGTATTCATGCGTTGCGGGATCCGCACTGATCTTCACCGAAGCCCTGTGTCATACGGGCACAAAATGGGGCAACGAAGAATGGGATCGGTTGAGCCTATTCACCTGTTACAACACCGTAAATGCAAAATGGGGCAAAGGATGCCCGCCCCCCGAAGTCATTGCCGCGATGCCCCCAAAGCGACAAACTCTGTTCCGCGGTGTCTGGCACGGCATGCGCGAAGTCCCCAATGTGAATAAATACTACGACGAAGCAAATATCGGACGGTACGCAGGATAAAAAAACAGGAGCAAACCATGAACGTATTGATCACCTCGGGAAAAACAGCACTATCCCGGGCACTATCAGAGGATTTATCGAAAGAACACAACGTCGTCCTGACAGATCTCGTGGAAGTAGAGACAGATTGCGACTTTGTTAAATGCGAACTGGGTCACGAAGGAGAAACAGAAGCCCTCGTACAGGGCATGGACGCCATTGTACACCTCGCGGAACTGCCCGAAGAACTGAAAAATGATGAACGGGAAATAGACTTTCAAACCCGATGTACTTATAACATCATGCACGCGGCGAGAGAAAAGAACGTACCCCACGTCATCTACATCAGTTCCCTGAGCTTATTCGAATCCTGCGACCCCAACTGGAACGTCACAGAAGTCTGGGCACCGCGACCCACAACAGAATCGGCACCCATGGCGCGCTACCTGGGTGAATTTACCTGCCGGGAATTTGCACGAGAGCACTCCGTCCGCGTAACCTGCTTGCGATTTGGAGATATAGACGGCGATGGCGACACGGCATTGACAACAGAAGACGCGGTAAAAGCCATCGGCAAAGCACTCGCGACAGGCGGACCCATGTGGCAGGTATTGCACGTACAATCAGACGTTGAAAATGCCCGATTCCCCACAAACCAGGCAAAGCAAGCATTGGGCCTTTAATGACGAGGTAAACATGAAAGTCGTAATCTACGGAAGCAATGGCCAGTTGGGACCGCACGTAGTAAAAGCTCTGGAAGGACATGTAGAACTGCGCTTAACGGACCTGGAGCCTTATGACACCCCGCACGAAATGATGGTCGTAGATGTATCAGACCCCGATGCGGTCACGCGCGCGGCAGAGGGAATGGACGCGATCATCAACCTATCTGTCCTGCGACCCCATCGACAAATCGCCTTTGATGTGAACACAATGGGATGTTACAACATCATGCGCGCAGCAGTCACACACGGCATCCCGCGGGTCATCAACACAGGACCACACTTCACCGTACAGGGCGCACCTTATGAGGCACTGGATTACAACATCGGTCCCGACGTCCCCCCGAAACCCAGCACAAATCTATACGCCCTATCCAAGGGCCTGGGACAAGAAATCTGCCGAATCTTTGCCGAGCAGAGCGACGTCTATGTACTGTGTTACTTATTCTACATCTTCTGCTATCACGACGACCTGTCAAGACCCGGCCTGAACCGCCCATTTCTCGTAACCTGGCGAGATGCATCAGCGGCATTCTTACCGGGCCTGACCATCGATCTCCAAACACTGCCATCGCAATGCGAAGTCTTCAACATCTTTGCAAACCGGCCACACCAGAAATTCTCAAACGAAAAAGCAAAGCGCATCCTGGGGTGGCAGCCAAAGGATGACTTAGAGCATACTTATACAAAGGAGACACCAAATTGATTCCCAGACAAGTGCTATTCGGCAACCCAGAAAAATCCATGGCTCGGATCAGTCCCGACGGCGCGTATCTGAGCTACCTCGCGCCAGTGGAGGGCGTTTTGAACGTCTGGATCGCCACAGTAGAAGATCCTGGCTCAGCCAGGCCGATCACCAATGACGAAGAACGCGGCATCCGCTACTACGACTGGACCTATGATGGCCAGCACATCCTGTACTACCAGGATGCAAAGGGCGATGAAGACTGGCACGTGTACGCGACAAATATCGCCACAGGCGAGACCCGAGACCTGACGCCCTTTGAAAAAGTCAACTCGCAGATCCTCTCGGTCAATGAAAAGACGCCCAACGAGATCCTCATCGGCATCAACAACCGCAATCCGCAGCTACACGACGTCTATCGCATCGCGCTTTCCACTGGCGAACGGACCCTTGTCGAAGAGAATCCGGGCTTTGTCTCTTACCTGTTCGACAACGACGATCGCACGCGTTTTGCCATGACGTTTTCACCGATCGGGGGACAAGAGATCCTCCAACGGGACGAGAGCAACCAGTGGCAACCCTTCCTGGAGATCCCCAACACCGACGCCATGACGACCTATCTGACCGGCTTCGATAAGTCAAACCATATCCTCTATATGATCGACAGCCGCAAGCGAAACACAGCCGCCTTGTTCACCCTCAATCTGGCATCCGGCAAACAAGAACTGGTAGCCGAGGACGACCGCGCGGATGTGGGCGGGATACTGGTTCATCCGACAGAGAAACACGCGCAGGCCGTGTCGTTCATTTATGACCGCAACCACTGGCACGTCCTGGATCCAGCGATTCAAGAAGACATGGATTACTTGCACTCGGTGGAAGACGGCGAATTATCCATCACCAGCCGCACACTCGACGACCGCTTATGGACAGCGGCCTACATCCTGGACAACGGGCCAGTCAAATACTACCTGTACGACCGCACCAGGAAACAGGCGACTTACCTGTTCAGCAACCGCACGGACCTGGACGAGTACCAACTGGCCAAGATGCATTCACTAACCATCAAATCCCGCGACGAGTGGAATCTGGTCAGCTATCTGACGCTCCCCCCCGACAGCGTATCCAACGATGACGTTCGACCAAACAATCCGGTACCACTGGTTTTACTGGTTCACGGAGGACCCTGGGGCCGCGACATCTGGGGCTACGATCCGCAGCATCAATGGCTATCGAACCGCGGTTACGCCGTGCTGAGCGTCAACTTCCGCGGCTCAACCGGCTTCGGCAAAGAGTTCACCAACGCTGGCAATGGCGAGTGGGCTGGCAAAATGCACGACGACCTGATTGACGCCGTCAACTGGGCGGTCCGTGAAAAGATCACGCAGCGTGACAAGGTGGCGATTATGGGCGGTAGCTACGGCGGATACGCGACCCTGGTCGGATTGACCTTCACGCCCGATACATTCGTCTGCGGCGTCGATATTGTCGGCCCGAGCAACCTCGTCACATTGCTACAAAACGTACCGCCTTATTGGGTTCCGATCCTGCCGATGATGAAAGACCGCGTAGGTGACTGGACAACAGAAGATGGCCAGGAATCCTTGCTGGCCAAATCGCCGCTTGCGCGCGTAGATCAGATCCAGCAGCCTCTGCTGATCGGCCAGGGTGCCAACGACCCGCGCGTCAAGCAAGTCGAATCCGATCAAATCGTCGAGGCGATGAAGCAAAAAAACATCCCCGTGACCTACGTCCTTTATCCGGACGAAGGGCACGGATTCGCACGGCCGGAAAACCGCTTGTCGTTTTACGCCGTCGCTGAGGCGTTCTTGTCCGAGCACCTGGGCGGACAGTTTGAACCGGTCGGAGAGGATTTTCAGGGATCGAAAATTCAGGTACCAGAAGGCGCGGACCAGGTCCCGGGACTCCAGGCGGCCCTGGAGCAATGAGATCCACATGACAATCTCTCTCGACCCCATCCGCGACAATTTGATCGCCTGGGCAGAATCCCTCTACCTCCCGGACACGGGCGCCTTCCGCAACGGCGACGCACCCGCGCCCAGCCTGCCCAGCACCCTCTTCATCACCTATATCCTCTACAGCATAAACGCCCTCGACGCAGTCGCGCTTGACCGCGCAAAATGGATCGCCTGGATCCAGTCGCAACAAAGTGAACAGGACGGATCCTTTACCTTCCCGCCCGCAGACAAACGGGGGATCGCATTTTGGAACGCAGTTCGCGCACTCAACATACTGGGTGCGCAGGTCCTAAAATTTCCCGACAATCAACGCAGCGCAACAACCGTCGCCGGACTCCTCCAGTGGTTCAAAACGTGGAAAGCATCGGGCGACACCCATCACGAAGTACTCGCGCGCGTACCCATGCTCGTCAGCCATCCAGACCCCGCGTGGATCAAAGCTTTCTTCGACGAACTCGCCGCACAACAGCACCCTGCGCTGGGAACATGGCCCGATGAAGGTCCCACCAACATCAGCCGCACATTTGCCTACAGCCTGATCTACACGGGAATGGACAAACGCCCGCCACAGGCTGAGAAAATCGTAGATGCCATGCTGAACCTCCAGGAAGAGAACGGCTTCTGGTACGGAAGTCCAAATTTTTCAACCATGGACGCGGTCTATCTCCTATCGCGACTGCCAAAAGCGACCGGATGGCGCAAAACAGAAGCAACCGACGCGCTACACCGCACAACAGATGCACTCATACCCTATTACAAAACACACGCAGAACGCGACAAACAGGACACCCATCAATTCGCGGCCACCGTACAAACACTCGCCCTGCTATACGAAGCATTGCCCCAGCGATTTACAACATCGCACCCGTGGCGATTCGGATGGAGCAACAGGGCATTCTGGCAATGCCGCGTGATTGAAGAAGCATTGGTCTGATCAGGGTAAGACATAGAAACAACCTGAACATATATTTTTCCTCACACCATAACACTATATGCCTATTGATATTCACTTCGCCATAAAATATATTGCGATTAAGTGATATAATAGAGAGGGACACTGGAGAAATTATGAGGTGGAGGTCATGGAGGCCCGCGTTGCGCTATAGCCCCAGAACCCCTCGCCGTTAGGGAATCTCAACATGACGACAACAGCCATGCGTTTCTTCAACACCGCAGGCCCCATCAAGGCAGAGATGCACTACCACATCCCGCCCCTGGCGCGGCTCGACGTCGATGACCTTTTGCTGCTCATCCAGCAGCGGAAGTACTTCGTCCTGCACGCGCCTCGCCAGACCGGCAAGACCTCCGCGCTCCTATCACTAAGGGACGACCTCAATGCCAGCGGCGAGTTCCGCTGTGCGTACGTCAACGTCGAAATCGGACAAGCGGCACGAGAAGACGTGAGCGCGGCCATGCAGGCGATTCTCAGCGCGCTAGGTCGTGCTGCACGCCACACGCTGGACGACCTGTTCGTCTCTCAAGTTTGGCCCGGCATTCTCGATAGCGCTGGTCCCAACGACGCGCTGGGAGAAACCCTTGCACGCTGGGCCGAGTCGGACGCCAGACCGCTGGTGCTCATGATCGACGAGATCGACGCGCTGATCGGCGACACCCTGCTGTCCGTGCTGCGACAATTGCGCGCTGGCTATCCAGATCGCCCGCGCCGGTTTCCACAGAGCGTGATCCTGTGCGGCGTGCGCGATGTGCGCGATTACCGCATCCAATCTTCCGCCGAGAATGCCATCATCGCCGGGGGTAGCGCGTTCAATATCCGCGCCGAGTCCCTGCGGCTCGGGGACTTCTCTCGCGACGACGTCGAATCGCTGCTGGAGCAACACACCGTAGAGACCGGACAGGCATTCGCCGAAGAAGCGCGCACCACGGTCTGGGAACTGACCCAGGGCCAACCGTGGCTGGTCAACGCACTGGCCTACGAAGCCTGCTTCAAGAACAAGGCCGGACGCGACCGCAGTCAGTCAATTACCGCCGACGCCATCCAGGACGCCCGTGAACAGTTGATCCTGCGCCGCGAGACCCACCTGGACCAACTCACCGACAAGCTCCAGGAGGAACGGGTGCGCCGGGTAATCGAACCGCTACTAAAAGGATCCGATGAAGCTGGCTCGTTTGCCGACAACGACCTGCAGTACGTACGCGACCTGGGCCTTGTGCGCACCGACAATCCAATTGCCATTGCCAACCCAATTTATCGCGAGGTAATCCCGCGCGACCTCACCTACACCACCCAGGCGGGCTTTCACCATGACCCGACCTGGTACATTGATGCTAACGGCACCCTGCAAGTAGGCAAGCTACTGGCCGCATTCCAGGCGTTTTTCCGCGAGCACTCCGAGCACTGGATAGAGCGGTTCCAGTACAAGGAAGCCGGTCCGCAGTTGTTGTTACAGGCATTTTTGCAGCGCATCATCAACAGCGGTGGGCGGCTTGAACGCGAGTATGGCCTGGGTCGCAGGCGCACGGATTTACTGGTGGTATGGCCAGTAGGTGGGGATTCCAGCAGGATACAGAAGGTCGTCATTGAGTGCAAGCTACTGCACCGGACTCTGGAGCAGACATTGCGCGACGGGCTTGAGCAAACACGCGCCTACATGGACCGCTGCGCGACGGTGGAAGGACACCTCGTACTCTTTGACCGCACCGAGGATAAGTCGTGGGACGACAAGGTGTATCGCCGCGACGAAACCGAAGGCGGCGCACCTGTCACGGTGTGGGGAATGTGATTGGGGTACTGATGGAAACTGCTGAGTAACTCAGAAAGAGATCAAAACAGGAGCACCTCAACCATGAAAATCACCGACGTCGAAACCATCGTAATCCAAAACATCCAGCCCTATCGCGGAGGGAGATACTGGCTCTTTGTTCAGCTCATCACCGACGAAGGCATTGTAGGACTGGGCGAGCGCCCTTCGGGAAATGCCACCAATTTGGACTCTCAAATCAGCCTCATCAAAAACCTGTGCCAGCAATTCGCCATTGGCACAAGCCCCTTTGACATCGAAAGCCTGTGGCAGCGCATCTTTGCATCCCGGCACGACTACCGCCACCCCGGCCTCGACGCAACACCCGCCTTGAGCGCCATTGAAATGGCGTGTTGGGACATCGTCGGCAAAGCCCTGAACCAGCCCATCTACAATCTGCTCGGCGGCAGGGTTCACGACAAACTCAGGGCTTATGCCTACATGCCCACCGACGGCATCTGGGAAAATCCAGAACGCGCAGGCGAAATCGCAACCCGCCTGGTCGCGGATGGAAACACCGCATGCAAATTCGACCCCTTCCACCCAATCTTTCCCAATCCGCGCGACTTCCCACTCAAAACCATCCGCCACGTCGCCAAAATATTCAAAAGCATCCGGGACGCAGTCGGCGACGAACTGGAAATCGGCATCGGCACCCACGGACAATTCAGCACATCTGGCGCAATCCGCGTGGCAAAAGAACTGGAAGAATTCAGCCCCTTCTGGTTCGAGGAACCCGTACCCCCGGAAAACATCGACGAAATGGCCCGCGTCGCCGCCCACACCAGCATTCCAATCGCCACGGGCGAACGACTCGTCACCAAATACGAATTTGCCGAACTCCTCAAAAAACAGGCCGCACAGATCCTCCAATTAGACGTGGGACAATGTGGCGGAATCTTGGAATCCAAAAAAATCGCCAGCATGGCCGAAGCCCACTACGCCCTCATCGCGCCCCACATGTATTGCGGACCCATCGCAGCCGCCGCCGCAGTGCAACTCGACACCTGCTCGCCGAATTTTCTGATCCAAGAATTCAACGCCAACGACCTCCACAGCGAAATATTCAAAGAGCCAATCCTATTTGAAAATGGCTATATCACCCCGCCAACAGGACCTGGATTGGGGATCGAACTCGACGAATCAGTGGTTGCGAAACATCGCGTGTAAGGTTGCATAAAATTACAATATCTGCTATAATCTATTGTTTCCAAGTCATCATTAAAAGATTTAACCATGAATAACTGGTTGTATCAGCAAAGAAACTATAACCTGGCCCAAAGAAAATAGGTATGTGGCCTGTTGAATTTTACCAAAATGAAAATGGACAAGCGCCTGTCAGAGATTTTTTACTCTCGCTTCAACCAAAGCCGAGAGGAAAGGTCTTGCAGGTAATTCAAATTCTTTCAGAGTTTGGTATCGATCTACCCTTCCCTTATTCGAGTCAAGTTGAGGGAAGGTTGAGAGAACTGCGAGCGCGTTATGGGAAAAATCAATATCGCGTTTTGTACTACGGTGATGCGGATCGGGTTTTTGTCCTGTTGCACGCATTTGAAAAGCGAAGCCAGAAACTTCCGCAAAGAGAAATTCGGATTGCAATAGAACGCATGAACGCTGACCGAAAGAGCAAAGAGGGATAAAGATGACCAACCAAAAGACAAGTGTTCAGACATTTCTCGAAGAACAGTTGAAAGATCGAGAAGTCGCGGAATCATTCTACCAAGGCCTTGATGAACTGCGGCTTGCGGTTAAAATTGCCCAACTGCGCAAGCAACGCGGATTGACGCAAGCGCAATTGGCAGCGAAATTAGACACCAGCACACCGGTCATTAGCCGATTGGAAAACCGGGGAAATTGTACCATCAGCACCTTAAAAAAAGTCGCCGCAGCCCTGGATGCAATTGTGCAAATTGACATCGTATCTAAGGAAGATAGAGCTATTCAAAAAACGTGAATCTCTTACTCCCCATACAGTTGTTCAACAAATTCCCATTTAAGTGCAACAGCAGAAAAAGAAAACGCCCCAGCATAGTTTTGCCGGGGCGTTTTTTGAAAGAGAGACACCGAATCATTCAACGAAACACAATGCGATAAGTCAAAGCATTTTCAGCGTTGATGTGCGCCGTCACGACCTGGCGGTCACCGGATTTGAGATCGGTATCGGATAAAGTGAGCGCGTTTTCAGTTTCAATATAGAGAGAAACGTCACTGCGCGTGAGAACCGCTCCGTTCTCTATTATATCCATTTCCCCCTTCAGAAGCGGAAGAACCTCGGTAAATCCACCGGGATAGCTGACAGAAACAGTGATCGCATCACTGGCAAAGAGAATCGTCTTGCTACCGGCTTCACCGAGAGGATAGGTAATCTCGAGATCGCCATCGGGCAGATCGCGGATGCCAGGCCGCGGTATGATCGGATTGCCATTAATCCGAAAAGCAGCGGCAATATCCGTCTTTTCGCAGAGCGTATTATTGACAACAGTCCCCCAGGCAGCATGGTCTGTATCCGTTTGAGACTGGAGAACAGCACCAGCGCGAGGATGCCAGAGCAACCCCAGCCCATACCGTTGTTGGGCACTCAGCACAGGTCCCGTATTAAAAGCAGCATAATAGGTTGGACGACGGACAAATGTAAAAACCATCGGATGACGACTGTCAACCCGCTGATGTGTGAAGTGGTCTCGTGCGATATAGGGCAACATCGCAGTGGCCGCTTTTTTTTGTTCCAGCGTGGGATACCATGTAATGTGATCTCGGTGCAAAAACGCATAAGGCGTGAAAGCCCAAAATTCACCGACCTCAAGCGGTGCAACAGTGGGCCAATTGGCTTCAAGACGGGCGCGCGCATCTGCAATATCCCGTGCATGTGCCTCAGCCGCACGACCATACGCGCGGGGCAGTTCGAGTTCTTCGCCCAGAGCAGTGGTGTCGATATCACCAGAGTTAGACCTCTCGGCACCGCCGAGATTGGCGCGATATTCAGTGAGAAAAGCTCTCTGCTGGCGAGTCTCGATAGCGCGGTTGAGCGCGTAACCCGTACCATCGGGTTCGCGCACGGCATTGTAGGAAAACCAATCGTACCAGCGCCGTTCTTTTTCAAGGAAAATAAACGCCCGATCCGTGCCGCGAGCATAGTGATACGCGACGTGGATATCGCTGTGGTGAGTCCCCAGAAAATAGCCCCAATCGGGACCGCTGCGCTCGTAAAAATAACCCGCTGGACTCTGAAATTCAGTCAGGCTCTCTTTGAGACGCTGGTCGAGCAAGCGTTCCAGTTCTGCATCGGGAAAGAGGTCCAGATACGCCAGCGCGCCGCCCCAGGCATTGGCATACTGATTGGTAAAATTGCGACCATGGGTTTGCAATTCATCTATAGTAAAAGTAGCATCAAGTGCTTTGCGGTCGGCGGCTATGACGCGCTCGTGTAGCGCTGAATCAATAGGCGGACCGCTGTCGAGCAGGTGGAGGGTTTGCCCCATAAACTTGGTGGCAAAAGCAGTAGCGGCGAGATTCCACTTGCCGGGACCGTACTCGCTGAAACGCCCATCCCCGTTTTGAATGCCGCACCAGAAGTCGAGAGCAACCTCGAGACGCTGGCGCAGGTCGGGCTGTGCGTAAAACACATTCCAGGGACGATCGGTACAAAAAAAGAAAGCCAGCGCGAGAATATTTTCCATAATCCGCGCATTGTGCGGTTTGTTATCCTTCGGATTTCGCCAGACCGAAATATTGATGAAACCGCGATTGGGACCGTCCATTTCAACAGCATTGGCAATCCGATGAAAATGCGACAAATAATAGGGCAAATCGAGTTCATTATCGGCAAAATCAGCGGGTGAAAAATCAGCAATAGGCGCGGGACTAAGCATGGATCAACTCCTTTGAGTAACGATTCGCTGGAGAGAGCGAACTATTAAAAATAAAAAAGCGGTGATCCTGAGACCACCGCTTTTTGCGTTTACTATAAGCACCTACTTGCGATGCAAAATTTGCCACAAACGCCCGAATTCGCGTTGCAAATAACTCATGTGTTGATAAACCGCTGCATCTTCTGGCTTTACCAGAGGTGCTGGACGCAAAGCGGTCAAAGCAGCGCTATCCATCTGATCCAGCTCGACCTGTATTGCCACCACCTGCCCCTTGCGTCGAATACCTATCGTTGCGGTCTCGCCCGGCGTACTTTCCAGCACCATCCGCTTCAAATGCACCGGACCACCAATAGCGCGCCCGCGATATGAAAGCACCACATCGCCCGGCTGAATCCCGCCCTCAGTCGCAGGACTATTGGGCTCCACATTGAGCACCACCACCTCGTTGCCCCGTGGTCCAACCTCCACACCCAATTTGCCATACGCCATCTGTCCATGTGCAACCAGCGCACGCGCCACCCGCATCGCGCGATTGATCGGAATGACAAAAACAGATGACGGCATGGAACCCCACCCAAACAGCGGGCTATTGTCTTGTACAACGGCGCGAACCGGATCTTCATAGCGCCACACCATGCCCCCAACCCGTCCATTGCCGCAAAACACGGGTGCCCCGCCATAACTGCTCTGCACGCGGGCCGACACCTGAAACAAATCCCTATCCCGATAGATTCCGTACACCATCCCAAAAGCAGGCACCAGATTGCCAAAGTCATTGCCCAACAAAAGGGCGTAATGCCCAATTTTAATATTCTGTGAATCTCCCACCACAACTGTGGGCAAATTTTCTGCCTCAACGCGAATAACGGCAATTCCCGAAATCGGATCTGCCCCCACGAGCGCAGCTCGCACCTGCACGCCAGAAGCGAGCGTCACCCGAATCTCATCGGCATCTGCAATAGCGGCTTCAATCGTTAGAATATAACCCTGGGGATCAAAAATAAACCCCGTACCGTGGGTAAACACCGAACCAAACGGCTCGCTATCTGCCCGCGCACGGGGATACAGCGTGTGGATCCGCACCACACTCTGCCGATTATCTTCCAAAATTGCAGCAATTTCCTCTTCAAGCGCGCACAATAGGCTGCGTTCTTCCGTCCATCCATTGCCCACGACAAGCAGGCACAACGCCATTGCGCAACACAAAGATCTCATGACCCCGCCTCTCTCCACTTGTCGAGTCAACGTCAAAATGAATACGAAACGGGAACCTGTTTCACATCGCGCAGGTCGCGCATATTCGATGGCCGCTGCTTCAACCGAGATGCGGAATCCACACGCGCCGAGTCCCGATAATGACGAGAATCCAGACTATAAGACTCCTTGGACAAACGCTCCAATTCCAGAGCACCTACATCAACATTCGGCAATCTCTCGCCCGGCACCAGTGGAATTTCCGGACGCTCCACTGCCACTTGTGGGATAGGTGTAGTATCGCTATAGAAAACCATCTGGGTCAACCCCAGACCGATCACCACAGCCGCAGCCAGCGTTGTAATGGTCCGCGAGACAGAAGAAAACATTGTGCGCCGCGCTTTGTGCAAAAGCTGTTTTTCTTTCGCCATAGCCATAGCCAAATGGCTGCGAAGAGCAAAATCAAACTCAGCCGATGGCCGAACCCGTGGCAATTGCGCCATACGCTCTTTCAAGGCTTGCACGTCGGCTAACAAAACGCGACAATGCTCGCACTCGGCAGCTTTGCGCTCCATTTCTGCCATCTCAACCGGGCTCATTTCACCATCTACATAAGCCGAAACTCGCGATTCAAAATCAGTAACAGTCATGTCTATATTTTACCTCCGAGCGGGGTTTCCGGGATATATTAATATTAAACATTCAGGCCCACATCCCGACCTTCATTTTTTAATTTTTGTTGCAATTTTAAGCGCCCGCGATTGACGCGCGATTTCACCGTCCCAACCGGACACTTCACAATTTCAGAAATTTCATAATACGACATACCTTCCACATCGCGCAACAAAATCACCTGGCGGTAATTATCGGGC
>JAJEAX010000431.1 GCA_022822565.1 Candidatus Latescibacterota bacterium
CCGTACTTGAAGCGAATCCCCGTCGAAGTATCCCGATTGCCATAAGCCAGAGAAGCCCGCGCACTCAGCATACAGCCGTGATCTGTCGTCAACACCACTGTCGAATCGGTCTCAGACAGCTTGCGCAACATCTCAAAAAGAGAAGAATGCGAGAACCAGGACCGCGTCAAAGACCGATAAGCGGACTCATTGGGCGCCATCTCTTGCAACAATTCGGATTCGGAACGACCGTGTGTGAGCATATCCAAAAAATTGACCACAACGGCCATAAGCGGAAAAGACCGGTACGAATGCACCTTCTTCGCCAGCCGGTTGCCCTCTGCAATATCCAGTATTTTGACATAGCGCGTATCCAAATTCAATTCTGGATCAATTTCCGCGAGTTGTTGATCGAGCAATTGGTGTTCGTGTCGGTTGCGACTCATGTCGTCGTCACGCGCCACCTGCCACTCATCTGGATACAAAGCCGCGAGGTCAATGGGAAAAAGGCCGCTAAAAATGGCATTGCGAGAATACGGCGTCGCAGTGGGCAAAATAGAGTAATGGTGGTGTTGCTCAATATCGAAAATATCGGACAACAACGGCAAAATGGCAAGCCAGTGATCCAATCGCATACAATCGACCACTACAAAAAACACCTGTTGCCCATCTTGCACACAGGGCGCGACAAATTCGGATACAATATCTACAGAAAGCGTGGGTGAATCCTCTTCATCTTGCACCCATTGGCTGTAATTGTCCTCTACAAACTTGCCAAACCCCAAATTGCAGGCACGGCGCAAATCGTCGTGCATGGTGCGCAAGCCCGGATCGTAAAAGCGGTCCAATTCCAAATCCCACTCGGACAGGCGCACATGAAGATCAATCCAATCTCGCCAGGACTCCGCCAATATGAGAGATTCGCGCAACCTGTTGGATGCAGCCGCATAGTCCAGACCCATGCGGTCTTTTTGAATTTGACGTGCGTCGAGCAATTTTTTGCACGCCAGCAAAATCTGACTCGGATTCACGGGCTTGGTCAAATAGTCGTCAATCCGCTGTCCTATAGCCTGCTCCATCAACCGTTCTTCTTCGTTTTTCGTAATCATAATAACCGGAATATGCGGATTGATATCCTTAATCGCCGCCAGGGTTGACAACCCATCTCGTCCAGCCATCATCTCATCGAGCAATACCGCATCAAATCCGCGCTTCTGCACCAGGGCAATAGCATCGTCGCCATTGGTCACAGGGGTTATATCATACCCCCGATCTTTGAGAAAAATTTGATGGGGTCGCAACAAATCGATCTCGTCATCCGCCCACAAAATCTGCTTGGCTTCTTGTGTTTGATTCACATGCACCTCTTTTGTTCATTGATAAAGGATTAGGAGTCATCTAAATCTGCCGGAGACAAAGGCAGCAAGACGACAAATGTCGTACCCCGATCTGGCACACTTTCTTTGATATATACTTTTCCACTGTGATAGTCTTCCACAATGCGTTTCACAAATGCCAGGCCGAGTCCCCACCCGCGTTTCTTAGTGCTGGTACCCGGCAAAAAAACTTGCTTAAACATATGCGAAGGCATGCCCTTTCCCGTATCGCGCACTTCAATAACCACCCGATGTTCCTCCAGGCGCGACGATACATCAATGCGGCCCCCTCTCCCCTCCATCGCATCGGCGGCATTCTTGAAAAGATTTTCAAACGCCCATCCCAAAAGTTCCCGATTGATCGGAACAACTGGCACATCGTCTAATTCCTCTACAATTTGCACGTTCTCCGGCAAGCGCGCACGCAGATAACCCGCTGTTTCAGCCACCACATCGCGCACCTGTTCCAATCGCAATTCGGGCGTGGAACCAATCAGACTAAAGCGAGAAGCGATCTTGTCCAACCGACTCGTATCCCGATCCATTTCTCCCAGGATATTTTTTAGCCTCTGACTGCCCTCTCTATCACCCCCTGCATCCAACTCGTCCCTCAACAATGCCAACCAACCGTATAGAGAAGACAGCGGCGTTCCCAACTGATGGGCTGTTTCCCGAGCCATCCCCACCCAGATAGATCGCTGTTCTCTGTTCTTAATATACCGAAATCCGAGATATCCACCCCCAGTAAATAAAATTGTCACCCCAAAAGCGACCCAGGGCAACCAATTCAAACGCTTTTCCAGCGCGGACGCGCCCCAGTGCAAATACCAGATTTCCGGATCCTTGTTGACGGGCCATTCAAACGGCAACGGATCTTTTTCCCGATCGAGCGCGTAAGCCTTGTCCATCACTTTGCCCAGGGTTTCGGGGGTGCGGTCACCAAAGGGGGGAATATCAATCGCTTTCCAGTATCGGGGAAGACCCTGTTCGTCTGTGATTACGACTGGAAAATTGGGATTCTGAACCGTGTGATAAATGACATCCTTATAAAATCCCTTAACCTCAATTGTATCCAGCGTAACCACACTGTGCATAAAAGCGTAGAACTCTCCCATACGCCTGGCTTCTTGCCGCATGGGTTGCACCACGTAAAGCTGGGTATAAATGAGAAAAGCGGTGACAATAATAACCGCCAAAAGAAAAAAATAAGCCGTTAAAAAACTCTGGCTGGACAGGCGTAAGTGTAAATCCTTGCGCTTGTCATCGATCTTATTTTTATTTATTAACTGCATTTACCCCTCCGTCTGGTGTTCCTTCCCCCTCATCCAAAACGCCCGACACTTTTTTGGGTTCCCATTCAAAACCAAAGTCCCACAATCCCGCATTAAAAATAAAAAACGCCTTGAAATGAACAAAGACGTTTTTTGTAGCGAGCAAATTCTGAGTTGGGCGACGTGGGAAAAACGGGTTGCAAAAGTGCGGGACATTTTATATGTTATATGGAAATTCGTTTTGGTTATTCATCACATTCTCCAAAGAAAGGGGTGAGTCCCGGCATGCCTGGTGTCCTCGTACGCGACGACGAACCGTTCGAAAGAGCACTCAAACGGTTCAAAAAGGCCTGCGAAAAAGCCGGTGTTATTTCCGACATGAAGAAAAACCAGCACTTTGAAAAACCGAGTGAACGTCGGAAACGCAAAATTGCCGCAGCAAGACGCAAGCGGATCAAATTGGACCAGCAATACACCCGCTAAGTCTTTCGCAATTATTCGAATTAAGCGATAATCACTCAGGGTGGCTATCGCTTTTTTTTTATCCATTCCCATTTTGCACTTCAAATGAACATCGTCGATCTCATTTTTGCCCTCGGCCTCTTCTGGTTCGCTCGAAAAGGATGGCAAATTGGGCTGGTCCAAAGCCTCATCATGCTACTCAGCGTGATATTGGCTTATGGTTTTGCCCTCACTTATGGCGAAACGACTGCACGCGCTTTGTTCGATACAACAGAAGATCTCGGCACGGGCACCGCGCTGATCGGGTTCTTTGTGGTATTTGCGGGCGTCCTGGCCGCCTGCTATTTTCTCGGGCGCACCCTTCACGGAATGTTGCGTGCCTCGCCCCTCGGCGCGATTGACGCATTTGGTGGCATTGCTCTGGGGCTGGCTCAAGGCGCATTGATTTTGGGACTGATCGCCATATTTTTACATGCAAAGCCCATCCACAGCCGCGTGCCCGAATTCATCGACAATTCTGCCTTAGGCGCACCGCTTCAAAAATCCGCTCGGGTGATTGCCGATGGTGTACAGGCCATGTTTCCCAACGTAAAAACCCTGCTCGAAGCACTGGGCATTCAGATCGAAAAAACGCCTCCTCTAATTGAAAAGCTCAACGAAGAAGCCGGTAAAGCGCGAAAAAAAATCAACGAAATGCTCGAGGAATCCAGGTAGTCAACTAACCGCCCACAACCACAGAGACGACCAATGTCCATAACCAGTGACCTGCTCGTTTCCCAGGGGAAATACTGCAATTCGCTCACGGAATACGCCCGCTTCAAAACCCGCGAAGTCGATATCGGGGGTGTGCCACTCGGCGGCGACAATCCCATCCGCGTGCAATCGATGACCACAACCGATACCATGGACACCGATGGCACGGTCGCCCAGTCCATCCGCATGATCCGCGCCGGATGTGAATACGTGCGCATAACAGCACCCAGCCAGAACGAAGCCCGCAACCTCGAAAACATCCAAAAAAAACTCAGAGCCGCGGGCTACCACACCCCACTGATAGCCGATATTCACTACACCCCCAATGCCGCGGAAATCGCCGCTCGAATTGTGGAAAAAGTGCGCGTGAACCCCGGCAATTATGCCGACAAAAAAAAATTCCAGATCATCGAATACACCGATGCCCAATACGCCGAAGAATTACAGCGCATCCGCGACAGATTCACACCACTGGTCAAAATCTGCAAAGAATACGGCACAGCCATGCGGATTGGCACCAACCACGGGTCGCTCTCAGACCGCATTATGAGCAGGTTTGGCGACACCCCGCTCGGCATGGTCGAATCCGCACTCGAATTTGCGCGAATATGCAGTGACCTCGACTATCGCGACATCGTATTTTCCATGAAAGCCAGCAATCCACAAATTATGGTTCAAGCCTATCGCCTGCTCGTACACAAAATGATGGCCGAAGACATGAACTATCCGCTCCATCTGGGCGTCACAGAAGCCGGCGATGGCGAAGACGGGCGCATCAAATCGGCCGTGGGCATAGGCGCGCTGCTCGAAGACGGCCTGGGCGATACCATCCGCGTCTCCCTCACCGAAGAGCCCGAAGCTGAAATCCCCGTGGCGCAAACACTGGTCGCCCGCTATCGCAACCGCAGCGATCACGCGCCAATACCGGAAACTCAAACATCCCATATCGATCCATTTTCGTACACGCGTCGCGAAACGCGACAGGTTGAAAAAATCGGCAAACCGGGTGTCCCAATCGTCATCGCCACCCCACAGGGCACCATCACCCCCGAATCCCTGCACCCCTTTGGCTATACGTACGATGCGGTGCTCGACAAATGGCACATTGCCGACATGGCCGTTGACTTTATCTACACCGGCAATCGCACCCTAAATTTTGAACTGCCGGGCACACTCGGCGTCATTCAAAATGCCCGGGCCTGGTCGCCCGCCTCCACCGCATACCCGATTTTTTCTGCGGCTGCATACTTGCAATCCAATCACACAGCCGACCGCATCACCTTTATATGTGCCGAACTCGACGAACTCGACGCACCGCTCATCCGCGCGGTCGAGGACGATCTCCATGCAGTACTCGTCCTGCAAACCCACAACACCCACGCCATGCCCGAACTGCGCCGCGCATTCTGCCTGCTTGCAGATTGGCATTGCGACATACCCGTAGTCATCCGCCGAACGTATAGCGCAACAATGTACTCAGCCAGTGATGCCTTCATGCTCTACGCCGCCACCGACTGCGGCGGGTTACTCGTCGATGGCCTCGGCGATGGCCTGTGGCTCGAAGCATCCGATCAAATAGACGACCACGCCCGCACGGCCTTCGGCATCTTGCAAGCCACGCGCACCCGCATATCCAAAACCGAATACATATCCTGTCCTTCGTGCGGGCGCACCCTGTTTGACCTGCAGGAAACCACCGCCCTGATTCGAAGCCACACCAACCACCTCAAAGGCGTCAAAATTGGCATTATGGGCTGCATTGTCAACGGTCCCGGTGAAATGGCCGACGCCGATTACGGTTATGTAGGCAGTGGTCTTGGCAAAATCACGCTCTACAAGGGCAAAGACATCGTCAAACGCAATATCCCCACAGAAGGCGCTGTTGACGAACTGATTGACCTGATACGCGCCAGTGGCGACTGGGTTGATCCAGCTTAAAATTAGCTTACAACACCTATTTACAACCTCCCTCTCCCCAGGGAGTTCCTTACATGCCGCGCATTCCAGAAACTGTCATCGATCAAGTGCGCCTGTCTATCGACATTGTCGATGTTGTGGGCGATCACGTTGCGCTGACCCGCCGGGGCAAAAGCTTTGTCGGCCTGTGTCCCTTCCACGACGATTCCACACCCTCCCTAAACGTCTCGCAGGAAAAACAAATCTACAAGTGTTTCGCCTGCGGTGCGGGCGGCAACAGCTTTACATTTCTGCGCGACATAGAAAACATCAGCTTTATCGAAGCCGTTCGCCAACTCGCCGACCGCGCGGGCATAGCCCTGCCCGATGCAAAGCCGGCAGACCCGGACCAGCAGGAAGTCTTTGACCAACTCTATCGCGCCAATGAACTCGCAGTCAAATATTTTCATCACCTGCTCACACAGGACGAGAAAGCCGCCGATGCAATGGCCTACCTCGAAAAACGCGGCATAAACCGCGACATAATCGATGCCTTTTCTCTCGGTTATGCACCCGATCAATGGGATGGCTTCTTGCAAGTCGCCACTCGCCGGAAATTCTCTCCGCAAATACTCGAACGCGCCGGTCTCGTCTTAGCCAACCAAAAAGGAACCGGTTTTTACGACCGCTTTCGCAATCGCATCACCTTCCCCATTCACGCCGCCACAGGTCGCCCCGTCGCCTTTGGCGCGCGCGCCCTCGATCCCGACGAACAGGCCAAATACATCAACTCTCCGGAAACCCCTGTGTACAACAAAAGTGCCACCCTGTACGGCTTGTGGCGCAATAGAGATGCCATCCGCGATGCAGGTGTCGCACTCGTTGTTGAAGGGTATATGGACCTCATTGCTCTGACGCAATACGGCACTGAAAACGCGGTCGCATCCTCTGGCACAGCACTCACAACCGATCAGGCGCGCCTTCTCAGGCGTTACGCACCCAAAACCATACTCATCTTTGACGGCGACACCGCCGGTGCAACCGCTGCAATGCGCGGTATCGGATCGCTCTTTGAAGTGGGCCTCGAAGTCCGCGTTGTCACCCTGCCCGAAGACCACGACCCCGACAGTTACGTGCGCGCCCAGGGACCCGATGGCCTTCTGCGCCTCACCGAAAACGCCGCGCCCGCCATCGACTTTCTCATGGAACAATTTGCCCAACGCGACGACCTCTCAACCATAGATGGCAAAACCCGAACAGCAAACGCATTGGCCGAACTCGTTGGACGCATCAAAGACAACGCGCTCAAACAACTTGTCATCAAAGACATCGCCGAAAAAATCGGGATAGATGAAGAAACCCTCATCAGCATTTCCCAAACACAGCGCCGCACCACAAGACCGCAAAATGGACAACCAGAACCCGAACCTTATGACACGCGGCCCCGTTCCGAGCGCGAACTGCTCACCTTCCTGATGCAACATCCCGAAACCGCCGATAGCGTATTCAATCAAATTTCTCCCGACAACTTCACAAATAGTACCTACCGGCAAATCGCCACCCTGATTGCCCGCAACCGACAACAGAAACAATCCATTGAAGCCGCGCACCTCATCAATCAGTGCAACGATGAACGCCTGAGCCGCATATTGACCGACCTATCTCTGGAAATCGGCATTGAGAACCCCAACATCGATGTTCCCATTCAAGATTATATTCACAAGTTCCAGCTCAAAAGTCTCGAAAGCGAAATCGAACGAATCGAAAAGCAATTGCGCCAACCGCTTTCTCCCGACGAACTGCGCACCACACTGGAAAAACACCGCCACCTTACGGCCCAGCGCAAAGCGATGGTTGAACCAAAATAACTTTCATAAGGTATCTAATTTTCAGTTGCATAACTGACCTCTGTTCCTTATCTTTGTTTTTCGCGTTGGATTAGCAAAACTAAATTTGGGGCGCATAGCTCAGTTGGTTAGAGCGACGGACTCATAATCCGTTGGTCCGGGGTTCGAGTCCCTGTGCGCCCACCATAAATCATCGCGGTGACCATCCAGCGAGGTCGCCGTTTTTTTGTGAAAAATCGCTTCATTATTTTCTGGATAATCGTCTGAAACGCCTTATTTTATAGAATTGTCCAATGCGTTTGGTATTTTTTGTGGAGGGTAGCGAGTGCAAACCATCACCAAAGCAGACCTGGCAAAAATACTTGCAGATGAAATTGATTGCAAAAACACGATGGCGAAACAGGCCGTAGATGTACTCTTTGAAACCCTTGCAGATGCCATTGTCGAAGGTGAACGAATCGAAATTCGAGGCTTTGGAAGCTGGGAAGTCAAACGCACCAATGCCCGTCCTCGCGCACGCAATCCCCGAACGGGCGAAGAAGTCTATGTGCCCGCACGACGCAAAGTCGGATTCAAACCCGGCAAAATCCTTCGAGACGCCCTATCAATACCCCTCAAAGATCTGGAAAAATAATCCGCAGATGGATGTAGATGAACATAGATAAAACAAAAACACCGCAACAGATTTGTTGTGGTGTTTTCTTGTAACACGAAAATATGATTTACAAAGCGTCGTAGAGATTTTCAATCTGCTGTTCCACCAGACGCAACCGACGGCTGAGGCGATCTCCTCGTTTGAAATCTCTTTTTTCGAAAGCCGATGCCATCCCCCGTTCCAGTCGCAATTTCTCATCTTCCAAAGCCTCAATTTGTTTTTCAACCTCAGAATCGATCTCTCCATCCGGCGTTTTAAACGATCTCCATTTTGCCCAAAAATCTGAGAAATTGCCCGTATGGGATTCCAAATCCATGTTGCGCACTTCAATCACCCGCTCGGCAATTTTATCGAGGAAATAGCGATCGTGTGAAATCACTATGAGTGTACCGTCAAAGTCTTCAAGGGCATCTTCCACCTGCTCGCGGGATGCGATATCCAGATGATTGGTTGGCTCATCCAATAGCAACATATTGGCCCCAGACACCATCAAACAGGCCAACTGAACGCGGCTTTTTTCTCCGCCGCTTAAACTGCCGACTTTTTTGTCCAAATCACGCCATCCAAATAAAAATCTGGACAGCACCCCACCTCCCTGATCTCGGTTCAACTCACCCGACAAACAGATCTCTTCGAGAATAGTTCGGTTGTCATTTAAGGTCTCGTGTTCTTGTGCGTAATATCCCAATTGAATGCGTGGACCGATTCGCATTGTGGGATGTTCCCAGGCAGCCTCGGCAACAATATCCTTAAAGAGCATGGATTTGCCTGTCCCATTATCCCCAACCAATCCGACGCGCTCGCCCGATTGCACCAGCAAATCAACATCTCGAAACAGCGTGCGCTTACCCGCTTTGCGCCCGTAATTTCGCAACTCTAAGGCAATTTTTCCACTGCCCTGAATTGCGCCAAATGCGGGATCAATGCGCTGGCGATCCATGACTGGCCGATGGATCCGGTCCATGCGGTCCAGCATTTTTCCTTTATTTCTCGCACGCCGTATATTTTTTTCTCCACCCCACAATTCAAACCGCTTGATCATCTCCTCCAGTCGTTGAATTTCCTTCTGCTGGTTGTCGTATGCCGCTTTCTGCAAGAGCAACTGACGCATTTTTTCTGCGCGGTAGGCCGAATAATTGCCCATATATGTGCCAGCTTTTCCGTCTTCAACTTCCACGATCCGATTCACAACCCGGTCCAGCATATAGCGATCGTGCGATACCAGAATCACCGTTCGATCCAAATTTTGCAAAAATGCCTCTAACCAGGCCAACCCTTCAAAATCGAGGTGATTGCCCGGTTCATCCAGCAACAGCAGGTCAGGCTCGCCCAGCAGAATTTTTGCCAATCCCACCAGATTCTTTTCGCCGCCACTCAATACATCGACAGATTGGTCGCGCCAGGACCCTATACCCAGTCCATCTATGACCGCATCAATTTTTGCCTGACACGCATAGCCATCTGCCCGCTCAAAAGCCTCCTGTAAACGCCCATACTGTTCCATCACTGCGTTGATTTGATCGGACGCACCGTGTGCCATCTGAGCTTCCAGTTTGCGCATTTTGCGCTGCATCTGATTGACTGCTTCAAATACCGAGGCGATTTCTTCTTCAACACGCCTTCCCACCTGAAATTTCAGGTGCTGCTCGAGATACCCCGTAGATATGCTTTTTACCTTACTCACAGTGCCAGAAACAGGTGTTTCAATACCCGCAATCAGTTTTAAAATGGTGGTCTTTCCGCAGCCATTATCACCAATCAGACCAACCTTTTCGCCTTTATTGATCTTAAAAGACACATCGACCAGCACATCCTGAGCACCGTAAGCCATTGCAATATGATGTAATTCCAAAATGGTCATTTTTGCTCAAATATGAATCGCCTCATCCTCCACATTCAACGCGGCCTCCTTCAGGGCCTCTGGAAGCGTGGGATGTGCGTGCATCGTCCGTGCAATATCCTCTGCACTTGCGGAAAATTCCATTGCCAGAACCCCTTCGGCGAGCATATCGGACGCGCGTGCGGACAAAATGTGAATGCCCAAAACGCGATCCGTCTTCTCGTGAGCAATAATCTTCACCTGTCCATCCACCGCCTGTAGCGTATGGGCGCGACCATTGGCAGCTATTGGAAACTTACCCACCTTATAGGGAATGCCATCCGCCGCAACCTGCTCCTCTGTCAGCCCCACCGATGCCAGTTCTGGATGCGTGTACACCACATTGGGAATCGCGCCATAATTCACATGCCCTGCCTTACCCGCCATATATTCCACCGCAGCCACACCCTCTTCCTCTGCCTTGTGCGCCAGCATCGGACCGGGAATCACATCGCCAATCGCATAGACACCGGGCAAATTTGTCTCAAACGCCTCATTGACCAGAATGCGCCCCTGGTCATCCATCTCCAATCCCACATCTTCGCCACCCAGCCCATCGGTATTTGGTCTTCGCCCCACAGCGACCAACAACCGGTCACACGTCTCAGAAGTCGTCTCATCGCCCTGTGCGAGTGTCACTATCACCTTCCCGTCGCGAACCTCGGCCGACTCCGCGCGCGTCTCAAACGAAAACTTCAGCCCCTGCTTCTCCAGCACCTTCTGCAAATCGAGGGACAATTCGCGGTCCATAGTTGGCGTAATCCCATCCAAAAATTCAACCACATGCACCTCTGCACCCAGGCGACGCCACACCGACCCCAATTCGAGACCGATCGCACCTGCGCCGATGACAATCATCTCCTCGGGCACCTCATCCAGTGCCAACGCCTCGGTAGAACTAATCACATACTCACCGTCATAAGGCAAATTGGGCAACTCAATAGCAGAACTACCCGTAGCGATCAAAATGCGCTCCGCCGAATAAACATCCCCGTCAACATCAACCTTTCCATCCCCAACCAACCGCCCCAGCCCCGAAATATGCGTCACCTTATTCTTGCGAAACAGACCGCGAATACCACCCGTCATTCTTCGCACAATACTGGACTTGCGCTTCATCATACCCTTCAAATCCAATTCCACACCACCGGTCTTCACACCGTGAACCCCCAACGAAGACTCTGCCTGATGAAACAACTCACTCGACTCCAAAAGGGCTTTACTCGGAATACAGCCCACATTCAGACATGTGCCACCCAACGCCTGTTTCTCAACACAGGCCACGCGCATGCCCAATTGCGCCGCCCGAATCGCCGCCACATACCCCCCGGGACCAGCACCGATAACAATGAGATCGAATGTATTATCTGCCACGAGATACTCCCTTCAAACTTCCAGCATCATACGTGCGGGATCTTCAAGCAAGTCTTTTACGCGAACCAGGAATGTCACCGAAGTCTGACCATCAATCAGGCGGTGGTCATAAGTCAATGCCAGATACATCATCGGGCGAACAACCACCTCATCCCCCACGGCGATGGGCCGATTCTGAATCGCGTGCATGCCCAAAATACCCGTCTGCGGCGGATTGAGAATAGGCGTTGACAACAGCGACCCAAACACCCCGCCATTGGTAATTGTAAACGTGCCCCCGCTCAACTCATCCAACCCCAACTTGCCCTCTCGCGCAGAAAGAGCCACGCGCTTAATTTCAGACTCAATAGTAGCAAAAGACATGCGCTCTGCCGACTTCAAAACCGGCACGACAAGACCGCGATCAGTACCCACAGCAATACCCATATTGACATAATCGCGATACACAATATCAGAACCATCGATACTGGCATTCACATCGGGATATTCCTGCAAAGCAATAACACAGGCGCGAACAAAAAAGGACATCAAACCCAGAGATATGCCGTGTACATCTGCAAACATCTCTTTGTATTTTGCGCGCAAATCAAAAATACCGCTCATATCTACTTCATTAAACGTCGTCAACATCGCCGCTGTCTGCTGTGCAGAAACCAGACGCTCGGCAATACGCGTGCGAATTTGACTCATGGATTCGCGCCGCTCGCCATCGCTCGAAACAGCGGGAGCAGGAGGGGGTGCAGGAACTTCGGGTTCAGAAACGGGCGGATCGGACGCGGCAGCTTCGAGGTGCGCCAACACATCTCCTTTGGTCAATCGCCCATCTTTTCCCGTACCCGTAATCGCCGCGGGATCGAAATCGTGCTCGGTCACCAACCGACGCACTGCCGGACTCAAATCATCGGCCTTCTCGGGCACCGGGACTTCAACCTTTGAAACAACTTCGCCATCCTCATCAATTGTGGCAATGGTCTCGCCGACCTCAATCGTATCGCCATCTGCCTTCAGCGTATGCAACACACCCGCCGAAGGCGCGGGCAACTCGACATCGGCTTTATCCGTTTCAATAACCGCAAGGGGTTCATCCACCGCCACGGCCTCGCCATCCGATTTCAACCACTCGACCAGAATGGCATCGGTAACAGACTCTCCCAATTCGGGCAAAACCACATCAACAGGCATGTACGCGCCTCCCTAAGAAAAATCCAGAGCCATCTCCACGATCTCTTGCTGTTCGGCCAAATGCACCGACTGAATACCCGTAGCCGTTGCAGCCGTGGGCTTTCGTCCCAGATAGCGCACTGGCTCTTTGTTATCGAGCAATCGGCGGATTTTTGGCTCCATAAAATCCCAACTACCCATATTTTGCGGCTCTTCTTGTCCCCAAAAAATATCCGCGTTGCCGTATTTTTTGAGTATAGCACCCACCTCATCCCAGGGAAAGGGATAGTGTTCCTCAATCCGCACCAGCGCAAGCCGCTCTTCGCCCTTTTTATCCCGTCCCTCTTTGAGGTCAAAAAAGACCTTACCCGTACAGAAAACAACGCGCTTCACCCCGCTGGGATCGGGCTGTGCGGGATCGTCTAAAACGGGGTAAAACGCCCCCTCGGACAAATCCTCGAGCGTCGAAGTCGATTCTTTGAGCCGCAACAAACTCTTTGGCATCATCAAAACGAGAGGCTTGCGAAATGCGCGCAGCATCTGGCGACGCAGCAAATGAAAATACTGCGCGGGCAACGTAGGGCATCCCACCTGCATATTGTCTTCGGCACACAGCGCCTGAAAACGTTCTAACCGCGCGCTCGAATGCTCTGGTCCCTGACCTTCAAACCCGTGTGGCAACAGCATCACCAGCCCGCTCATCTTTTGCCATTTGGCCTCAGAACTGGAAATAAACTGATCGATAATCATCTGCGCGCCATTGGCAAAATCGCCAAACTGGGCTTCCCAGATCGTCAATTTATTGGGATTGGCATAACTCACGCCAAACTCAAAGCCCAGCACCGCCAATTCCGAAAGCATCGTATTATAAACCCTGAAACCACCCTGATCATCCGATAGATGGTTCAGCGGTGAATAAATCGCGCCATTTTCGATATCGTGCCACACCGCTTGCCTGTGGCTAAATGTACCCCGCTGAGAATCTTGCCCGGCCAATCGCACCGGAAACCCATCAACTAACAAACTGCCAAACGCGAGCATCTCCGCACAACCCCAGTCCATACCCACCTCACCGTGGACCATTTGCATGCGGTAATCGAGTTGGCGCACCAATTTGCGATAGGCGTTAAATCCCTCGGGCACAGTCGTCGCCTTTTCGGCAATATCAATCAATATTTCTCTGCTCACCGCGGTTTTTGCCGTGCGATCTGCGCCCGCCTTCCCAAACCCCTTCCACGCGCCCCCAAATGTTGGCTCGCGCGGTTTCGTCTTTTGATTTTTCGCATCGACGAATGCCGCCTCGAGTTTCTCGCGCACAGCTTGTTTCATCGCATCGACATCATCTTCTGTAGCGATATTTTGCTCAATCAAACGCCTCGAATACAGATCGACAACCGTTGGATGCCCGGCAATTTCAGCAGATTGCAGGGGCTGTGTAAAAGCTGGATCGTCGGATTCATTGTGGCCGTATCGGCGATAACACCACAGATCGATAATCACATCATTTTTTACCGCCTGGCGATACGCCATCGCCGTACGCGCCGCGTGTACCACAGCTTCGGGATCATCGGCATTGACGTGAAAAATGGGCATCTTAACAATCTTCGCCACATCTGTTGGATACGCTGTAAAACGGGATTCTCGAGGCAACGCAGTAAAACCGATCTGGTTATTCACAACAATGTGAATCGTACCCCCATTATCATAGCCATCCAGATGGGACAAGCAAATCGTCTCTGGCACAATGCCCTGTCCCGCAAAAGCGGCATCGCCGTGAATGATCAGCGGTACGATATGCTCGTGCTGAATATCGCCTTTTGTCTCTTGCTTCGTGCAAACAATGCCCTCAATTACGGGATTGACCAATTCGAGGTGACTCGGATTGGGCGTCAGACCCAAATGCACTGTGTGACCATCGCGCGTGACATACTCATGGGCGAATCCCATGTGGTATTTTACATCGCCCGACCCCTCGGAGCGCCCCGCCTCAACGCCCTCAAATTCGCTGAATATCTCTGGATAGGGTTTTTGCATAATATGCGAAAGCACATTGAGCCTGCCGCGATGCGCCATCCCCATCACCATTTCCTGGACATTTAACGCAGCGCCCGTTTCAATAAGCGCGTGCAACATCGGGATCAACGCTTCGCCGCCTTCGATAGAAAATCGCTTTTTCCCGATATATTTAACATGCAAAAATTGTTCAAACTCCTGGGCCTCGATCAATTTTCTCAGCAGGTCTCGGCATTGTTCTGCGCTGAATTTTGGCCGATTTAATATTGGCTCCATGTGCTGTTCCAGCCACTCGTGCTGGCTCTTATACGGAATATCGGTATATTCTACGGCCACAGAACCGCAATATGTTTGCCTGAGCTTTGCAACGAGATCGCGCAACGTACCGTCCGTGGGACCGAGGAACCCGCCATTGCCGACAATTTGATCCAGGTCCTCTTCTGTAAAGCCGTATTCTGACAACTCCAATAGCGGATACGGTGGGCGCGTATAACTCATCGGCGCGATATCGGCGACCAGGTGCCCCCATGTGCGATAGGCATTGACCAGAGCCATAGCCCCCTGTTGCCTATTCGCATCCATACGGGTATATTCCTCCAACGTGTCATAAGCATCGAGAAACGCCATCGCATCTTTCTCCATCTGCGTCTCGCTTGACGGATCTTGCGCCATGTCAGCCCCATCGCGTTGCATCCCCAAATCAAAACCCGCAAAAAATATATGCCATCTTTCATCCACCTGGTCTGGGTCTTGTTTGTATTTCTCATACATCGCGTCGATGTAATCGGCATTGGCAATCGCAGCAATATCGAATGACATGGCAATCTCCACTTTTCTAAATGCCTTTATTAAGTATATGTACACACTCGAAAAAAGTAACGCCAACACCGCATCATGTCAAGATGGCAGCGGTCAGAAATTCCCTCCAACCGCTCACCCCGTCCAAATAGACTTCGTCTTCCGCGCAAATTGGTAGAGCCTGAAAGAATGGCGCAGCAGGGGTAGCGCGCCCCATCCGAGATGGTATTTTCTGCGAATACGCCACATAGCCCTATCCCGATCTTCGCGCTGGCTTACACTGTGCGGATGCACGCGATAATAGAACAATGCCTCGGGCACATACTGCCCAATCCCCCCCTGTTTAAGCGCGATATTCAGCCACAAATCCCAATCCTGATATCGGCGCACAGCGGGATCAAATCCGGGAAAGCTATCAGCGCGAATCAACGCAGCGAGATCGATATAATTTCCGGCGCGCAATCGCCGCATATCAAACGGGCCAGACACCTCGCGTTCGCCCTGTTGTAAATCGCCATCGGCAAACACAATGCGATCGCCATAAGCATAAGCCGCGTGGGGAACCTCTTCCAATGCGCCGTAGAGCACCTCTAAAAAGCGCGGCATCATCACATTGTCCGCATCAAAAAACGCGACATAAGAAGTCGAAACCTTCAAAAAACCAAAATTGCGAGCGCGGTTGCCATTGCGAAAATCGACGCGGCAATACTGTACATCGGAAAAAGTCGCTACAACATCTGCCGCATTGTCTTCACTCGCATCGTCAACCACCACCACCTGACGGGGCAAAAGCGTCTGTGAAAAAACCGATTCCAAACACGCGGCGAGATAATGCCCGTAATTGTGTGTGGTAATCACCACCCCAATATCTGCTCGCGCACTCATACAGGCCACTCCGCCTGCTTTAACAGGGCAACTTGATACTGCAAATTCTTCAAAGCATCCGCGCCAGAAACAACAACCCGCCCGCCTTCCCCTCGTATATGTTTGCCAAATTTATCGATTAAAATATGCATAAAATCGCGACAAATCACAGCCTCGTCTCCGTGAACCAATCGCGCGCGATAAATACCCTCATCATCGGCAAACCCCTCCCAATTCACCAAAAAGCCATTCACGCCAAATTGCCGCACGGGCACCCCCTCATCGATATCGCGCAAAACAAACCGCACATCGCACCGTCCTCTGGGTGTAATAACCTCAAAACCCGCGCGATTCTCCCGCTCGCCTATTGCACACGAAGCCGTTGCCCAATCGATTTCTCCCCCAGGCAAAAATCCCAGAACCAAACTCAACGGATGGGAAGCCACATCAATCCAGATATCTTCCCGCGCCTTTGGTCCCCCGCGCCCCTTCACCTCCATCTCCATCTCAAGCGATTCAACCTTATCCCACGCCCCTCGCACCCGCGTATAAAAATCGCGATAAATTGAAATCCCCGCAGGATACTGTGCAGACATCACCAGCGACTTGCCCGCCTGTTCCGCCGCCTGCACCACAGCCTGTCCATCTGCCAAAATATCGTCCAAATCCCTATCCACATCCCAACACAAAGGCTTCTCACACACCACATGGCACCCGCTTTCCAGAGCCATAATTGCATGCTCTCTGTGCAGATCAAAAGGACTTGAGACATCGACCACATCGGGCTGTTCAGCCGCCAGCATCTGCGCCACATCTGTATATGCGCG
>JAJEAX010000182.1 GCA_022822565.1 Candidatus Latescibacterota bacterium
TCCTACATTGAAGGGTGGTATAATCCGCACCGCAGGCATTCTTCCATTGCCTACCATGCGCCGATAGCTTATGAAAAACTGCATCTATCACAGGCTTGATACACAAGCCCTAAACTCTCCACCGAAGCGGGGTAACTCCACAAGATAAAGCTCGCCTGCCATCAGTAGCGCACGCGCCCAGTGATCGCCTTTTGATTCTCTTCGGCATTCAATAGCCTGCTCAAAAGCCTCTTCAGCCTCAGGTATCCGCCCTGCCTGGGCAAAAGCAACACCAATACCACAATGCACCAGGGGCAATATGCCCGTGTACATATCCGATATTTGTTGCGTACCTTCGCTGGCTTTTTTTGCCCATTTGACCGCTACTTTTGTATCTCCCATCCCCGCAGCAGCCGTTGCCTCAATCGCATAAGCGCGATAGACATAATCTCTTCGCGGTGTTTGCAAAAATCGTTCCACCGAGGTCTCGGCATATTCCAATGCCTCTAAAAAAGCACCGCGTTCCAGTGCCAATTCTCCCAACCAAAGAAAATTTACTGCCTCCCAGTACACAAATCCTCGCTTCTGCCACTCACCAATGACTTCGTTGCAAACAGTTTCTGCACGATTGAAATTACCCAGATAAAAATAAACTCTTGAAAGTAAATTTAGTACCTCAATACGGTGGTATTCAAGTCCAAATTGCTGAGATGTCCTGACAGCCTCCTCCAGATGTTCTTTAGCTGTCTCAAATCGAAACCCCATTAATGCAGCCTGGCCTTCTCGCCCTTGTATAAAAGCGTCCTTTTGTGGATCTTCCAGTACACGACGTTTCTCTATTTCCCGGCGCATATACGCAATCGCTTCTTCGTGCCGCCCAGACACATCGCACAAATAAGCCAAACTTCCTAAAGTCTGTATTTCTCCGTCAAATTCATTCAGTTCACAATAAAGTCGCAATGCCTTCAGCATATATTCTTCTGCAATTTCTCCATTTTGAAGTACACTGTGAATAATACCTACATGAGTCAAAATACGCGCCTTCAAATCGTCCCGATCATCAGGTAATAACGCCTTTGCCTCGTCTAAAAGTTTCAGTGCCCTGTTGTACTGACCACAGTAGCGCAGCACATCTGCATAATCGCACAAAAAGTCGATAGCATCTTCAGGTGATTCAAAATCGTCATTCATCTGTTGTACAGCCTCGAACCGGTTCAATGCTTGGCGATATGCTTGTACTTCTAATGCTTTTTTGCCTGATAGGCGCATATATTTCACAGCTTTATCACGATCTTCTGCCGCGGCAAAATGATCCGCCAATTCTTCCGTCAATTCTTCTGCCTGTTCGGTCTTTTCTAAAGCATTGCCAATTTCTCGATGCAACAGACGACGCCGCACATCTTGCATGCGGTCGTAAATTGCCCGCCGATATAAACCCTGTGCAAAACGATACCGCTCTTCATCACCATAAGTAATTAACAGCCCTTCTGCAATCAGGCTATCAAGCACATCCACCAACTCCAACTCATCACCGAGCCAGATGGCAGCCAATAATTCAAAAGAAAAATCATTGAAGAAAACACAGGCGTATTCCAGCACCTGACGTTGCACCGCAGGAAGAGCAGCCAAGCGCCTGTGCAAAACCTCTGAAATATCATCTGACAACAAAGTCTTGGGAAACTCTCCCCACTGCCAATCGCTGTACACATTTTGCCGAACCACATCGGCATTCACCAGTGTCCGCACCGCCTCCACGACAAACAGAGGTTGCCCACCCGTTTCTCTGAACAGGGTTTGCAATGCATCGGACGGTATAGACCGTTCCCCCAACATCGACGCCGCTAAATACCCCACCTCTTCTCGCGGTAGATTCTTCAACGGAATATGAGTCGCCCCGGCAAATTCATCACTATGTATAAAATTCTCAATTTCCTCTGGAAACGGCTCCAGGTTAGACCCCTGGCAAGTCAGGCATAACAAAAGTGGACAGGGTTCCGGGTCGCGCAGCACATACTGCAAAAATTCCAATGTCAATTCATCAAGCCATTGAATATCTTCCAAACACAACGCGACAGGCTGTTTCTGCCGCAGACGTTTTAACAACTGCAACCAGTGCTCCATAACAGAAAACTTGTCCGTCTCTAATGAATCGGGCAGCCGCCCCACCAAATCCGTCGTCTTTATCTGCCGAAATGCATCGATCAATGCACCGTATATTTGTCCCCCCTCTTCCCGCCCTGCGCCTTTCAAACACAGAAAGTCATGGATTAGCGCATCGCCCAATAGTTCCTCAATTAGTCTCGATTTTCCTACCCCCGCCTCACCGGAGATCAGAACCACACGCTGCTCATCAGCCTGAACACCCTTTAACATCGCGCGCAACGTCTTCATTTCGGGTTCGCGCCCGACAAATTGCGGGCGCATAACTTTTCTATGCACATCGCGCTGCCCGTCATCCGGAATCATAAACCCTGATGATGCCACACCATTTAACGCCTGCACCAACTCCTCTGCCGACTGATAACGATCAACAGGCTCTTTTGCCAGCAACTGCAGCACTATTTGTTGCGTCTGGGTCGGAACCTCGACATGGGCTTCAGCCATTGATGGCGGAGACTCGCGAATATGCTTCATAATAACGGATATTGGGTTTTGTCCAGAAAAGGGTGACGCACCCGTGAGCATCTCATATAAAATCACACCTAATGAGTACAAATCCGACCGATGATCTACCCAGAGACCTTTACCCTGCTCTGGCGACATATACTCGGCAGTACCAATCGTCGCGCCCGTCTGAGTAATAGAAACGCTATTCAGATGTCTGAATTTCGCCAGCCCCAGATCCAAAATAGTGGTCTCAATCCCCTCTTCAGTCTCCAAAACCATAATATTGGATGGCTTGAGATCGCGATGCACCGCACCCTGCGCGTGGACATAAGCCAATCCCTCGACAATTTGTTGTATCAAATCGAAAAAGTGAGACGCCCGGAATTGCCCTAAACGTGCACGATCAGCAATTATCTTTTCCAATGTCCTCCCGGGCAAATATTCCATTGTAAAATAGGGACGATCCTCGGCAAAGCCATAGGTGTATGTGCGGACCAGGCGCGGGTGCTGGAATCGTTTCAACACTTGAAACTCTCTGTGAAAACGGCGATACACAGCCTTCTGATCCACCATTGTATTCAAAATTTTGAGCGCGCACTCCCGGTCTTGCTCCAGGTCCAGAACCCGATAAACTTCTCCCATGCCCCCCATTCCCAGATGCGCCTGGATTTGATATCTTTTGTCGAGAATTGTGCCGGTTTTAAACATAAAAGCAACCATCGTCTGAATCAGGATGTGCAGGATTAAAGGATGAACAGGATAAAAATCAAAAGAAGGCAGCGAATAATTTGAGCTGGCTCACGAATCAATACGGATAACCACGGATGAAAAGACAAAAACACTGGATCGCGGCTCAACGGCATACCGCGATGACGACCCTTTTAATTCGATAGCTAATCATGTATAATGTTCAGGATTTTTTCAACCTTTTTGGCAACACGAGGCACAGTCTGTTCTGTTGTATTTTTTAAACTTATCAAAAAACGGTGGGCAGAGTCATCAAACGACAAGCGATGCTGCTCGACATGTCTTTCCAGCATATCCAAATCGCGCAACACCTCGTCCTGTAGCGCAGGCAGTGGCATCACCCACAAACGCCTTAACAGCGCCTTCAGAATCAAAACCGGGTCATCTGGATCTTGAGCCAAACGACTGTAAAAAGCCTTCAGGGGCAACTCCCAATACAACTTCTGCACAATAAGCCCCAGATATTCCCGGTTCTTTTTGGCAATATCGCCCGCAGAAAAGCGATCCGCCGCCGAACCTCGATCCCCCTCATGCATGCGACACCGAAGTGTGGGTTGTTTGATAATCCCAATTTTAAACCCAGCGCGTATAATGCGAATCCACATATCGTAATCTTGCCCGCGAATCAAACGCTCGTCAAAACAGCCAACCCTATCATAACACATCCGATGGGCAACCACAGTTGGACTGCACAACTCAAATCGCCCGAACAAATACATCACCATATCGTCTATAGGCGGCATCCTCGCTTCAAAAGACCGCACGGGCAAATCGCTTCTCTCCCCCTCTATAAACTCATAGCCCGTATAGACAAATCTCAAATCCGGATCTTCTGCAAACTGCGCCGCGTGCAACTCGAGCTTATTCGGCAACCCGATATCATCATCGTCCAGAATCCAAACATACTCACCCGTCACATATCTCAGACCCAGATTCACAGCAGACGCCTTCCCGCCATTTGCCTTTGCCACATAGCAAAGCCGATCCCCAAACCGCCTGATCACCTCTGCTGTATCATCCGTTGAACCATCATTCACCACAATAAGTTCAAAACCCTGATACGTCTGTTGCAAAACGCTCTCAACAGCCTCCGCAACATAATTTGCGCGATTATATGTTGGGATAATCACTGAAAATTTTGGATTTCGCATCAAACTACACCTCTTGGAAAAATAGAATAAAAAACCACGCCTGAAGGACGTGGTTTTTTATTTCGTCTAAATATGATCTTTGGAGTTACCCCACTTTCCTAACCGGCATCCATCACCTCTCTGACACCTGCAATAATATTATCCCGATCTGGAAAAACGTGATCTTCCAACTGGGGCGTGTATGGAATGGGCACATGGAGAGCGCAGATGCGTTTGACGGGCGCTTTCATCTTTGCAAACGTCTCTGCATCTTCGGTTGCCACAGCGGCAATCTCGGCTGAAGCACCCGCTGTGGGACCCGCTTCATCGGCAATAACCAGCCGCCCGGTCTTTTGCACAGACGCGCGAATCGCATCGCAATCGAGCGGAACCAACGTACGCGGATCCAGCACCTCGACA
>JAJEAX010000024.1 GCA_022822565.1 Candidatus Latescibacterota bacterium
AGTTAAGGGGTGTTGGCACGCTGCGTTGAGCATGGCATCGCGGCGTCTCGCCTCTTGCTTTTTATCTGCGTTTATCTGCGTCCATCTGCGGATGCGTTTATACAGGTGAACATGTGCGGGCAGGCCGCTGCAATGGGCGAGTAGGTGCCGGACTGTGACGCGATTTTTGTTTTTTCCGGTGAAGGAGGGTACGTAAAATTGCACGGGTGCGTCGAGGTTGAGACGATTTTTATCGACAAATAACATGCAGAGTGTTGTTGTGGCGATGACTTTGGTGACAGAAGCGAGGTCGTAGAGGGTGTTGATTTGTACGGGTGTGGCGTTGGGTTGATAGGTGTGGTGGCCCACAGCCCAGCAGGTGACGATGCCCGCCCGGCGCAGGACGAGGCCGACAGCACCGGGGGTGGTGCGGGTATGCACATGGCGTTGTAAGACTTGTCTGGCGCGGTCGAGTTTTTGCGAATTAAAACCGAGTTGTTCGGGTGTCATTTGTATCTCCCAGTTCCCAGTCTCTTGCACGTAGCATTTCTGTGTCCTATATTGATAAAAGTACGAGAAAAAAACAAAGGAAATTTGACTGGGGAGATCGTTTTATGAGATATCGAAATACACGCTGGATTTTATCTGGGATGTTTATCGCTTTGTTTTTTGCGATGTGTATGCCCGCTGAGGGACAGGCAAATGTGGAGCGGCTCGAGAGCATTGCGCGACATGTGGCGCGGGCGGTTTTAGCAGAGGGGGATTCTCTGACGGCAGAGCAGGTCGTATGGGTCGAGCGTATGACTGCGCAATTGGCAGAGGATGCGGCATTTCTCGATGAACAAAAACAGCGATTGGAAGAGGTGCGCAGGGAAAGAGATGCGTCGATTCGGAATATCGCGAGCCAGATTGCCAAAGGGATCGGTGTTCTGATTGCGCTGCTGGTTTTGTGGGCGATTTTTCGTGTCTTTAGAAGGGGGTTGCGTGCCGAGTCGGGAGATGATCCTCTGGGGGTGTTGATCGCGATGCGTACAGAAGCGCGGGCGCAGAAACTCGGCGAGACACTTGTTAAAGAAAATTTGGCGACGGGCGGAACTGTTGCACCGAGTATCCGTTCAATCTATCGCAGGGAGGATGGGGTGCGAGAGGCTGCGGAGGCGATGGTTTTTTTGAGGACGACGCGGGCGCAACTCAGCGATTTGATTGGCCGCGCAGAGGAATTGGGCGAGGGTAAGACGCCAGAGCTCGTTGTGATACGTGAGGTGTGAGAGGGCCTCACACGAAGACACAAAGACACAAAGATATAAGCTATGAAATCTAAAAGAGATACGCCCGTGAAAGGATACCGATAGTATGTTAAGAGTCTGGATTGTCATTCTGTTTGGGTTCTGTTTTGTTGCGTCCGCAGGGGCTGAGGAAGAGGATGCCTCGCGTATTGCGCGGGAGATGATTCGATCGCTGTACGGTTCCGAGCAGGTGAAGCCGTTGCCTCCCGTGGCGAATGCACAGGTGCGCGCTATTGCGAGAAGGTTGGCTGCGGAGTCGGACGGGCGTTTTCAGCATGCGTTTTTTCAGGCGGAGGATCGAGAGCAAGGGGCGTTCTTTAGTGGACTGATGAAGCACGTTGCTATCGGAGTGATGATTTGTCTGGTGTTTTTTGTGGTGCATACGGTTGTGCGAAAACTCGATGCGGCGCGGCGTCTGGGGAAAACTGATCTCAATGTCACGGTACAAGGTGGGTTGCGCGCCGCGCCTTATATTCTGGCTCTTCCCATGCCATCTGATGCGGAGGCAAATCGCGTTGGACGCGCGCTTGTTGCCGAGCGGTTGGCTGCGCGGGTGGATGTTTTTTCGCAGTATTTTTTATTGGATCGGGGTGAAGGTACCGTGCTTTTTGTGATGACTGTGAAAGGCCGCTTGAGGTCGCTGAAAAAACGGTTGGGGAATCTGTCTATGTCATTTCCCGTGTCGCACGGTCATAGGTCCTATTTGACGTGGATTGCCGATGCGGCTGATGGGAGGGTATAGGAGGCTGCTATGTCATACCGTATTTCTTTCCTCGTGTTGCTGACGCTGTTTGCGTGTAGCAAAAGGTCGCCCGAAGATGCGCCGCAATCCTATCCTCTGGAGACCGCGCGTATGGTGAGCCATGTGAGTGAGGGGGTGCTCGCATCGACTGATCCGATTCGCGTGCGCTTTGTGTCGTCTGTTATTGGCAAAAGTCAGGTTGGGCAGGTGCTGCGAACGCGCGTGTTTCGCTTTGTCCCATCTATTGACGGTTTGGCGACATGGGAAGATGTGCGTACGCTTGTTTTTAAGCCAAATGCACCGCTGACGTTGCGCACAACTTACAGCGGTGAACTCAGCATGGCCGATTTGTTTCCCCAGCACAAAGATCTGAAGCCGCTCGTCATCCAATTTGAGGTCGCGGGACGAGAACTCGTCGCACTTGAGGCAGATTTTGAGTTGCCCGATGCGAATGATCCGCAGCGTCTCGTTTTTAGTGGTCAGATTAGCTTTAACGAACGCGCGGATTCTGCGGCTGTGAGCGATGCGGTGGTGTTGCGTTTTGGAGATCAGCAGCTTGCACTCTATTGGCGCGTGTTATCAGATGGCAAGACGTACGATTTTACGAGTGCCGAGATCACGCGCACGAGAGAGTCTCAGAAACTCACGATGCATATTGACCGAGCAGATTTGGAACTCTCGCAGGACTACGACAATACATGGTCAATTCCTCCTTTATCGGCATTTTCCGTTGTCGAGATTGAAAAACACGCGGATCGGGACCGCCCGAGCATAAGCATTATTTTTTCAGACGATCTCGATTTTGGTCAGGATATTGCGGGATTGATCACCGCCGATCCACCGCAACAGCTTCAACTCAACGCGATTGGCAAGACAGTGAGTGTTGTGGGCGATTTTCAGCACGGACAGAGTTATGCGTTGACCGTACATCCGGGGATTCGCAGTCGCTGGGGCACCGTGCTGGCGCAACCTTATACAGAGACTGTGGTTTTTGACGATATCAAGCCCCGCATGCGTTTTGCGCGTGACGGGGTATTTTTACCCTCTTCTGGCAATCGAAAAATCCGGTTCCAAACAGTCAATGTGTCGCGCGTGCATCTGAAAATAGATAAGGTTTTTGAATCGAATCTGGGGCAGTTTTTGCAGGATCAAAGCCTGGATGGATCGCGCGGTCGCACGCGAGTTTTTTCTTCTTATCGGATTCGTCGCGTGGGCGTGACAGTGGCAGATACAACACTGGATATCGGCAGGGAAAAAAATGTGTGGTTGCAGCACGAACTCGATCTGGATGATCTGATTTCCAAAGATGAGAAGGGGCTTTATCTGATCGGTCTCACTTTTGCGGCAGAGGATATGCTCTACGGAGATCCTGTGGAAGCGGCAGAGGCGCGACAACAACGCAGACGGTATTCTTATAACAATCCCTATTCGCGCGTTTATGTCTATCAGCACGGGCGCATCTATAAACCTGTGGTGGTCAGCGATATCGGTCTTACGCATCAAAAGACGCACGATCGGCATCTCGTTTATGCCACCCATTTGGAAGATGCGCGCCCTTTGTCCGGTGTCGCCGTAACCCTGCGCACGTATCAGAATCAGGTTGTGGAACAGAAAGTTACGGATCGGAATGGTCTGGCGGATTTTAGTTCTGTAAAATCAGATGTTTTTTATGTCGAAGCCGAGAAAGACGGGCAGCGCAGTTTTATTAAATCGGGGGATATGGCGTGGAATCTATCGACTTTTGACACGGGGGGACAAGACCCTGCACCCGATGGTATTCGCGCGTTTTTTTACACGGAACGCGGGGTTTATCGGCCCGGCGATGATATCCACTTATCGGCGATTGTGCGAAATCACAACCACACGTTTCCCGATGGGCATCCGGTCTCGCTCGCGTTTTACAATCCATTGGGACAGCGCGTGTTCACGCAGACCAATCGCGAGGGGAAAGATGGATTTTATACTTTTGATCTATCGACTTCGGTCGATGCGCCAACGGGCAACTGGCGCGCTGAAATTGACGTGGGTAGTCGCAAGTTCAATCACAGGGTCAAAGTCGAAACTATTGTGCCTTTTCGTCTCAAGGTCTTTCTCGATCCGCAACTTGCAGAGCGGGATCGCGTGTTGAAAGCAGATCTGAGGAGCGCGTATTTATTTGGCAATCCTGCGGCGGGATTAAAAGCCAATGTCGATGTTACGCTGCGCAGTTCTCCGCCTGTATTTCCCAAATTTGAGGGGTTTTCATTTGTCAATCAGGCGGTTCAATTCAAGCCGATTACTACCAATATTTTTAAGGGTGCTCTGGACGAGGAGGGCAAAGCCGCTGTGTCGTGGCAGCTTCCTTCTTTGAGCGAAGCGCCTTCGCGCCTGTCTGCGGTATTGCGCGCTCGCGTGCTGGAAAAAGGCGGGCGACCCAATAGCACAGCGCGCATGGTACACATCGATCCGTTTGAGGTTTATGTGGGGTTGCAAAAGCCAGACCTGGATTACGGTTTTACGCGCATCAATACCCTGCTTGAGGTGCCCGTTGTGGCAGTGACGCCCGATGGGGAGGCCGCGTCTGGGCGCACGTTGATGTATCGCATTTTTCACAATGAGGATTACTGGTGGTGGGAATACGATTCGAGGGATCAGTTTCGCCTGCGTTTTAAGCGGGATTTCAGTACGAAGAAGATTCTCGAAAGATCGATTATTTCTCGTGATCGCCCGGTGCCGGTTGAATTTACACCCGAGGAAAAAGGAGAGTATTTGATCGAGGTGGCGGATGCGGATGGGCATAAGGCGTCGCTTTTTATTCGCGCGTATCCCTGGGGCAGTTTGCCCGCAAGCGGTCGAGATGCTGGCGCCCTGGTGCTCAAGACAGACCGGGAGAATTACGCGCCGGGTGAAAAAGCTGTGGTGTCTTTCCCCGTGCCCGATACATCGTCTGTGCTGGTGACGGTGTCGCGGGGGGGGAATGTGGTGCATTCACAGTGGCATACGCCGAGCACGAGAAATACCGCGCAAGTCGAGATTCCCATTACAGCAGATATGGCGCCGAATGCGTACGTGACGATATCCGTTATTCAGCCGCATAGACAGACGGCCAATGATCGCCCGTTGCGGATGTATGGGGTTGTGCCTTTGCGCGTGGTTGATCCAGATACGCGGCTCGATCTCACCCTGACTGCGCCCGATGAACTCAAACCCGACGATTCTTTTGAGGTTGTCGTGCAAACGGGTGATGGAAAACCCGCGCAGTTGACGCTGTCTGTTGTGGATGAGGGTTTGCTGGATATCACGCAGTTTTCCACGCCCGATCCCTGGCGCGCGTTTTTTGGCAAGTTGCGTTTGGGGCTGCATATTTCCGATCTGTTTGGGCAGGTTATAGGTGTCAATATTGGCGATGTGTTTAAGACTTTTGCGATAGGCGGCGATGCTGCTCTGGCTGCTTATCGGCGCGATAGGCTCCCCGAGGAGCAGAAACAGCGTTTTAAGTCTGTATCGCTTTTTGAAGGTCCGGTTGCAACCGACGATCAGGGGCGCGCTGTGGTTTCTTTTGTTATGCCCAATTATGTCGGTTCGGTGCGCATCATGGCTGTGGCAGCGCGGGGCAATGCTTATGGCAGTGCGGAAAAAACAGTACCCGTGAAAACGGATTTGATGGTTTTGCCCACTTTGCCGCGCGCGTTGCGTCCCGGCGACCGCATTGCTGTTCCAGCTACTGTATTTGCCATGAGGGATAGTTTGGGGCCTGTCGATGTGGCGATCAGTACAGAGGGCTTGCTCAGTGTCGATGGGCAGGCGCGAGATACTATTGCGTTTCAAGAAGCCGGTGAAGAAGATGTGCTATTTATGTGTGTGGTGCCCAATGCTATTGGAGACGCGCGCGTTGAGATTACTGCGACTGCGGGTGATGTGATTGCCACGCATACGACGAATCTGACTATTTCTCCGTCGTCGCCGCGCATTAGTGCCGATGAGACGCGGGAGATGCGGCCGGGAGATGCGGTTGTACTTCCCGTTCCCGATCGGGGCATTCCCGGTTCAAATCGCGCGCGTCTTATCCTGCACACGCGCCCAAATATGAAGCTCGGCAACCGCCTGCTGTGGCTGGTGCGATATCCCTATGGTTGTGTAGAGCAAGTGGTGTCGGCGGCGTTTCCGCAGTTGTATCTCAAGGATATTCTCATCGCATCGGATAAATCGAATGAGATTGCGCGAGAGATCGATGAGCATATCAATGCTGCGATTCGGCGGTTGCGCCGATTTCGGCTGTCGTCCGGCGCGCTCAGTTATTGGCCGGGGCGGTCGGAGCCATCGATATGGGGCACGCTATATGCCGGGCATTTTTTGATTGAGGCCAATGCCCTCGGTTATTATGTGCCAGACGACTTGTTTGAAAGCTGGGTGCAATACGAGCAGTCTCGCGCTTTGACTACGCGCGATGATCTCATGATCCGAACCTATCGGGTCTATTTGCTCGCGTTGGCAAATCAGCCCGCGCTGGGGGCGATGAATTTACTGAAGGAAAGCAGTTTGCTAGATATGACGGATGTGGAGAAATGGCTGTTGGCATCGGCGTATCACCGCGCGGGTAGTTCTGCGATAGCCAATGAGATTCTCAGGGGTGCAGGTACGCTTGCAAATCAGGGTAAGAGGTGGGAACATACCTTTGGGTCTGTGCTGAGAGATCGCGCGATGATCTTGGGGGCGATGATCGATTTTCAACGCTGGGGAGACGCCGATCCTCTGGCCGATGAAATTGCGCTGGCTCTATCATCGGACAGGTGGTATTCGACACAGACGAACAGTTTTGCGCTGCTATCACTGGGCAAGCATATCCGGGCGACTGAGGGGGATCAACCGCTGCGTTTGACGGGTTCGGTGACATTGCCCGGTGGGGAGGTCGTGCCGTTTGATTCGGGTTCGCGGTTTTACAATGTCGATATCGAATCTGGATTTGGACAATCTGTTCGCGTCCAACTCAATCCCGAGAGTACGGTGACGCGGGCATTTGCGACACTCGAGTGGTCAGGCGTTCCGCTCACAGCCGATGCAGTGGCCGAATCTCGTAGCTTGCAACTCAATGTGCGCTGGCGCGATGACAATGGCTTCCCCGTGTATCCCGATACGCTCAAACAGGGGGCGACTTTCTGGGGGCATTTCAGCGTGAAAAATACATCTGCCGCACATATCCGCGAGATTGCATTGACTCAGTTGTTGCCTTCGGGTTGGGAAATTGAAAATACGCGCTTGTCGGGCGCGCCAATGCCGGGGTGGTCTTCTGATTTGCGTTTGGGCCGCGAGGCTTATGCCGATATGCGCGATGATCGCGTGACGTACTTTTTTGATATTGCACCTGCGAGCTATACGCAGAATTTTGTCGTAAAGCTCAATGCTGTTACGGTGGGCACATTTACCCTGCCGCCCACACTTGTCGAGGCGATGTACAATAATAAAATTAAGGCGGTTGTGCCGGGTAGAACTGTGGTGGTTAGGTGAATCCGCAGAAAAAACGCGAGTAATTTGAGCGTTTTACGCAGATGCACACAGATGAAAGGCGGAAAAAAGAGGGGCTGGGGGTATCCTGTTCATCCTTATATCCTGAAAATCCTGATCATGGGACGCCGATACAAAATTTTAGTCGGTATTTTTGCGGGAATATTACTTCTGTATTTTGCCGTTCCGTTGCCGCATTTTTTAGCGGATTATAGCGCGGTTGTGCTGGATAAAGATGGGCGCATTTTGCGCGCTTTTCTCAATAACCGCCAGCAGTGGCATTTTCCGCCTCGGGAGGATGCGCGCGTTTCGCAGAAGCTCAAAGCGAGTGTGCTCCATTTTGAAGATCGGTATTTTGATTATCACTTTGGCGTCAATCCCGTGTCTGTGGTGCGCGCGATGTATCAGAATTTGAAACAGGGCAGAACTGTGAGTGGCGCGAGTACGTTGACCATGCAAGTGGCGCGGTTGATGCATCCCAAACCTCGCACATATTTCAACAAGACACTGGAGATACTTCAGGCTCTGAAGCTCGAGATGCGGTATTCAAAAGAAGAGATTTTGCAACTCTATCTCGATCACGCGCCTTATGGCGGGAATGTGGTGGGCTACCGGGCGGCGGCGTTGCGTTTTTTTCGAAAATCGCCGGATCAGTTGACCTGGGCAGAGGCGGCATTGCTCGCGGTGTTGCCCAATGCGCCGGGAAAAATTTCGCCTCTGACGAAGCCCGATTTGTTAAAAAAGAAGCGCGATATATTGCTCACCGCGCTGCACGGGGCGGGATATTTTGATGCTGAGACGCTGTATCTGGCGAAAAAAGAATTTGTGCCGCGCAAGTCACATCCATTTCCCATGCTGGCTCCTCATCTGGCGCGTTACATTGTAGATCGCCAGACGTCTTATGTTCATCCCACGACGATTGATCGGGATATTCAGATTCGGGCAGAAGAACTCGTTGCGCGTCACGTCAGCAGGTTGCGGCAGCGCGGGATTCACAATGGTTTTGCGCTGATTGCGGATACCAAAACGGGTGCTGTTCGCGCTTATGTCGGGTCTGAAAATTTCACAGATAGTCACGTCGATGGGATTCGCGCGCCGAGGTCGTCGGGTTCGTTGCTCAAGCCATTTCTCTACGCGCTCAGTATGGATGCGGGGCTGATTCTGCCGCAGAGCAAAATTCGGGATGTTCCGACGTATTACGGCTCGTTTGCGCCACACAATGCCAATCGCACATTTCAGGGGCTTGTCTCGGCGTATGATGCTCTGATTTTGTCGGCGAATGTGCCTGCGGTGCGCTTGCTTTATGAGTATGGCGTGGTGGCGTTTTACGAGCGGCTTCGCGCGGCTGGTTTGACGACGTTGTTCCGCACGCCGAATGATTATGGCTTGCCCCTCGTTCTCGGTGGTGCCGAGGTGACGGGTTGGGATATGGCGGTGCTTTTTCGCGGTTTGGGCAATGGAGGCGTGTTTCAGCCTCTTCATATAAATCCGGCGGATCGCCCGTCTGAACCCGCGCCTTTGCTCAGTCGCGGCGCGTGTTATCTGGCGCTGAATACGTTGCGCGATCTCTCGCGGCCCGGAATAGAATTTTACTGGCATCAGTTTCAAAACCAGTGGCCCATTGCCTGGAAAACGGGTACGAGTTATGGATATCGCGATGCGTGGGCCGTGGGGGTGTCGCCGCAGTGGACGATTGCTGTATGGGTGGGGAATTTCTCGGGTGAAGGGGTGTCTGAGCTCACGGGGGCGCGTTGTGCCGCGCCTTTGTTTTTCGATCTGTTTAATAGCTTGTCCCACGATCCCGATCAGCGGTGGTTCGCGCCACCCCAGGCCGATTTGATCTCGCGCGATGTCTGTGCAGATACGGGGTATCGCGCTGCGCCGCATTGTCCAGAGCGGGTTTCTGTGGAAGCACCTCGCTCGCTTTTGAAAATTTGTCCGTATCACCGGGTTATAACGGTGAATGCCGATAGTACACAGCGGGTATGTTCTCTTTGTTGGCAGCCGGGTGAATACTGTCGCGTTGCACGTCTGGTGTATCCGCCAGATGTTGTTCACCACTTGCGACAACGGGGGCAAAGCGCGGGGAATTTGCCACCGCATCGCGTGGAATGTATGGCGCAAGCAGATCACGCTCCTGTACATATTGTATATCCAACGCGGAATGCGCGTCTCTTTTTGCCCCGCGATTTTGATGGTGCAGTGCAGAATGTCGTGTTGCGGGTGACACATCGCGATAAAAACCGCACGTTGTACTGGTATCTCAATCATCGCTATCTGGGAGAGACGAATACGCGGCACGTCAAATCCATTGCGCTGCCGACGGGTCAACATACACTTGAAGTGATCGACGAGATCGGCCACCGCGATCAGACGCGGTTTTACGTCTCGTCGAGACAGGGATGAAGGGTATTTGGTAGGCCGGTTCCAGATTTACGTTTTTGAGAGGTGGAAAATCTATGTACATTCCAGAAACCTTATCGTCCAATCCAAAATGGGCTGACTGGATCGAACAACTGCCAGATATCGTTGCTGCGTGTGCAAAGCGGTGGGATCTTCGCATTGAGGATCCTATGACAGAAGATTATGCCGAGATGTCCTATAGCTATATTGCGCCAGCGACGGATGTGCAGGGGACAGAGGTTGTTCTGAAAATTGGCTCGCCTCCGCAATTGGCGGAAATCTGGCAACAAGAGTGCCACGCGCTGCAACTTTGCAATGGTAATGGTACGGTCAAGTTGCTCGATTTTGACGAGGCGTTGGGCGTGCTGATGCTGGAGCGCATCCGTCCAGGTGTCCCTCTGGGTGTTTGTCCGAGTGACGAGGAGAATACGCGCATTGCCGCTCGGCTGATGAAAAAGTTCTGGCAACCCGTTCCGAAAGTTCACTGTTTTCGGCCGACGGCTTATGAAATAGATGGCTTTGATAAGTTGCGGAAAAAATACAATGGCGGTACTGGACCACTGCCCGAAAAATGGGTTGTGCGCGCCGAAACACTTTACGATGAGTTGATGAGTACGAGTAAAGAAACGGTTGTTCTGCACGGGGATTTGCATCACTGGAATATTTTGAGTTCAGAGCGCGAGCCCTATCTCGTTATTGATCCCAAAGGTTATTTTGGCGATCCGGGTTACGAGGTCGGTGCTTTTTTGGCGAATTATCCCGACGCATCCTGTGAAGGATGTGACCGGGGTGAAGTCGATGTTCGCCGCGTGGAGATTATGGCAGAGGAGTTGGATATCCCGCGCGAGCGAATTATAAAATGGGGCCTGGTTTTGGCTTTAATCTGGGCGAGGTGGAGTGTGGATACGCCCGAAGAATTTTGGCGTACAAGTATTAATCGCGCCCAGGTGTTGGATCAGTTGCTTTAGATGATGTGTCATATCACACTAACCACAAGGAGATTTTATGTCTGACCGTCCAAATATTCTGGTGATCATGTCCGATGAACACGACCCGGCAGTGATGGGGTGTTATGGCGATTCTATTGTGCAAACGCCGTATATGGATCGGCTGGCAGAAGAGGGTATTGTGTTTGATGCGGCTTATACGACTTCGCCGCTTTGCGCGCCTGCGCGTGCGAGTTTTACGGCGGTGCAATACGTGAGTCGCTGTGGGGTGTGGACCAATGATTGTCAGTTGCCCTCTGACGATTATC
>JAJEAX010000021.1 GCA_022822565.1 Candidatus Latescibacterota bacterium
CCTTATCCTCACTAACGATAATAAAATAAGCGACATACAAAGCAAATGCAATTTTTCAATTTTGTGACGATTGTGAAACATTTTTGTCTTGCATATCAGGGGTTCAGGGTTATATATTAGCCCAATGCCTTGATAATACCAGTGAAATGGGGGGATCGAATGACAATGACAAAAAAGGATATAGCATTAAAAATATCTGATCGTCTGGGAATCAAAAAGCAACTCGCTTATGAGATTGTAAATACGCTTTTTAACGCTATGCGCGAAAATCTGATTGACGGTGATCGGATCGAAATCAGGGGATTTGGCGTGCTGGGTATCAAGCCGACCAAACCGAAACCCGCTGCACGCAACCCTCGCACAGGTGAGATTGTTTATGTTCCGGCTCGGAGAAAGAGCTATTTCAAAGCCGGTGTTTTAATCAAGAAAGCATTGCACGAGCCTTTGGATGCATAGGATAGAAATTTAGTCATAATACACAAGTTTACACTGCAAACGGAGCAGCATAAGTATTATCTTAAAATCAACAGGCATGCAAAGAAGGTCCAGCTAATAGCCGGACCTTCTTTTTTTATTATAACGTCACCCTTTCCTCAAGCCTGTTCGTCTGCTATTGCTGCCGCATCATCTACTTCTGCTTCAGCCTGGCTATTCGATGTCAAAAACTCATACGCTTTATTCAACACCAATACAGCTTTGGGAATGTCGTTTACGTTCAGGCTATTGGTCCTTTGCCAATTCCCATCTTTATCCAAATAACTTCGCTGAAATGAAACTGTGCGTACGGTGAAAGAATCTCCACCACGCGTGTATTCATTTTCGAAAATCGAAGCACTGCACAGACCATGCCGAAATGTAATTTCGGGTTGTGCCATCCTGCATCACCTCCCTTCTATTAGATTTTGCTTCTCACTTCAAGAGCGAGACGCGCTGTGTAAATGTCGCTTTCTTATCTTTTAGAAAGACTATATAGATTCCAGAACCCACAGATACTCCAGCATCATTTTTACCATCCCATATACGTCGATAATATCCGGCGGGTAAATGTTGTTGAACCAACCGTCTGATAGGTTGCCCCAGGATGTTATATATAGTTACATAAACAGGGCCTCCTGCCGTGTAAAAACTCAATACAGTGGCTGTATTAAAAGGATTGGGTGATGGGTAAATGCCCCATTTGCGATCCTCCATTGCCAGACCACCAGGTATAGAATCGTCAGAGATAAGACCATTAACCGTCTGGTCTTTACCCTCAGAAACACTGGGTTTTCCCGATACGCTGTCCACACCAATCATTGATGATGTGCCCGGCGACATCGCGTGCCTGCCTGAGATTTTGGGATGTAATAGAGGAGGATCATCAGGTGAGAACAGCCAGGAAACATCTGGTGTCGCTTTTGGTACGCGCACAGACCGCACCACGGTCTTACCATCGGGCATGATCAGATGGACGACATCGCCACCGCTACTGAATCCATTGCCAATCCGACCCCCGGCAGACAAGACGGTACCGGGAATACCCACAGGTGTTCCCCCACCAAAAATGGTGATATAACCGCCGGGTATAAGCAGGACATCATCGGGAAAAGGAAAGAATCGAGCGACAATAATATCGTCATCGCCGAGCAGCCACCCGCTCAGGTCGAGGGTATCAACACCGATATTGGTCAATTCGACAAAAGCATCTGCGTGCCGATCGACAATCCTATCGTTGTTGGCATCCACCTGTTCGGGCAACATCAGGATTTCGGAAAATACGATGTCATAGGAGACAGTTAGGCCCTGGTGTTGATCCGGATCATCGCCCTGCCCTAAGCGTCCGACAGAGATAGACTCTTCTTCGTATATCTGATTGTGTAACAGATAATTGCCATTATCATCTCTCGCATAAGATATACCTTTGGGCGCGTTTTCATACGTCATTTTGGAGATCACTGTGCTTCCATCTGGCGCCAGCAACTGCACGGTATCGCCTCCATTGGACAGGCCGTCGCCAATGCGACCGTCATCGGCAAATATCCGCTCGCTAACGGGCATATCCCCCCCACCAAAGAGCACTACAACTGCTTGCGTATCGAGCACTGTACTGTCGGGGAATCGAAAAAGTTTTTCCACAGGTACATCGTCGTCACCGAGGTAATAGCCACCAATATCGATGGGATGCACGCCCAAATTAGCTATCTCGACAAACTCATCCTGATAGGTGTGTCGCCCCCCATCGCCATTGGTATCGCCAGCATCGCCTGCGGCGGGATTGGGATAGACTTCAGAGATCACAAGGTCTTTGGGAAGTTGTGTGTTGAGCGTGTCTCGATTTGCTATATCTATTGAAGGCCCTTCCTGTCCGTCTGATGATGTGCCTGGCGACATCGCGTGCCAGCCGGGGATTTTGGGGTGTAAGATCGGTGGATCATCCGGCGAAAAAAGCCATGAAACATCTGGCGTCGCCTTTGGTACGCGCACAGACCGCACCACGGTCTTACCATCGGACATAATTAGATGGACGACATCGCCACCGCTACTGAGTCCATTGCCAATCTGACCCTCGGCAGACAATACAGTACCGGGAATGCCCACAGGTGTTCCCCCACCAAAAATGGTAATATAACCGCCGGGCACGAGCACGACATTATCGGGAAAGGGAAAGAATCGAGAGACAATGATATCGTCATCGCCGATCATCCATCCGCTCAGGTCGAGGGTATCAACACCGATATTGGTCAATTCGACAAAGGCGTCTGCATGCCGATCAATAATTCCATCGTTGTTGGCATCGACCTGTTCGGGCAACATCAGGATTTCGGAAAATACGATACCATCCGGGACAGTTAATGTATCGGTCAATACCTCAGGCTCAATCGGATCATCTCCAGGTTTTAAGCGTCCGACTGAGGTGGAATCTTCTTTGTATATATCATTGTGTAACAGATAATTGCCGTCGTCATCTATGGCAAAGGATATGCCCCTGGTAGATCGTTCATAAACCATTGAGGCGACCACTGTGCTGCTATCGGGTGCCAATAACTGCACGGTATCGCTCCAATTTGACAGACCGTCGCCAATGCGACCGTCATCTACAAAGATCCGATTGCTAACGGACACCTCCCCCCCACCAAAGAGAACTACAACTGTTTGCGTATCGAGCACTGTGTTATCGGGAAATCGAAATAAGCGATCTGCCGGGGCATCGTCATCGCCGAGAAAATAGCCGCCAATGTCAATGGGATGCACGCCCTGGTTCGCCACTTCGACAAATTCGTCCTGATAGGTGTGCCGCACGCCATCGCCATTGGTATCCCCTGCTTCACCCCAGGCGGGATTGGGATACACCTCCGAGATTACCAATGGCGGTTTTTCCTTTTCCAACACCCGGATATATGTGTGACTACTTTCTCGACCACGCCAGAAAAATCCAACTTCTGTCTCGCCAGCACGCACAGCAACCACCCTATCGCCCTGTTCGATCCTCACGATAGTGGTATCCCACGATACCCATAAAACTTCGTCTTCAATACGCCTCGTTTCCCCAGTTTCGTAGCTATAAATCACGGGTATCAGTGAAATGGATTCTCCTTCTATCATGTCCAGATATTCTGGCAGAGACTCGAATTTGTCGAAAAGCGACCGCGGTTTGCCTGGCGAAAACAATCCCTTGCCAGGGTCAGCACTGTGCAACACCCACCCGCCAGTCCCTTCAGGATACCGCACGAGGGATTGATCCTTACCTCCATCTTTACCCCATACTGCACTTGCAATTGTATCGTTTGAAGTTGGATTTATCAAAAACACCGCGTCTCCCGCATTGCTCAATCCCCCACCGATCTTGCCGTCATCGACAAAGACCTGACCCTCAAATTCAGATTTAATTTTTACCTCATCTCCACCACCAAAAAGCACGATGTATTCGCCCGGAGCAATCTTTGTGCCTTCGGGAAAAGTGAATGGTTTCTTTGCGTTGCGATCTGACAACTGCCACTCACCGATCGCAATAGTATCCAATCCGGTATTCAGTATTTCCACAAATTCGTCTTTATTGCCGTCCCGAGTCCCATCCCTATTGGCATCACCCCGATCCCCCGATGGCGGGTCTGCAAGGACCTCATTGATCACAACATCCGTTTCAGCACCCAAAACGTGTCCTCCTCCAAGCATCCCCAACATCACAACAACAATTCCGTATCTCATCATATTGACCTCCTGAAATGTTTTGTTTTTTGATTCGCCCATGACTTATGCAAATCGCGTGCCAGAATTGGGAAAATATCACAAGAGGCGTTAAATCAGTAAGTTACGTCCCTGGAGGTCTGTATAACCAAATAGCATTAGGGAACGAATCGTTCAATTTTTCAGCAATGGGTGAATCAAATTTTTCAAAAAAAAACCGGCCACCAAAGTGACCGGGATTCATTTTTGCTTGACGTATATGGAAAAAACGTGTTATTGATTACAACGTCTAACCAACAGGAGGATAAGACTATGGACTGTAAATTACCCGAAGACTTTCACACCGTTCTCCAAATCGAGAATGCATCTGAACGCTTTGACGAAGCCTTGCAAGTCGCCGAAAAAATTTCTGATGCTGGTGTCAGATTGTATCCCAACATGGACCACGCAGCGATCTTTACAGATCCCCCTTACCTCGTTGCGGGACCTCTAAAAACAATGGGTTATATTGCGGGTTGGGACACCAAGTGCTACCCCTCCCCTGTCGATGAACAGGATTATATCAATGTGCCATCGGGATTGCCTCCCGGGCATTCCGCCCTCGCACGGGGCTGGTTTCACTATGTCGCAGTGGTTCATCCCGTTGACCAACCCGCACTCAGTCAGATGCTTGGCCAGGGATACGGCAATCCCTTTATCCACCATCTCACCTGGGGCATCGTACCACCAGATCGAAATGGCGGGGATGATTTCGATTATGCATGCCGGGTTATTGCTCACATGGTCAACACGCGACAACGCATTGGAAGTTATCTCAATGAAGAACCGGGAACCCTGATTATGGCGTTGCCACCCGATATTACACAACACCCGAGGTTTGAAACCACCCTTCCTCAGTTGCTCGACGGATTAGACACCGATTCTTACCAGATTGAAACCATGCAAGGTGGCGGGTTTCTGATTCAGTTTTTTGTGCTAACTGGCGGGCGGATTGAAGTTGCACTTCGCATCAATACCGAGCAGACCTTTAATCCCAAAAGTGTACACAAAATCTCAGAAGACGAAATCAGTACCCAACAGACAGACTGATTCGGCTAAAGTGCCTTCCGAAGTCGCGCGGAGCTGATATTGAGTTCATCTCGATATTTGGCGACCGTGCGCCGCGCGATATTAATGCCCTCTTCTTTAAGAATAGCCGCTATGTGTTGATCGCTCAATGGATCCTGCACGTCTTCACCGCCAATGAGCTTTGCAATTTTTTCTTTTACACTTCTGGCAGAGACATCGGCGCCATCGTATCGACTCAATCCTCCATCAAAAAAATATTTCAACTCAAAAACGCCATGCGGTGTTTGCACATATTTACCATTGCTCACGCGGCTGATAGTCGAAATGTGCATCTGCACCTTATCAGCTACCTCTTGAAGCACCATTGGCTTGAGAAAACCAGGTCCTCGTTCGAAAAATTGAACCTGATTTTCGACAATACATCGCATGACTTTTAGCATAGTTGCGCGTCTTTGGTGTATCGCATTGATAAACCAGCGCGCAGAATTGAGTTTTTCAACGACAAATTTTTTGGTCTCTCGCAATTTTGGATCATCTCGCCCCGGTTTATCCGATTGTCTGAGCAAGGTGCGATACATTGGACTAATACGCAATTCGGGCAGGGTGTGGTCGGTCAGAGAAACGACGTACTCGTCGCCGATCTTTTGAACTTCGAGGTCGGGAATGATATGATTGAGATTCAATGCGGGTTCGGGTTCAATATTGGGCTTGGGATTGAGCGATGCGAGGACTTCCTCAATAACACGCATATCATCCATACTTGTATCGAGTGCCAGACTTATCTGGCTAAAACGGCGGTTGATCCAGTCGTCGAGGTGATTGCGCACCACATTTGCAACCAAACCGTTTGTGATATTTTTTTCTTTTAATTGAATCAACAAACACTCTTGAAGGTTTCGCGCACCAACACCTACCGGGTCAAATGTCTGGATAATCCCCAAAACGCATTCCACCTTATCGATATTGACCCCAAGTTCATCTGCCATTTCTCCTGTCGAACATCCCAAGAACCCATCTTCGCCAATATTGCCAATTAAGTATTCGGCTATGACGCGATCACTCGGCGAAAGATCCGACATTGTCACCTGTTCTAAAAGTGAATCTCGTAGCGTTTTTGGAGTGGTCCTGTCGTTGTGCCAGTCTTCAGTATTGGATTCAAATTCTTCGCGGGGACTGGCATACCCGGATTCGTTTAAGTAGTGATCCCAGTCATGTTCATCAAATATGTCTGAATTGAGTGTATCTAAGTCCGGGTCTTCAAATTCCAATTCTTCTACGGGTTCTTCATCCTGGTCTTCGTCCTCGGTTTCGTCATCCAGTTCAGCTTTGGGTTCTTCTTGTTCCAAATCCAATGTAATATCTTCGTCAATTTCCAGGAGAGGATTGATCTCCAATTCTTGTTGAATTAACTTCGCTAATTCCAGAGTTGGCAATTGAAGCAGGCGCAAAGATTGGATGAGTTGCGGGGCCAGTTTCTGCTGGAGCAACTGAGATTGTGTGTGATCAAGACCAATCATAGATTACACTTTCTTTACAGTATCGCCGATCTGTATCGCGCCAGAGCGAATAACCTTTGCATTGATCCCGCGCAACTGAAGCTGTTTGCCCACGGGAGAACTAATAAACTTTAGTGCGTCCAACCCAAAACGCGCAGCAAATTTTTTACAGCCCGTATGCGGTTGATCTGTGACTTCGATCACCGCATCTCCCAGACTCAGTTGGGTGCCCGGCGGTACATTCTCCTCGCTCAAATCGAAGTCCATATACAACTGATCTCCCGCCAGTGACCAACGCTCTTTTTTTTGTGCTAATAGAGCAATCACGCGTGCGTTCATGATATTGAGTTGCATGTCTGGATGGGCCGACCCATCTGCGGTTAGAGAACTGCCGCGTGTTTTCCAGTTGTCGCCCACGAGCCCTTCAACCAGATCGAGTTCGCCAACTTTCAGGACCTCTCGCGCCTCAACCTGCGGCCGGCGCACAATCAACTCTAACACGCCCGCATTTGTGGGCGACTGACGGATGTCTTCTAATCCCGCTTCTAACTCTGCCAGTGTTACATGTTTCATTTTTATCCTCATCAGTGTTCAGTAAATGGAAGAAGCAACTTTAAATAATAACAAATAACGGAGAGGGTTGTAAACTCTTTTTCCAAATTTGTCACGAATCGAGGCGAAACCGGTCGCCCAGATAAATGCGACGCGCCTCGTCGCTTGCTGCCAATGCCCGGGGGGTGCCTGAGAGAAGTATCTTTCCCTCAGAAAGCAAATAGGAACGATCTGTAATTGCGAGCGTTTCTCGCACATTGTGATCGGTAATCAAAACCCCGATATTGCGGCGTTTTAGTTCGGCGATAATATTCTGAATATCTTCCACCGCACGCGGATCCACGCCGGCAAAAGGTTCGTCGAGTAGCATAAAGAGCGGATCTCGAGAAAGTGCCCGCGCGATTTCCAGCCGGCGCGTTTCCCCCCCCGACAAACTATCAGCGCGCTGGTGCGATAAATGTCCAACTCCCAGGTCTTCCAATACCTTGTGGGCGCGGTCCAACCGTTCTGCCTTACCCATTTTCTCGTATTCGAGAACGGATAGGACATTTTCCAGCACGGTCATCTTTCTAAAAACCGTAGATTCTTGTGCCAGATAACCTATGCCCAGCCGTGCGCGGCGATACATCGGCAATGCAGTAATGTCCCGGTCGCCTAAAAAAATGTATCCGGCATTTGACGAAATTGCGCCGACAATGAGGTAAAAACACGTCGTTTTTCCCGCGCCATTAGGCCCTAAGAGTCCGACAATTTCGCCGGGATTGACAATCAAGTTGACCTGATTGACAACCAGGCGGCGCGCGTATTTTTTTACCAGCCCCTCGGCTCGCAGGTTCACGGCGCATCCTCCAATTCAGCGGTGTAGTGCCCTCGTACATCCCCCTCAGCTCGAATAGATAACAACCGTCCGGGATCAAAGTTCAAAAGGAGATAATCCCCAGAAACCGTTACATCGTCGCTATCTCTCGTGACCCGCGTGCAATGTGCTTCATCGAAAATTGCCATCTGGTCTAACTCCCCATTGGAAAACCACAACACACACCGCTTGCCCCCCAGGCGGCTTTCCGATAGGCTATCCCGGGCAATATAAGAACCGAGGCAGCCACCAGACAGTGTCAAACTATCCAGTTTTCCATCTCGATAGGCCAATATGAGATCACCGCCAGACATTACTGCCCGCGACGTATCTCGCTCGCTCAGATCGAGCATTACATTTCCCCATGCGTGCATGCGCTGCGGGGTCTCGTCGCGAAAGACAATCCGAGCAGAATCTGAGCGTATTTTTTGCGAATGACCATTGTCAAAAGCCATAGCATGGATGAGCGTGCTATCCGAAAGCTCCAACGCGCCAATGGTTTGGTCAGACATTTCAATGAGAATTTTTTCGCCCTGTGCAGAAACGGAATCGCGCCTACCGGGATTGGCCCAGGTCATTAGGGGCTTACCAGAAAGGACGATCACAGAATCCGCGTACGCGCCGGACCTGGCTTTTCCCCGCGTGTATCCCTGTCGCAAGATGAGGTTGCCATTGAGAAAGAGTTCACGCCCGCGATTGACAAAGGCAATGGAATCGGACTGCGCCTCGAGAGTATCGCCGCGTTCCCCCACCACTTGTAACTGCGTATGGCCCTGTAGATTTCCGCGCTCGCGGATCAGATCGTAGCGCAATTGGGAAGCGCGAAGTCTGCGGCCTTCGGGCAAGAGAAGGGCGACATCACCCTCGGCAATGAGCGAGTCTTCCTTGCTCAAAAATCGCACGACACGCGCCTCAAGCGTGCGCTGATCGTCGCTTAGCAAGACATGCCCCCGAAACGTCGCGATGTCTTCGCGGTCCTGGAAAACAAGTGTATCGGCGCGAATTTCTCGTACTGTGTCTTTGTAACTCACCTGATGTACAAAAAGATAGGTCGCATCCCCAACGCGCACATGTGCAGAATCGGCTTTTACAATAAGTTGGCGCAAGCTGTCTTCATACACCACGCCTCCGCGGTAATTGCGCTGCGTCTGGTCATTCAAAAGCAGCGTTTCCACCCAATCTGCACTGAGCTTCTGCTCGGCATATACCTCCGTACAGATACATATAAGCAGAACTCCGAGAAAGCCCCGGAGTTCTGATCGCAAAAAAAAATAATGTCTGATATTTTTCACGGCTTTTTGCGTCTCATCCGCGTATTTACAAATAAAAGCGTCCACTGTTTCAGGTCCGATGATGCATTAAAACCCACCCCTGTCTCTATACCGTCGGGCCGAGAAATCGTCACATGGCCCTCGCCCATAATGCGATTCTCATCGCGCTGCCAACGCAGCGAATCCGTTTGCAATTGCGTACAGTCTCGCGCGACCACCACGACAGATTCAAACACTTTCATATCGTCGCCCGATGCGTTTATTTCACCCCGTTCAGCCCTCAGTGTGGAAACCGTATCGCCCTGGGCATTAAAAAAGACAACCCGAACACCATCGGAAAACCGCGCGGGTTCATCTTCTGACACCTGTTGAAAAGAGCCAGCGCGAACCTGCGCCCGGGATTTGCCACGATCTGTAATGTGCGTGGACCAGTGCCACATTTCCCGGTTAACCGGCGCGTCATTCGCCGCTTGCTCTATCCGGTCAGCAGAGGCGCAGGCACACAGGATGCACAACAGAACCTCAGACGCTTTTTTCAGAAACTGACGTATCACCAACTCGTGCCTTTGCGTGAGCGACAACAGCTTCTACAAAACCGTAAAATAAAGGGGCTGGTTGTTCGAGGCGCGACTTAAATTCGGGATGGGCTTGCGTAGCGATAAAAAAAGGATGATCGGGCAACTCGATAAATTCCATGAGTTTGGTGCCATCTTCTCGGCGGTGATATCCGGAAAAAATCAGACCAAATTCATCGAGCAAATCGACGAATTTGGGCGATACTTCATAGCGATGGCGATGGCGTTCAATCACACAGCGCTCGCTGTCGAGAAGAACACCCAGACGGAAAGCCTCCGCCGGATTCTTTCTCAGTTGATCGATGCGCCAGGCGTCTTCTTCCAGGCGCCCTGTGCGTTCATACAGATCGAGTACGACACTCTCTCGGCGGAGTACAGCCACATATCCCCCCAGGCGCATCGTGCCGCCGAAACGACTTTCTTCAATAATTTCTCGTTGGTTCATCTGAATATCGATCACCGCATGGGGTGTATCGGGATCATTTTCCGCTGAATTGGCATCTTTCAACCCCACCACATTTCGCGCATATTCAACAATGGCCATCTGAAGCCCATAACACAGTCCGAGAAATGGCAGACCGTTTTCTCGCGCATAGCGAATCGCTTCAATCACCCCTTCAGCCCCTCCTTCACCAAAGGCCCCCGGCACAATAATGCCATCAAATTCTCCAAGCACATCTTCGCCCCTCCCCATTTCGAGGCTGGCCGAATCAATCCATGAAATATCGATGCGCGTGTCCAAATTAGCACCGGCGTGTTCGAGTGATTGGTTCACAGAAATATACGAATCGGTAAATTCGTAATCGCCGATCTCGACATATTTCCCAACCATTGCCACTTTAACCGTCTGTGAAGGCTGACGAATCTTCTGTACCAACTGCGTCCACCGCGTCCAGTCGGGTTCTTTTTTGGGTTTCAGCCCCAGGTGCGCGAGCATTTTAACACCGACCTGCTCGCTTTCATAATGGATCGGAACCTGATACACGATATCCAGATCTGGCGCAGAGATAATGCGATCTTTTGGGATATTGGCGGAAACCTCAATTTTGCGTTTTCGCACCTCATCAATCGGTCGCGTGGCGCGGCAAATAATAAAGTCGGGCACCATGCCATGCCCGCTGAGCAGTTTGACTGCGTGTTGCGTGGGTTTGGTCTTCATCTCGTTGATATGACTGGGGACGGGCAAATAGCTAACCAGCACATACATAATATTGGCCTCGCCAATTTCTCGCTCCAGGCCCTTCATTGCAAAGAAAAATGGGATATTCTCATCATCGCCAATGGTGCCGCCAATTTCGACCAGCGCGATATCGGCCCCCTGTGCCGCATGCTGAACCCGATTCTTGATCTCGTCGGTAATATGCGGGATTGGCTGAACGGTCTGTCCGAGATATTCGCCCCGCCGCTCGCGCTCGATAACCGCGTGGTAAATTTGTCCGGTCGTAAGATTGTTCGTGCGGGGCAAATCCAGGCCGAGAAACCGCTCGTAGTTGCCCAGATCGAGGTCGATCTCGCCCCCGTCATCCGTGACCCACACCTCGCCGTGTTCTGTGGGCCTGAGTGTCCCGGCATCGTAATTCAAATAGGGATCAATCTTTATGGCCGTGGTTTTATAGCCGTAATACTGCAAAATTTTACCGATAGAAGCCGTGGCGAGTCCTTTCCCCACGCCACTGATCACCCCCCCGGCAACCACGATGTATTTCGGTTCGCGATCATGTTTTTTCACATTGTCCTCCCTGTATTTCACAAAAGAAAATCGGCGGGAGATTACCGCCGATATCTGTATTTACTCAATCACTCTGGGGACGCGGAAGTGGCCTTGTCCGGAAAGCGGAGCATTTGCCAGCGCGTCCGACCGATCCAATGACTGCCCCATTACATCGTCTCGAAACGCATTTTCCAGGGGGAGTACATGCGCTGTTGGGGCTACCTCTGTTGTATCGAGTTGATCAAGCACCGCTACATATTCGAGCATGCGGTTCAAGTCTTCGATTAGTTGCGCCTCTTCTTCCGGCGCGAAATCCAGGCGCGCAAGTTGCGCCACTTTTTTAACATCATCTTTTGAAACAGGCATAGTGAGTAGTGTTTGATAAGGTTTTTGACTGTCGGCGGCATTTTACGGATATGTCTTGTATAATTATTCAAGGTGTCGGTAACAACTGCCAACTCCCGTCACGAAGGGCCAAACGAGACGTGCTAGTCTTGTCATCCCTTCTTAATGCCTGTTCGGTACGTCGACTGTCGTTGATAAATTGGCTAGATTTGAATGCAAATATACTATTTGCATTAGTTTTTTGATACCTAAATACTTCGATACCTTTACCTATTATGCAGGTAATTCCGTCGAAACGTATGTATCTGTCGTGAGCGTATGTACTAAAAACGTGATTTAGAGATAGGTGTAAGGTAATCTTTTTAATATTTTTTAGTCCAAGTTGAGAAACTCTGTTCTTCAGTTTTCTTGTAATCTGGTCTGAGCCAATCAAATCTGTGCCTCCTGCATCTGGAGATGAGTAGATTGTGACGTAGCATTTAGACGAATCGCTCTCAAGAAATTGAAACAGATTAAGTAAATCTTTCTGGCCATTATCTAAGTTCCGGACTGCATATCTATCTACGATGGTAATTTGTTTTGAAATCTTGGCAAGCATTTGAAAACGTTCTGCCCAGAGGTCAACTATCGGCTGGCCTATCGGTATATTGCAATTGGCAATTTGTCTTGCGGATTCAAATTTATCGGATTCACTAACATTGTGTAGTTCGACGGCCTCAACATCCCCACAATATTTAGTTGGATTCAGGCCGAACACCAGCGCACGAGTTTCTTCTATAAGCGCAAGTTCAAACTTATGATGATACTTTGCCAAGTCCTCAGGATCATCTATACTTGCCCAATCAATTTTACTGGTATCCTGCCATAGAGGATAGCCATTAGATTGAAATGTTGTGTAATATTCACGCAGTTGATGCTTAAGAATAGAGTTTTGGGAATCGACATCTACTAAAATACCGTAGGGACTCCAATGATTTTTCAACAGGTTTCGTATATGGTAAGGTTTTGCATTAGAAAGTGCATCAGGTTCAATAGTGAATTTTACTAACACCCCTCCCCTCCCTTCCTTATTCAGCTATCAATTCGTTGAATCCCTCGTCAAAGAAGCCGTGCGGCCACTCGTCAGTGAAATCACCATCTTCGTCAAGTTCCAGAATCTCAATCTTACTACCGTCATCGCCAGAGTTTACGTAAATCACTGAAACGTCATCAGGGTTAAGAGTTTCTTCACGAATACGCCGCTGAATGCGTCGTATCAGCAGTTCACTGTGTGTTTCGACAATCCACTGCTTCTCATCCTCGCCCTGACTTGTCTTAATCATCAAGTCAGCGATGTTAGCCTGAAGCCTGGGGTGAAGATGTATCTCCGGCTGTTCGACGCAGATTATTGCGTTTTTCTTCGAGACGATGCCTTCGATTACTATTGGCAGCAACTGATTTATTCCGAACCCTACATCGGCAAGAGTTACCAAGGTTTTTGTGCGGTTGTCCTCAAGAATAATGGAAAAATATTTGCCTGTCCGTTGTTCTTCTCCGAATTTTTCAATATCTAGGTGATAAGGGATTTCAAATAATTCAAACCACCTATTTACCTCTTGTTTGATATTAGCATTATGGTAGAGAATATGAGGTGTAAATTCTCCTCGAATACCTGCGGAATCCCGTTCCCTATCTGAAACTGTATAAAATCTTTCCGGATAATTCCGCAATGGCCCCATATAAGTGATTGAACGCAGGAGATTTTCATAGCTTGACGGAATATCTTCCAGATTAAGTTTCTCTATTTGTTCTAGTTTTATTTTGGATGTCAGAGTCTTTACCTGTTTCCTTACTAGCAGTTCTTGTTTCTGATATTCCTGTATTAATTTTTCTGCTAGTTCCTTGCTCCCCGCTACTAATCTTTCTATTTCTATTTTTTTTATAGGCTCTATTTTCTCTTTCTGTATTATTTTCTGTATCTCATCCCATTTCCTTTCGAATTCCTTCAAGCTTATTTTTTCTTTCTGCACCGTTTCAGGTTCTGGTGCCAGTTCGGTTCCCTGTCTCTGTAAAATTCTCTGCGTCCTTTTCAAGCCCAGTATTTCTATTACTGGTAAAAAGTTTTTATCTAAAGATGATAGTTTTCTTGGAAATATTTCACGGCTACCATTAACACCGGCGATTGATAGCTGCGATGTATCCCAAGTATTTGTATCGTGCTCGTAATCCAATTTAGCATCAAGGAGTACTTCATTCCCCTCAAGAATTTGATATCCTATTTCTGACAAGAACGAAGAATTTTCCATAGCAATTAAAGTCAAATCTACGCTAGATTTAGCACTAGATGAATTATTGAAAGTAACGCCTATTTCCAACTCACGATTTATGTCGTGCTTGTGGAGCAAGAAAAGAAAGTTACCTAAGTCTACATATTCCCCTTTATATATCAGCTCTCTTCTATCACTGTCACGCGACCATTCGCCGACGAGCGACTGCTTTAGCATGAGTAGTGCTTGGATGATGGAGCTCTTCCCACCGGAGTTGGGGCCATAGATAAGGGTAATTTTAGACATTGGAGCTTTTTGTTCTTTGTCTCCAAACGCCTTGAAATTTTTCAATCTGAGGTCTGAAAGCATAAACTTCCCTTTGTTTTTGTGAATAAGGCTTTCAAGCCTGCTTCAGCTACAAATATGAACTGAACAAGCCTCAGAATCAAATGGATTTAGCCAGGTTTTTGATCGACATAGACAAACTTAAGCCACACATCATTGAGGTGTTCGAAGTCTTTGTCTGTTGACAACAGTACAGCATCGACAGCATGTGCTGTGGCCGAAATCCAGATGTCGTTCTGCTTCATCGGGATAGCTGGTTTAGGTGGCGGCGTGCTATCGGGAGACGTGACAGACAATGGACGTAAAGACCATCGTTTCCGGATCTTCAAAGCTGTGTACCGTTCGCGCCTGGAGCGCCCAGGGTGCTGATCGACAAAATCCCAATAACAGACCGGTATCCAGCAAGAAGTTGCTCATGATATTCAGGACTTAATCCAGTTGCGCCAGAAGCTCTTCTACAGGTTCATTACCGGGCCATGTGCCGCATAAACTCAGGACATTGAAGGATCTGGCCTGCTTTTCTTGTTTCGGTGTTAAGCCTCGGGGCTTAAGCATCTCGGCAGAAGGAAGCTCTTCAAATACGGCATCTCTGTCCTGATAGGGTCTAAGTCGATGAGCTTCGATTAGCCGAGGTTGGCCATTAGCTTTGAAGTGGATCATGCCTTGAACAGTAGCACGCTTGCCCCATAATGGGTGCAATGCCTCAACATTGAGTTGATCCGATTGTAGGCGACCAAACATTTTTCTGCCATCACCCAATTTAAGAAAAAAGCGGCTGCTATCATGTTTAATCTCTTCGAGCCAGCCGCTGATGATGAATGCCCTAATCCAACCTTTATTTTCCCGAAGGCCGCTCAGGCGAAATTGATAGCGTCGCGTGTTCATGGGAACTCCCTTTATCTGTCGGTCAGCGTTTTACGGCCTTGCCTAAAGAAGTGGGTTTACCCCGGCTGTAGATTAGCAAATTTGATCATGAGAGTTTTGGTCCCGCCGTCAAATCGCACTTTCAGTCTGGCCGTTTGTCCCGATCCAGAGCGGCTTTGAATCTGTCCGCGTCCCCATGCGGGATGCACGACCCAGGATCCGACATCCATTAAAAACGGTTCTCCCGGATTGACCCGTCGGGCGGGTTCTCTGCCCGATTTTCGGCGTGGAATGCTGCTGACCTCACTGATTTTAAAACCGGCATCGAGCAGGTCTTCGGGGATCTCGGACAAAAATTGCGACGCCGAACAGGAAATCGAGCCGCCGTATCGCTGCCGCCGCATTGAGTATGACAAAAAGAGCCGATCCTGGGCGCGGGTAATGCCCACGTAAAAAAGGCGGCGTTCCTCCTCCAACGCATCTTCCGTATTGTCCTCATCGCCAGCAGGTCGCAAAATCGGAAACAGCCCTTCTTCCAGGCCAGCAACAAACACAATGGGAAATTCCAGTCCTTTGGCACTGTGCAGAGTCATCAGCGTGACCGCATCTGCGGCGTTTTCCCACTGATCCACATCTGTCACCAGCGAGACTTTCCGCAGATACGCCTCTAAAGAGACATCGTCGGACTGTTCGACAAAAATCTGAATATCCGTCAGCAATTCCGCAACATGCGCTCTTCGCGACATCTGTTCTTCTGGCAGGAGTTTCTCAAAATCGCGCAAATATCCGGTTTCATCGACAATTTCTTTTGCGAGTTCATCCGCAGGGATCGTCTGCATATCCAGGCGAAATTCTTCGACCATGTCGTAAAACCGCTGCATCGCGTTGGCTGTGCGCTTCGGAATCGTATCAATAGCGTCTAAATGTGCAAGTGCCTGGTATGGCGCAAGCCCCTCGCGCATGGCAAACTCATCGAGCCGTCCCGTAGATGTCGTTCCAATGCCGCGCCGCGGTGTGTTAATCACGCGCCAAAAACTGATGGAATCGCGCGGATTGACCACCAATTTGAGATACGCGAGCACATCCTTGACTTCCTTCCGCTCGTAAAATCGCACATCCCCCACGATTTGATACGGGATATCGGCGCGTCTGAACCCTTCTTCGAGCGCGCGAGACTGTGCATTGGTGCGATATAACACCGCCATATCCCGGTAGGTATGCGCGCGCTTAAAGTCTCGCGCCACACCGGCGATCCAACGGGCTTCTTCTGCTTCATCGGCGCATCTTTTCAAACGGATTTTCTCGCCGCGCGCACGATCTGTCCACAGTTCTTTTCCCTTGCGCCCCGCATTGTTGCGAATCAGGGAATTGCCTGCATCCAGGATAATCTGCGTCGAACGGTAGTTTTGCTCCAGACGCACGACAAGCGCGTTGGGATAATCGGCTTCAAAATCGAGAATATTGCGAATATCTGCGCCACGCCACGCATAGATGCTCTGATCGTCATCGCCAACAACACATATATTTTGATGAACTTCGGCCAAATAACGCGCAAAAAGGTATTGTGGGCGATTGGTATCCTGATATTCGTCGATTAAAATATGTGAAAACTGCGTCTGATAAGTTTGGCGCACATCTTCGTGATCGCGGATTAACTCCACGCTCAATGTCAACAAATCATCAAAGTCAACGGCGTTATTCTGCTTTAGAGCATCCTGATAGTGGCGAAAAACCCGCGCGATTATTTGTTCCCGAAATGTGCTCGCTCGCTGGGCAAACACATCGACTCCCACCATAAGGTTTTTCGCCTGGCTGATCCGCGTGCGAATCAAACGCGCAGGAAAATCGCGTTCGGAAAGTTCTTCATCAGCGATAACTCGTCGCAGAAGCGCGAGTTGGTCTGTTGCATCGTAAATCGTAAAGTTGGACCTCAGTCCCACTCGTTCGGCCTGTGATCGCAAAAGACGCGCACACAAACTGTGGAACGTGCCAATCCACATGGCGTTGCACGAACGATGCAGCAAGTCTTCAACGCGCTCGCGCATTTCGCCCGCGGCTTTGTTGGTAAAAGTCATCGCCAGAATCTGGCGCGGATCAACACCGCATTCACTCAACAGATAAGCGATACGCCGCGTCAAAACACGCGTTTTGCCGGACCCCGCCCCCGCGAGAATGAGTACAGGACCATCTACGGCCTGTACAGCTTTGCGTTGTGGATCATTTAATCCGTCGAGAATCGAAGACATAAGTCAGTTGTCAAAGCCCCCAAGCCCTAATCCCCTGTTACCAGTTTTCTTTTTATCCAGGTATTATTCCGTGCAGACGCAGTCCTTTTTTTCGCAGCCGCGTGCTCTTGCAAAGTGCGTGTAAAAATATGGCCGCCTTCGCCGGTAGCGACAAAATACAAATAATCGACATCAGCGGGAAAAAGAGCAGCCTCGATAGATGCACGTCCAGGACTGTTAATCGGGCCGGGTGGCAATCCCGCATGGCGATAGGTATTATAGGGCGAATCGTAGCTATAATCCTTATAAAATAGTCGCCGGGGTCCATCGGGAAGAGCGTATTGCACCGTGGGATCGGCTTGCAGACGCATGCCTTTTTTAAGGCGATTGTGATAAACTGCCGCAATCGTATCTCGCTCGGAATCCCAACTGGTTTCCCCTTCGATAATAGATGCGAGCGCGATCACCTCGTGAATACTCATTTCGAGTTCCCGAGCGCGTCTCTGGAGCCGCTCATCAAAAACAGCGCGACAATGCTCAACCATCCTGCGCAGAACTTGTTGTTCCGATACTGTTGTCGAAAAATTATAGGTTTCGGGGAACAAATAGCCTTCCAGGTCTTGGGCCTGTACGGAAAGGGTTTTGCAAAAAGTGGGACTGTTCATCAACAACAGCAATTTTTTTTGGTCGAGATTTAATTTTTCCGATAGGATCGCCGCAACTTGTTTTTTTTCTAAACCCTCGAGAACCGTGACATTTTGCGTGATATCGCGCGGACGCTCCAATTCGAGCAAAACCTCCCAGGTGGTCATCTGTCCATTAAAGGGATGAATACCGGCCTTCAGGCGGCGACTACTCCCATTGATCTGTGCGAGAAACTGCAGCAGGTGCGGGCTGTGGATCAGGCGTTTCAGATAGAGTTGTTGACTGATTTGTTTAACCGTTGATCCATGCCGAATCTCGACCTCTTTCTTCCCCACTCCCGTCGGTCGATTCAAAATAAAAATCCCTGTACAAGCACCCAAAATGCATACAATAGGCACAATGCTCAAAATAAAGAGAAATCGTTTCATGAGAGGCTATCTCCCTTTGTGCTGCAAATAGGTTTCGAGGATTAATACAGCAGCCAGGCGATCTACTTCTCCTTTGCGTTTTTTTCTTTTCATGGTATGCAACTCGCGTTTTGCTCCTACCGATGAAAGTCGTTCATCAAACATGCGAACTGGTATATTGCACAAAACAGCGAGTTGAGAAGCGAAATTTTCTGCGACCTGCGCCATGTCCCCGCGGCTGCCATCCATGTTTAAGGGCAAGCCAACCACCACTTCCTCTGCTGCCTGGTCCCCCGCGACCTGTGCGACCTGTGCTATACTGTCACTGAAATTGCGAACTTTAAGTGTGGGCAATCCCCGAACAGAAATTTGCAATTCGTCGCATACTGCAAGCCCAATGCGGCGCCTGCCAAAGTCAACGGATAGAATACGCGCCATAATCAGGGTTGTTTGTTCGTATGCCCTCGCAAACGATCCCGCTTTTCCATTGCAATCTTGTGGAGGACAATCGCGAGTTCACGCGCATTGCCCTGTCCGCGTTTTGCAGATGGCAACAGGTCGTCTCTAAGGGCTTCTATTTCATCGATATGTGCCCGAAGGACCAGTGGATTATTCACCCTTATTCCTTTTGTTGGTATGACCATTGCGGTGGGGCTTTCCAAATTGTGGAGGCATCCCCCCATACAGGGATTCGACAGCCGAGGTGTCGGTAACAGGGCGATCCCATAGCGATTTGATGACGGATTGGAACATCACCTGCAGAGATCGTTTGCGGTTTTTCAGGCAGAGCTTGCGAATGCGCTTTCGAGAGGTGCGCCTGGGTTCTTCGCGGATAAAATCAGCCGCACTAACCCCTTGCTCGTGTGCGTGTTCCATCAGATTGCTAAACGCCTCGATATCTGCATTGTCCGTCAAAACGGACAATATGCGATCATCTTCGCTAAAATCTGGCTTTTCCATTTTCCTCTCCTTCAAGCAAACTTAAGCAATGCTCGCATTTCTGTCAATCAGTCAGCCTAAAAAAATTAAGTGGATTGCCTTTATCGAATATACTGAAAAAAAGTATCCTTTGCCACCCGTGTCCCCGCGACGAGATCCTCAATAATTACAAAAAGGCGATTTTGCCCTGCCTGTGCGTGTTCGAGGTGTACTTCGAGGGGCAAGCGTTCCCAATCGCTGTTGCCCACCTGTGTATAGGACAGCGCGACCTCGGGTTGGTCAACATTCCCCCGCCCGCGTCTTTGCTCTGTTCTCGTTGCCTTGACTGCGGTTGTCACGCGATAGCGAGTCTGTCCAAACTCGTCTTTTGCCAAATTGTACACTTCGCAATAAAACGCCAGTGGATTGGGCGCGCGAACAGTCCTTCGAGGATTGGGAACAACTTGCCAATTTCCCCTGCGAAATCGCGTATCGCGCAGCGTATCCGATAGACTTTTAACGAGCAAGAGATCGCTGATATGAAGCTGTTCTTCGTCGTATTCATCAATCGTCACATCGAGCGCGAACACCCCTTGCTTCGCGGTCATAGCATCGGTAACAGTCAGTGTGAGATGATACATGCCTGCGGGCACATCCTGGCGCGTGATATCCACAACTTCCCGAGTGATGACATTTGAAGTATCTACAAAATGCTGCACTTTTTGCGCGTTTCGATATACCACGCGGTATGCCGAATCGGCCAGCGCGACCGCGCGTTCAAGCACCACCTGGGGCTGCTGTCCGTCTGTAACGACGAGCAAATTTTCAAGCGGTATGCCATAAATAATATCTACGCGGGTTCTGCCTGCACTCCCCCGAAAGTCCGCCAGATCAAAATAAAAAGTGCCCAGCGACAAGTGAGGTGCTTTGCGAAATTCATCGGACTGGCTCACTGTGGCGTTTTTGTAGCGAATTGCCGGAGCGTGTTCGGCAATGCGAATATTGTCTCTGAGCATAGTGGGCGGAATAGGCGGAATAGGCGCGAAATCAAACCCGGAGACGCCACCCAATTCGCGTGTAAAATCGATGACTATGCCGCCATCCACCTCGGTATATACCCACGACTCCCAGGGCACGATACTGCGATCGTGTTGCATGGTAACAGGCGCGTACGCCTCCTGAGAAGGGTCGCTGCGAGAGACTTCTTCACTGCGTCCTTCAACCGAGCCAAAGGTATTTTGATCGGGTATATCGAGCACCTCTCTTTCGCGCTCAGCAGCAAATCCACGATCGCTTCTTATGGGAAAAACCGGTCCAATCAATTCGCTTTCATTGGGATTCCGATACAATTCTCGGTACACCTTTTCCTTCACTTCCTGCACGCGCGTTGAGGGTAGCGAGGGAATCCATCCCGAGCGGGCGCGATAATCGGGTTCACCGTAGCGAATATAGACCTCGCCGCGCCTGTCCCAGGGATAGTTTTCCCGCCCAAATGACCAGCGCGCCATCCAGACCCGTTCGTAGTGCGCCAGTTGTCGCTCGTTGTATGCGCTGGACAAATTCGGATTTTTTGCACGCCAAAAACGCGCCACATAATTTCTCTTTCCCGCTTCGTCAAGCGCGCGATAAGTCCCTATTTCCCCATCCAACAACAGCACCTGAATATCGTCGTAAAGCTGGCGTTCGCGCGCGTTAATTTGCGCGAGAAATCGCTCGAATAATTGGGTCGATTCCTCAAAGCGTTTCACCCGCAACGCTTTGATTGCCATAATGGGTAACAAATGCGAGGCTTCGGGTTTTTCGCGTGCGATGGGCGCGATAAAGCGATCTATATCCCGATAATTTTTCAACTGCAACAGACTTCTACCCAACCGTTCAGCGACTTCATCGTCAGGGTTACGCGTCAAATACGCCCGGTAAAACGTCCGCGCTCTCTGATGATCTTCGCGGTCGGCATACCAATCGCCCAGTACGCGGTATGGCGGGAGATATGTCGAATCGCGCCGAATAGCGTTTTCGGCAATTTTCACGCCATCAACCATCCCCTGATCGAGAAGAGCCTGCGCGAGATAGCTATACGCATCCAGATAATCTGGATCAGTTCGGATTGCAGATCTGAGTGCTTGTACTCCGTCATTGAAACGCCCACCTCGCCTCAGCAACACCAGCCCTTTTCCCGCGCTTGCCTCTGCCAAAGCATCGGGGAAAATCATAGCTTTTTCAAATGCTTCTTCAGCCTGCTTGAGCAGTCCCCGCTCAAGATAGGCATGTCCGAGCACACTCCACGATTTCCCATCTTTTGCAAGGTCGCGCAACGCCGCAATCTGGGTTTCTGCTGCCCCTGCCCCGTACTGCGCGAAGTCTTCACCAAGTCGTCCAATGGTCGCAGACACAATATCCGCTATTTTGTCCCATCGCCAGACTCTTCGCCCAGTTGAAGACCCCATCCAGAGAATTTGTCCGGTCTCTACGTCAATCAAACGCAACACCACCCCAAAATTATCCATTGATCCATCTTTACCCAGTACAAGCAAGCTGCCCGTCAGGATGGCTTCTGCAAGCGTTGTTTCCGATGCTTGTCGTCGCAAATCAGGACTGATGCGAGCAAACTGCTCGCGCCCCTGTCCCCCTTTTAATGCCCCCGGTACGAGGGAAAACAGGCCATCGCGCTGAATCGCATTTTTGAAGTGCATTTCACAGTCGGCAGCAAGAGGCAGATATTCTGTCGTGTAGAGTGGTTGCATGAGAACATGGTGTGGCAAATGTTCAGCGTCTGGCGCGGGTACAGGTGTTTCCTCTTCGGCAAACCCAAGCGAAGACCGCACTTCGACAGCGGGGATCTCTCCCACAGACCGATGTGCCCGCGTCCACACCCACGCGGGATTGTCCCGCGAATCACCCGTCCAGACAATTATACCCGTCTGAAGATCAATGAGCTTGAGTTTAATTGTATAAATGCCCGTAAACGCGACAGAACCCGTCAAAAGATAGGTGGCGGGAACCTTTTTGCTAAGGAACTCGCGCAGCTGGGGTGAGAGCTGCTTATCGACCTGGTTTATATCTCCTGTCGATACATCGGTTTCTATTAAAACAAAACGCGCCCTTCCCAGAGCGGGATGATATGCGCGGCGGTAGAGTTCATAGGCGATGCGATCGGCCATATAGACGCCGTAATCGCCATTGTAAGGTGAATAAAAGGGCGCGATTGCCAATCGAAAGGTGGCTGGCGACTGAGAAAAAGCACTGATAGGCAACAGTAAGGTGGATAGTACAAAAAGATATACCCAATAGAATATTTTTCGCTTCAGCAATAGCATCAAACTCGGCCTTCCTCAATTTATGGGTACCGACAGGGTAACCTGGGCGGGTCCGACCACCAGATGATCCAGTACATTCGATAACCAGACCGCAGCGAGCAAGCCCAGCACGAGATTGGCCCGCCCAGCGCGAGATTTTGCGCGTTCAAAATTTTGGGCAAACGCATCGGAATCCGTGCCTGCTATGGGTTGCCCCAGTTGCAAATCATTCAAACGCGTACCGCGATAGGTATTGTACGCACTGCGATAGGATATATCGCTCACAAGCCAGGCCGCCGCGAGCACTGCAGAAACCCCCATAAAGCCATACCCCCGTTTTTTGTGCCCGCGGTACAACTGTCCCCAGCCCGGCAAAAGAAGCGAGCGGCTCGCTGCACCCCAAAACGTGGTTTTTCCAAGGGTTTGTCGTAGCGTTATGCGGCGCATGTCCGAAAGCAATGCCCGCGTACCTGCAAGTGCCCGATCCGGGCCAATATCCATAATTCCCTTGTTGACCTCTGGATCCAGGTGAAATGCCTCGACAAGTGCCAAACGCGCACGAGCCGTATCGCCAGAAGCCATGTGAATGCGTCCCAGATCAAAAAAAATTTCGGCTCTCCGACTCTGTTGTGACCCGTCGAGCAAGGGGACCACGCCCAATAAGCGCGGAAGATGAGAAAGCGTCTCAAACGCGCCAGCAAAATCTCCCGCGCGATAAGCAGCCTGCGCTTTTTCAATAGTTTCTCGATCATCTGCCCATGCTGAACCCATTGTCAGCCAAAATAACACCCAGACAAATAGATTACGGTACATACGTTATGATCTCCCCATTGTCGCCTGAAAGATGTAAGAGATTCAGGCTCGAACTACCGATAGTTAGATCGCCTGCTGAGAAGGCGCCCCCAGGCAGAGGCCACGAGAAAAGCTCTTCTCCATTTGCCCGAAACATATGCACCTGCGTGCGATCCAGTACAAAAATCTGACCTGCAGCATTGAGTGCGAGAGCACGCGGTTCGATATGAGGATACAGCACAACCTCCCACATGATATTGCCGAGCCTCTCACCAGAAAAGTGCAAAACCCCCCGTTGAATCCCATTTGTCCATGCAACCCAGATAACACCATTGTGAATGGCTATATCCACGGGATTTCCATGTTCGAGATCGAAAGTGCCCACAGGAGAACCCCCGGCAGAATAGGCGCGCAATTGCCCATCTGTTGCAACGTAAACCCGCTTTTGATCGTCCTGAGCCAACCGCACCTGCGAAGATGCGCTCATCCAATTGTCGGGAATATGCCACACCGTGGTGTTATTAACCAGTTCAATCCCCACAACTACAACGCGCCCTACCGAATCGATCCCTCCGATATAAGTGTGTGGAGAAACAACCCGAAGTCCTGTCAGCGAAGGCCCAGCCAGATCTACTGATTGCGACACGAGGTCGTTCAATTGCGGGAAAGAAGTTCCGACAAGGTGGCGCAATATATGTGGCCTATCGGGAATATCGACATTCAGGGTATGCCGAAGCCGGGAAAGAGAAGTCTGGTCAGGGCGAACAATTAGTGCCATCATATCGGCTTCGCCAGCGGGATCCGCAGCCGAAAGTCGCATCCTCTCAGTGGTTTCGCGTAGGGGCTCTACGATATGCCGTCCCGCTTCGCGATAAAATTGTACGCGCACACTGCGGCTTGTGTGTTGCGCACCCGTTGAGAGGCGTGACCTGATGGCATAAGTATAAAGGCGATTGTCAGCTATTGACCGATCCTCAAAGGATGTCTGCTGTGGGTCTTGCGTAACAAAGATCGTCTCGTAATCGCCTCCTGCTGGTGCGCGCACAACTTCATAGGTCACCACCTCACCCGCTTCCGCTTCCCAGCCGAGTTGCACAGTAAAGGCAACGGGATTGCGCCGAATTTCGCGTAAACCAGCACCCGGGATGAGTATCTCGACGCCGGAAGAATGCACCAGGCCGCCCACGCTATGTTCGGCAGTCACGCGGTATTGTATCCGCTCGCCAGCAATCAGTTCATCATCTCGAAACGTCCCCACAGTCGCGTATCTGCTCTGGGCATCGGCTCCGGATGAACGCTTGACATCTCTAAAAGCAGAAATATTATCCCGGCGCTGGAGGACAAAGTTTTCAACGCGTTTCTGCCCGAGATACTCCCACTGCACAGCGACCATTCCCGTATTCGCCTCATAAACGACATCAATAATGTGAATGATCGGTGTATTATATGGGTCTATACTCAAATCGCGTTGGGGGTTATAACATCCCATCAAAATGCCCACAGCACACAGAAATATCATATAAGAGAAGCGATTTGCCATTTTTTGTGCCTGAAGAAAAGGAATGTTTTGATCAACGGGCTTCAATATATTGATATGAATAATGAATAAACAAGTAGTTTTGTCGAACAAGGGCTTGCAAAAATATCTTGCCTTTCCTTTACGGCGGTGTTAAAATTTATCAAGTATAAGTGCCCAGCAGTCAGCAAAACAAGCCGAAAGCTCAATCACATAAGCCCGCAATTCTTTCTGCCGAGAAGAATCATGAACGAAAAATCAGATAAGTGGATCACGCCAGAAATTCCGCGTACCAAAAATCCAGATTGTGATCTCAAACGCACTTATAAGCGCATCTTTCGCATCAGCATGGGGATTGCATTCATCTTGCATGTGGGCATAGGGATGATGTTTCCTACATTCACAGCCGGCACGCGCAAAATAGAGCGACGCACCATCGTTATAGAGAACGTCGATATACCGGAAACCCGTCAAATTCACCGCGCACCGCCACCTCCACGGCCATCCATTCCCATTGCAACCGAAAGCGAGGATGTTCCCGACGACGTCACTATTGAAACCACTGACCTCGATTTCGATAAAGTCGATCTCCACGTGCCACCACCCCCTGGTGAGGACACCGTAATAGAGGAACCAGAAGAAGAAATACTCGAATATTTCATGGTCGAAGAAAAACCCGTGCTCATCAAGCGAGGAACACTGGTATATCCCCCAGTCGCTCTCAGGGCGGGTATTGAGGGCACCGTTCACTTGAAAATACTGGTTGACAAAGCCGGAGTAGTCGAACAGGCCGTTGCTGTCAAAGGCAAAGAAGTTTTTTACAAAGCGGCCCTTCAGGCCGTTAATCAATATCGTTTTAAGCCAGCCCGTCAAAATGATAGACCTGTTAAAGTCTATCTCGTCATACCCATACGTTTCCGAATTACTCGGTAATCTAAACACCCCCCGACAAACCTGACGGAGGGTGTTTTTTTATGCGTTTGTGAACTTCTGGTGAGGCTTCGCAGTCACACCATTCATTTAAGCATTTGCAATTCTACCCACAGTTCCCGATATGCCTGAGTTGCCTTTGAACGCGGCCTGAAGCATGCCACTGGTTGTCTCGCCCAGCCCATCCGTTCCACATCTGTCGTGTACGGAATTTGAGCATTCAGAAATTTTCCCTCTCGCTCGCCCACCTGCGCGACCGTGTCCTTATGCATTGTTTTCCGCTGTTCCACCATTGAAAAAAACGACACCAATTTTCCGCGTTTCAACTTATTTTTTTTAAAAAAATCCACCAATTTTTGATGCGTCAACATCGACAGAGTTGTCGGGATACACGGAACAACCACATAATCGGCCGCCCTGAAAACATGCTCGGCCAGGAGCGTCAGGTTGGGCGGGCAATCGAAAAAAATATAATCGTACTCTTTCCGCATCGGCGTCAACAGACGCTTTAAGTAGCTTTTGTTTTTCGCCCGGTCGTCCAATCCCAAATCCAGATTGCGAAAAGACATGGCCGAAGGCAATAAGTCCAGACCTTCAAAGTCCGTCCCCCGAATATTATTCTCTAAATGCTTGCCCCCCTTCAAGAAACGCTTGCGTCCAAACTTCTTCTTTGCGCGGATACGGAAATAAAAAGCCGCAGCCCCTTGCGGGTCTAAATCGCACAGCAATGCAGTAGCACCGGATTGAACCGCTTCATAAGCCAGATTCACAGCGGCGGCGGTCTTCCCCACGCCACCTTTCATGCTATACAACGCAAAGATACTCACACTCGTTCCCTATCGAAACAAATCGCGGTACAAACGAACATTTTTCTTTCCCGAAAATGTGGCAAAAGCACTGGCAAATTCGTGCCGAACAACCTGCTGCTGGCTGTGCAAACGCGCGATAAGCCCGCCGATAGCCGCAGCGCAAAGCAGACGATCTGTACGCCGACTGCGGGACAACACCTCGTTCAAATAGGCCATCAATTCCTGCTGTTGTACTGATAAATCGTTAAAATCCCCCAGATTATCCTGCAATTTCTTCATATATCCGATGAGTTTGTTCATCTTATCTTTGGGAAAAAGCGAGGCAAAAAATTCTAACAAATACCGCAATTTTTTGCAATCAATTCGCAGATTGTGCAATGCCTCATCCGGCGTATCGTCTCCAATCGCCTGCCCTCTTTTGAGTACCTGTTTAAAACGCTTATAAATAAATTTTCGCGCGAGAGCTATGGCAGGTATAGCGGAGCCCTTCCCTCCCCGAGACTGTACACCCTGCAAAAAAGCCGCCCATGAATTCATCATGTCCAGATATTCGGGTTTATCGAGAACCTGCACCATGTCGTTAAGGGCACGCCGACGTTCGCTCTTTAAGCGCGAAAACACGGCGTCCAACCCGGGTTGTAGCGATTGGGGCAACAAGGCGCGATAAGTCTCTTCTTCGAGCAAATACACGTCCAGATCTCGCAACCGATTGGTCGATCTGTTCAATTGCCGGAACTCATCCTTAAAATGTTCTACGGCATCTTTGGGCAAAACGCCTTTAATTTGACTCAGCGCTGACCGTGTGCGCCGAATCGCAACCCGAAAATCATGCAGAAATTCCGTATCCCAATCCGCGCGAATACCCGCTTCATTTTGGCGCATTACATCGTGTAGACATTGCAAAATCTCACCTGTTGCCTCCCTGCCACTCGCATCGCGATTCAGGCCGAGATTGAGCTTTGAAGAATAATCGCCCGGCACGCATCCTGCGAGATTCATCACGCGCTCAAATACATCCTCTGCCGCATGTGCAATATCCAACTTCATAAAGCGACGGCGCAAATTCTCAAAATCGCGTTCATATCCCCGTACGCTTTGCAATGCCAGAGTCGCAACGTGTCCGTTTTCTGTACTGGTATGCGTGAGAAATAACCGAACAACTGTCTTTTCATCTGTATTCAAAACGCCAAATCCGCAAACCTTCTGCTCCACCTGTGCTCGAAGTAACAGCGCTCGAATAGAGAGCGCGTCCCGCAATGTGTCGCGCAACTCGCCCTCTGGGAACATCCACCAGAAGCGGCCTTCCAGATTTTGTTTCATCTCGATCTGATCGTGTACCAAAGGGTATTCACCATCTACAATTCGTTGTAAATACACCGTGCTTCCCGTTTGTATCAGCGCGAGTCCCTTCCGATACAACCGCCAGTCAAATGTGTCGAAATACCGCACCGTCTTTTCAACTTCAGATACATGCAGCAGACGCTCGGGCGCGAGTTTTTCGACCACATCTCGTCCATGCGGATCACTTAATACATAAGTTTCACTGAGCGTGATCATCGGGCGCACCTCTACATGCGAGGGTTGCATTTTTGTAACGGTCATCATCGGTCACATCTCGTCCAAACCACGACGGAGGGACAAAGCGCGAACTTTCATCCACGGTCTCAAACTCGACTTCTGCCACCACCAGACCCTTCAGGCGGCCGCGGTACACATCCAGTTCAATTACCCATATCCCTTCGTCGATCTCATAGCGCACTTTTTCGACCCACCTGCCTTCAGTCAAAGGCCAGAGGGTATCAAATTGCGCTCGGCTCAATTCCACCTCGACTTCCGTCCGCTGCACACCTTTGCCCTGTTTCACAGTCTGATAAAATCGCTCGCCTTTGCGACGCAGCCGAATCTCCGTGCCATCCTCCCCTACCGAGAGATAGCCCTGTGAGATTTCTACGCCCTTACAAGCCGCCAGATCCGGCATTTTTCGCACGCAAAACTTCCGCTCAATTTCTTTTGTCATGACAAAACGCGCGTTCCCAGATGTGAAAAGGAGGACAGGATGCTTTATCCCCAATAATTAATGATAACAAACCTCATCGCCGAAAGCAATTTTTAAGATAATACACAGGGTTTGATGTAGCCATGCTTTCTCTATCCGCAAGTACGACAAAAACACTTGACAACGACTGCCGAAAACGCCTTCTTGCCAGCCATGCGCAAGAAATGGCCCTTGTAGTTCCTACACTTAGAGGAGATTAGAAGATGGACAATTCGATGCGTGACACACTCGCACGACAAGGCTATATCGTCGTGCCCAATGTACTCAATCAACAGCAGTTGGACGAGCTCAATGAAGTCTATGATCAGCATATCTTTGAGCGGAAGGAGACGCTGTCCACGGCCCGCACCGACAAACAGAACCGCTTCTACATCGGCGAGCGCGACAAGCACAAGACAACTGACCGGCACGGCAACACCTACATAGGGAGAAGGTTCTGGAGCAAGGCCTACAGAGACCTTATCGACAACGAGACCATGCTGCCCATCCTTGAAGAGCTTCTCGGCGACCCGGCGTGGGGCCATGCCCCAGCACACATGCCGGAAGAGCTTCGCCCCTCGTTCCGGTTAGATCACGACAATGTACACTACAAGCCTGGCCGGAAACCGACAGACGGCGAGGACAAAGGCGGGACGCTCCACGGCGGCCCGGGTGCCTTTCATATCACGTGTGTGTATGAGCTCAAGACAGTCGGACCAGATGACGGGGGCTTCGGGTGTGTTGTTGGCACACACAAGCCGGCCAATGAGCAGAAACTGATGGGCATTGCCGGCGACTGGCGGCGGAACTGGTGCGATACGGAATGGACGTCGAAGTTGCCGAACTGGGATGGCGATGTGCCAGTACACCGCGTCGAGGCCAGGGCTGGGGACTGCATTTTGTTCACTGAGAAGCTCAAACACGGTACGATTCCGTGGGCAGGGAGCGACGAGCGCCGTACCCTCTTCTACAAGTATGTTCCCTTCGGCATGCACCACGGCGACGCGGCGTACGACACCAACGACCCCGAACTCACTGAGCGGCAGAAACGGATCCTGGAGTTCTCGCCGTGCTGGTTTAACGATCCTCGAGAGGACAAAGACTACTCCGCGAACCCGGCACTGACAAAGCTCCATCCACTGGCGCGTGTGAAGAGCGACCCGAGCGTGTTGCTGCCGGGCATGTCGCCGCCGCACATCCGGCTGACGGACGAGACCAGGGCGATGCTGAGGGCCGAACAGAATTCTTTGGCGTGAACCTCGGGGGCGAGGATTTCTACAGGCCGATGAGGTAAGACAGCTTCAGCAGAAGGGCGCGGTTGCGTTCGTGGAGGCCGCCTTCCGTGCCGTAACCTTGATCGTACACAAGATAAAGGTCGCTGCCTGGGCGAAAACGGTAATTCAATAGGAAATTTGTACTGAATACTTCTGAATCATTGTTCCACTGGGCGAACACTTTCACGTAGAAGTCCGTGGTGAATGAATACTGGAGGCGGTTGCTCAATACGTGAATGTTCAGATTGGCGTGTGGTAGTCTGAGCCAGTTAATTTCATAATCCGTTTCGAGCGAAAGCCTTCCCACAGGACGGAATAAATTGGTTACCCAGACCCGATATCTGCGCCCCGTATAGTAATTTCCCACCTCCAGGGATACACGAGGGCTGAGCTTTCGGATTCGACTGCCAAACAAACGCATTTTGAATGTCGTAAATTCGTATTTCCCGACAGGGATGTCGGTTGTCATCCTCCTTGACGGTCTGAACGGCCCCTCGACCACATCGTAGGTTCGGGTTATATCGAAAATGTACCAGTCGCCGGAACTGAATCCAGTGAGTGAGTACAAACTGGCAATCCAGAATTTTACTTCGTTGTTTGCGTTGGTAAATACACGAAAATACGGGCGGAAATATATCGATCGTATGCCCAGGACGCCTGGTCGTGGTCGATAACCCAGCTCGGAATAATAGCGGTTCAGGCCCCGGAGCCCACGCCTTCGATTCACGAATCCGACCGCTGGATTGAAATTGTTCTCGATCTTCATGTAAGAAAACCGGGCGGAGTAAATCGTACCTGAATAACCCGCTTCGATAAATGCGGCATCGTCTTCATCGGTATTTCCTGCGTCCCATGTGCGGGCGTAAAACGCCGAAACGTTGAAGTTTGGCGTAGGCGAAAAGGAAAAGTCCAGTCCGCCGGCGCGATTGTAGGCACTGCCCGTTTGTTTGTTGACAAACATGAAACCGAGATTCGAACGGGTGAACACATCCTGCTTTACGCGCAGGATCGAGAAGTCGGATTTATTCGAAAGGCCATTCGAATCCATCATGATGTGCATGGCACCAATGCCGGTACCGCCTGTTTTGCCTACCAGTTTGCTGCCCAGGAGAATTGGGACGGGCTGGCCGTTTTCGAGTCCAATTCTTCGGCTGTAGAACAACAAGGTAGGGGGGCGTGTATCTCCGCCTCGCATAGAAGCCGCTTCTCCAAAGTCAAAGAGGCTCGCGCTTTCCAGGAAGAAATCCCGTTTTTCCGGGAAGAAGAGCGGAAACTGCGTGAGGTTGACCTGTTCCTGGTCGCCCTCTACCTGGGCAAAGTCTGTGTTGTAGGACAGGTCCAGGGTCAGGTTCTGGGTGACGCCATATCGGAGATCGACGCCGGCTTCCACGTCCGGCTGATAGGTGCGATCCACTGCTTCGAGATTTCTGAGCGTGCCCGGGAGGATATAAGGTTTGATTTGCAGGAGGTTCTTGCGGTCAATGGCGGTCAATCCTTTCAACGCTGCAAGGTCCGACATATAATAGCGTGATAGAACTGCCGACGATCGCTTGCCTACCATCAGGGTTGTGCTTTCGTTTTTGGACGCGATGAAACGCGACAGGTTGATCCCCCACGTGAGATCCTCGCCTTCCACAAAGCGCAGTTGATCGAAGGGAATGGCAATCTCCGCCGTCCAGCCTTGTTGATGCCGTCGTGTTTTTGCTTCCCAGATGCAGTCCCAGTCCTGATTTCGGGTGCGACCTTCCTGAGACAACAGCATATCTTGCCTTGCGCCCAGCGAATTGATGAAAAAGGCCACGCCGTTTTGCCTGGCGTCATAGGGGTCCAGTATGATCTGAACGTTGTCATCCACGGCAAGTTCTGAGTCTCGTTTCATGTTGTTCGCGACGATGCTGTTGGGGGCCGAATCGTAACATTCTACGCCAAAGTAGATCTTCTGCTGGTCATATACAATGCGCGCTACTGTTCGCTCCGTGGCGGGCACGAAGTATTTGGGCCACCTTTGGATGAACCCTTCGATGGGTCGCGCCTGTTGCCAGACCGCATCATCCAGCCTCCCATTCAGAACAGGGCCTGTCGAAACGCGTGTCGCGTGGACTTCGCGGAGCGCCCGCATTCGTTCGGGAGGTGCCATTTCGCCGTTCAACCTGGCGACTTTTTGAGACGGCGCGAGGGCACTTTCTTTTGTCTCCACGACGCGCGCGACAAGCCGATCACCCAGCTCCTTGATGACTTCCAGTTTAACACCATTAAATCCACCACCTTGGAGCACGCCGAGCCGACTCAGCACGGGCGCGGAACCATTCAGGCCGGAGATGTAAACGAGATCGCCGTGTACCTGATTGACAACGCCGATAGCTCCAAGGCTTTCCTCTCCACAAGCTGGTTCCTCTGTCGCGACGTGTGAAAACAGCAGGATGAAACAAGTGCTACCAACACATAAAGCACGAGCCATAAAAAACCTCGAATAATGAATGATGTCGAGCCCACGTATGATACTTGACGTAGGGCAGCGTGATACGGATTTCTTCTTGATCTTTGATTATTTATGAGTTATTCTGGCGTAAGAAAATAATCTCCGACTATTGATAGACAAAATTGATAATTACAATAGGATATATGAATAAAACGAATAGATCAAAATTCAGGCTAGAGACCGACTTGATCAGCCTCCGTTCTCTGATCGCAGTCGTGGAAGAAGGCGGGTTCTCGGCGGCGGCGAATCGGATCAATCGCACACAGTCTGCTATCAGCCTTCAGGTCGCCAAGTTGGAGGAACGGCTGAACGCGAAGCTTTTGGAGCGTACCAGTCGATCCATCGCGTTAACGCCCGCTGGTGAAACTTTTCTAAGCTATGCCCGGCGAATTCTCGAACTGGCAGACGAAGCGGTTCTGTCTGTTACTGCGCCAAAGGAAACAACGCGACTTCGGGTAGGCTTTGTGCAATATCTTGCTCCGCAGCATCTGCACATCCTGCTTGCCCGTTTTCGGCAGGCGCATCCAAATTGTGACTTAAGCCTGGTTCTCGGGGGCGCAGGGGGCGCAAAATTGCTGGAGGCGATGGCGCGTGGTGAGCTGGATGTCGTTTTTGTGGATCCTGGTATGGCGCACGGTGAGGCAGACGGTGCCCTGGCAGGCTCCAAGGGCAAAGTGCTTTGGGAAGAACCATTGGTCTGGACGGGAAAGGTGAATCCTTCGGATGATCCATCTGCCCCGATTGAGCTGGTTTTGTTGCACCCGCCGTGTAGTTTTAGACAGATCGCCTTCGAAGCACTCACCAAGATCGGAACGCCGTGGAAACTCTCGATAGATACCAACTCTGTACAGGGGGTACAATCCGCGATTCGCGCCGGATTGGGTGTCAGCGTGCTGCCGCTCTCGGCTGTTCTGGAGGGCATGCCGATTAATGAAGGTGACTTGCCTGAACTCCCGAGAACGTCTGTGATGAGCTACACCAGCACGGATCTGTCGCACCCTTATGCGCAGCGGTTCATTGATTTTCTCCTCGAGCGTATGAAGGACAGCTTTAAGGTGAACAAGGACGTTTCATTTGGTGCAAGCAATAGCGCACCAGAATCATAAATACCGCTTTCACGGAGCTACATTTTTACAGAACTTTTTGGACTTGCCCCGCACAGTTGGACCAGGTGACGGGGGCTTCAGGTGTGTTATTGGCACACACAAGCCGGCCAATGAGCAGAAACTGCTGGACATTGACGGCGACTGGCGGCGGAACTGGTGCGACTGGCGCGTGTGAAGAGCGACCCGGGTGTGTTGCTGCCGGGCATGTCGCCGCCGCACATCCGGCTGACGGACGAGACCAGAGCGATGCTGAGTGCCAACTAGAACTTTTTAGCCAAATGAGAGGGAAATCAGCAGAGGGCGTTTTGGAAGATTCTCCTCATTGGAGATTGAGCATAGACAGTTTGTTGGAGAGGGATTCAGGCAGGGACGGCTTCTCTTCTTTTTAGCGAAACGTGGGCGTGGTCATTGTGTGTGCTGGGGAGATTGTACACACTTTCACCATGTTCTGTTTTCAGTGTTTTTCCCCGGCTGTCCCGTATAGGACGAAAGCCCATTGCCCGGAAATACTCGGTGCGAATACTGCGACTGTTCAGTAAGATATTTCATAGTACACGACAAAACTTCGCAACGTATTGTGTCACAAAGAATTAAAAAAATGAAAATTGCTCAATTTGGGCTTTTGATCCAGTATGCACAACACATCTGCTGAGTTTATGTGGGAATCCATCTCTTGGACAAGCAGA
>JAJEAX010000023.1 GCA_022822565.1 Candidatus Latescibacterota bacterium
CCAGTTCTCCTGTGGATTAAATTCAGCGTCTCCATAAATCGCCCAGTTGGAGCGGCTCCAGGTGCCTGCGGCAATTTCACCAAATCCCGAGAACCCGTTGGACGCGACAGTAAATCCATACTCTGCCAGCGGGCCTTTTACCCATGATTCTCGTTGCCCCTGAACGATTTCAAAATTTTCTGTGCGGTATTCAAGACCGGCAGCAAAGAAAAACTGTTCGCTAAATGGATAGGTGATATCGAAGTTGAAATTGGTATCTGTCTGGATATAGGTTCCAGGATCAAAATACGGTGCATCTTCGTGACTGGGATCAACTGTTGGTCCATTGGGCCAGGGTTGGTTGGGACCCAGGGAAGCATTCACGGTATTGAATATGAAATAATCGGCTTCGTTGCGCCCATAAGACGCGCTGAGATCCCACGTCATCAGCCCTTGCGATCCCTTGATACCCGCCAGAAAGGCGCGGTCATCCATAAACGCGCCAAATCGGGGCGTGAAGCCACCGGGAAAGAGTTCCTGGAATGTGAACCAATCCGAGTTGTCGAAAACGCGTTGTAAGGCTGCTGCATCCGGCACATGGCAAATGATGGGCACGATGAACTCTTGGGGAATTCTAAGACCAGTATCTCCGGAAGGTTCGAGAACCTGGCTCAGATTGCCGGTGAGTAATGTCGCTGTCAGCGTTCCGTTTACGCCATCGACAATACCGAGTTCCGCAGCTTTGCCCGGAGAATAATAATTGGCACCGTCGAACATCACTACGGGACCCCTGAATACGCCACTTCGCGTATTGGGATTTCGGAAGTAGAAACCGCCTTCAACTTCTTTGCTCGCATAGTTGCCATGTCCGTATAATTTGACATCGTCGTTGATGTTAATACCGTAGTTGACAAAGAGTTTCAGGTCGTCTCTAATGTAGGGTTGACCCCAAATTTGTGCGGGATCTTCCACACGGTTATTGCCCACGCGTATCAAACGCGCGGCATCGTCGCGTTGCACGGAACGATCGGTTTCATCCTCGTTGCCATATTCCGCGCTGAAATTAACCCAGACATCTGGCGTGCCCAGACCGATATTGCCGGCAAAAGCATAACCGAAACCATCACCTTGCTGAAAAACACCGGGTTTGACCTCAAAAGAACCACCTTCGTAATTGTCTTTAAGTTCGAAATTCAATACGCCAGCAATGGCGTCAGAGCCATACTGTGCGGATGCGCCGTCGCGCAGGACTTCCACGCGCTTGATGGCAATAGAGGGGATTGGAGCTATGTCTGGTCCCTGTGCGCCGTCGGCGACACCATTGGTTATCCAGTGAATGACAGCGGCGCGATGGCGACGCTTGTTATTGATGAGGACCAGTGTATGGTCCGGAGCCAACCCTCGCATGCTGGGCGGGCGCACGACGGTTGAGGCATCGCTAATCGGGTTTGTATTCACGTTGTAAGAAGGCACCAGGTCTCTTAGAAGATTTTGCACATCCGTATCGCCTTGCTTGACAAAATCTTCGCCTGTAACGACATCGATGGGCACTGCGGACTCGGCGACAGAACGCGGTTGTGCGCGTGAACCAATGACCACCAATTCTTCGAGTACGACCACTTCTTCGAGTATGTCTGTGAGCGGGGGTAAGGTAGCTGTTGTATCCGCCTCTTCAGTACGCGGTTTTTCCTCTTCCTGTGATATAGCAGAGCCACTCATCGCAAGCAGGGCTACGAGGCCAAGCGCGAGAGACTTAAAATGAAACTTGTGCTGCATAGCAAAACTCCTTTGCGTTGAAAATGAGGGAGAGGGGCAGTTTTGGACTTTAAGCAGTCCTATTTACATAAAAATAACCTTACATCTGTTATGCGTCAACACCTATTATATTTACCTATGTAGTTGAAATACAAGGATATATATGATACAAACGTATGCATTTATCAATCAAACGTTTGTATCTGCCAATTTGCAATTAAAAGCTTATTTATTTATATTTTTGCGTCCATTCAGGTGTGAGATGAAAGGCCCACCAGATTCATCAGAAGGAGGTAGCATCTTGAAGTCCAGTTACGTAAACAAAGACCTCGAAGAGACCAGACGGCTACTTACGCAGGTGCGGCAGGGTGGAAAGCGGGGCAAAAAGGCGCGTAAGAAATTGGAAGCCAAAGGCATCAGGTATTATACATCCGAAGAAGCCGAGAGTCTCGGTATAGAATAATAAAAGAAAGGCGTGCGAAAGCGCCCTTTTTTTGCTATGAATGACTCTGGAATCATCCTTATAGGCGGCGAAAGCAGGCGAATGGGCAAACCCAAGTATAGCTTGCCCTTTGGCGATGAAACTCTGCTTCAGCGAAGTGTCAGAAATCTGAGAGGGGCTGTTTGTCCAATTGTAATTGTAGGCGCGCCCGATCAGGATTTACCCGCCATACCCCGTATTTTATCTATATGCGATCCCATTGCCGGGCAAGGTCCGTCAATGGGACTGATGACAGGGTTGAAACATGTCGAAGGCATTTCTGAATGGGCACTGGGGACGGGTTGTGACATGCCATTTATCAGTACTGAATTGGTCCAGTACCTCAAATCGTGCAGGACATCAGAGGCAGAGATCGTCATTCCCCGGATAGATGGGCAGTATTATCCTTTGTGCGCGCTTTATCGAACTGCTATCTGGCGAAAGGCCAAATTGCTACTCGAAAAAGGAGAACGGCGACTTTTGACATTGGTCAATGCCTGCCGCGTTCAGATTGTTGAACAAGAGGCACTCATACAGGTTGATGCCGACCTTCGTTTTTTAATGAATATCAATACGCCTCAATGTTATCAGCGTGCCCTTGAATTGGCTGGCTTGCAGCGATGAGGTTGGGCGGAAGGACAGTTATCCACTGTTGACGATATTCTTTTTTCCCATATATTGCCACGTATCCATTTACTTATCACTAAGGAGTTATCGCGATGGCTATTGAAGACAAAACCCTGCTGACCGAAGATGAGATTCGCGCAGAGGTTGCCGATCTCGAAGGATGGGAATATTTGGAAGACGCAAAAGAATTGCAGCGCGTTTGGCATTTTGAGAAATTTGTGCCAACTATGG
>JAJEAX010000426.1 GCA_022822565.1 Candidatus Latescibacterota bacterium
AAGCACCGAATGGGGCAAACAGCGCGACCAGGTCGGCGGCTGCGAGCACAACACGCCCGAACGCCTCGACTTCATATACGAAAACGACGTCGCAGTCGGTCAATTGCTCAACTACCTCGAAACCCACGACGACCCGCGCAACCCCGGCCACAAACTCATCGACAACACCCTCTTCATCTTCTCCAGCGACAACGGTGCAGAAAACGCGGGCAAAGAATCCAGCGGATACTACCGCGGCCGCAAAGCCCACATCCACGAAGGCGGCCATCGCGTGCCCACCATAGCCTTCTATAAACAGGGCAACATCGGCGACGGCAACGACGCGACACCCGGGCGCACAAGCCACATCACGTATGGACTCAACGACCTCATCTTGTCCATCGCAGACCTCGTCGGCATCGAGACATCCTCACGCGCGGGATTTGCCGAAGACAGCACCAGCATCGCGCCCTTCCTCACCGGCCTGAAAGACGACGAATTTGAACCCCACCCCCTCGTCCTTCACGACGACTACATCATGGGCCCCATGCTCTCGCTGCGAGATGGCGATTGGAAACTGATCGTCGGGCAAGAACTCATTACAGAAGGCAAATTAAAACACCACGCCCTCTTCAACTTAAAAGACAACCCCACAGAAGACGAACGCCAGAACCTCATCGCATCGGAACAACACCGCCACCTCGTTGAGTCTATGTCTGAAAAACTTCTCGATATTTATCACCAGAAGTCACGAGATGGCCATTAAAAAGCGATCCGCCGTTCGCGGTATTCTCTTGACACCTGAACATCGCGTGTTATTAATTCTCATGTAAGAACCCGAAAGTACGCTGCTGTACAAGGACGAAACATGTTCATAGAGCGCATCAAACTAAAAAATCTGCTCTCCTTCGGACCTGATACCGAAGCATTGGAACTTCGTCCCCTGAATGTTCTTATCGGTCCCAATGGCTCCGGGAAGTCCAATCTTATCGAGGCGATTGGCCTGCTGAAAGCCACGCCCAGAGACCTCACGGCCCCAATTCGGGAAGGTGGAGGCATCCGCGACTGGCTTTGGCGAGGTGATCTCAGCGCACTGACGGCCCATATCGAAGTGCTTCTGAATAACCCGAAGGGGTCAGCACTGCGATATTTCCTCAGGATCGCAGAGAGGGGACAGCTATTCGAGTTGACAGAAGAGCGAATAGAAAACAAAGAGGCATACATCCCTGAAGAAAAGCCCTTTATCTATTACGAGTTGATGGGCGATAAAGCCCTTCTGAACTACAGTAGTGAATCGTACAAGAGTAGTGAAACGCGCCATCCGTTAATCCTGGAACAGATCGATCTGCAGCAATCCATTCTTGCACAGCGGAAGGACCCGGACCAATACCCGGAGTTGACATGGCTGGGCGAGACATTTGACCGCATGCGACTCTATCGCGAGAGTTCCTTTGGCCGCTATACGCCACCGCGCCAGCCGCAACGCGCCGATCTCCCCAACGACTTTTTGCTCGAAGATGGAAGGAATCTGGGGCTGGTGTTGAACCGGCTGATGCGGGAGCCAGAGGTCAAGGACCAAATTCTGGAAACCATGCGCCAACTCTACGAAGGCGTGATTGACCTGGATATCAGCATTGAAGGCGGAACTGTTCAGGTCTTCGCCCAAGAAGGAAATATCATAGTTCCGGCAACGCGATTATCCGATGGTACGCTGCGCTTTCTGTGCCTGTTGGCTATCCTTTGCCACCCGAATCCCCCACCACTGGTCTGTATTGACGAACCGGAATTGGGCCTGCATCCCGACGTTCTGCCAGTCCTCAGCGACCTGTTGCGCGAGGCATCCCAAAGGTGCCAGCTTATTGTCACAACGCACTCCGACATGCTCGTGGACACCCTGACCGATACGCCGGAGAGCGTCGTGGTCTGCGAAAAGCACGACAGCCAGACGGAAATGCTCCGACTTGACGAAGCCGACCTTACCGAGTGGTTGAAGCGTTATAGCCTTGGGGACTTGTGGACCAGAGGTGACCTGGGAGGGAATCGCTGGTGAAGATCAAAATCATTGTCGAAGGTGGTGGGGAAACGAATTTACTGAGGAGCAAATGTCGCGAGGGTTTCCGCAAATTTTTTAGCAAGGCTGGCATGGAACACCAGAAGCCGAGCGTAATCGCAAGTGGTAGTCGGCGGAGTGCCTTTAATGATTTTCGTGCAGCAGTCCGCGGGGCAAATAGAGATGAGTTCATCTTGCTATTAGTTGACAGCGAAGATCCCATAACAGCGGGATCCAGCCCCTGGCAACACCTGAAGGCGCGTGATAGTTGGAACCAACCCTCGGACGCTACGGACGACCAGGTACATCTAATGGTGCAGTGCATGGAGGCGTGGTTCCTTGCCGATAAGGACAGTCTGGCGGCGTACTACGGAAACAACTTTAAACAGAACGCGCTTCCCGCCCGTCCTGATATTGAGAACATCGCAAAAGACGATATATCGAACGGCCTAAAAAACGCGACGCGTTCGGGTGTTTCGAAAGGAGAATACAGCAAGGGGCGGCATTCGTTCGATATCCTCGCACAGATTGATCCCGCCAAAGTGGTTGCGGCATCGCCCCATGCGAAACGACTCGTCGATACTTTGAGGGCAAAAGCCGAGTAACTGGCCCACCCAACGTCTGCGCTGGCCCTACCGAACACCTCTTCATCAAGGACTACCCATGCCATCACCCTTCCCCGCTAAACTGCCATTTGAAAAACCGGATCGCGAACTCAAGGAGCCATCATGAAAACGATCTACCGTTCAACACTCGTGCAAGGGGTCTGCTGTTTCCTGCTCATCGGCGGACTGCTCGCCCCAGCCGCAGAAGCAGTCGAATTTCGCACCGAAGCAGGTCAACTCCAGCAATCAAAATTCGTCATCGCCGTGCCGGAGTCCTGGAACGGGAAACTCCTGCTGCTGGCGCACGGATATCGCCCCGAAAATGCGCCCTTGAGCGCCGAATTTCGCACAGAGTCACCCACGTACCAGCATCTGCTTGCCGATGGTTGGATGATCGCATCTACCAGCTACCGGCGCAACGGAGCGATCGTCGTCGATGCAGTAGCGGACATCGAACTGCTACGCCAGCACATTGTCCAAACTTATGGCGCGCCCAAACGTCTGCTTGTACAGGGTAGCTCAATGGGCGGTGCGATCGTGACACTGATCGCCGAGACCGCTCCCGAAGGTTATGACGGCTTGCTCGCGTTGGGAGCGGCACTGCAAGTGCGAGATGCAGAGCACCCCCACGAATGGCGTTATACCCCACGTCTCCCGTTGCTCTTCGTCAGTAACCAGAGTGAAGCGGAGGGACCCCAGGCGTATATCCAGAAAGCGGCAAAGGCACCGAGTGTGCCAGTATTCTGGTCTGTGGCACGCGACGGACACGTTAATCTCAGAGAGATCGAACGGGAAACCGCGTTGCGTGCACTCGACGCCTATCTGGACACCGGCACGATTGAACGAGACAAAGATGCAACCATCGCTCCGGATCATGTGTCGTCTGCGGAATTTGTGGAAGGTGGAGCTTACACTAAAATAGAGAGTCTCTCCTCGACCTACGGCAACATCAACACCGAATTTATCGAGGGCGACCTGCAGCAACTCGGCATCTCTCCCAAAACCCGTTTTCAGGTCCGCTATGGAGCGCAGACGTTCACAGTGTTGCTTGCCACCACCTATGGAGACGTACCGCGGGGAGAGTGGGTTGCATTCCTGACAGCAGAAGGTCGCTTGAGGATTGCTCGCAACTTCGAGAACGCCTCAAAGACACTTGGGTGTAAGGAGGGCGACAAAATCTTCATCGCGCCCGCCAAATAAACCTTATACAACCATCCGGAGACCCCAATGCCCAATCCCAACATCGTCTATATCTTCTTTGACGACCTCGGTTATGGAGACATCTCCTACCTCAACCCCGAATCCAAAATCCAAACCCCCAATATCGACCGCCTATCCGCTGAAGGCATGTGCTTCACCGATGTCCACTCCTGCTCCGCCGTATGCTCTCCCTCCCGCTATGGCGTCTTAACCGGACGCTACTGCTGGCGTACCCGACTGCAAAACGGCGTCCTCAACGGATACTCAGAACCCCTCATCGAACCCGACCGCTTGACCGTCGCATCCCTGCTCAAACAACACGGATATCACACCGCTTGCATCGGCAAATGGCATGTGGGATTAAACTGGACG
>JAJEAX010000341.1 GCA_022822565.1 Candidatus Latescibacterota bacterium
CTTCTGTCTATGTCCACAAGAAGAGCAATCTTGTGAGGTGTATTCAGGATCAACAGGCTTGAATCCAATACCAGCTTCTTCCGCTTTGTATTCGAGACAATGCCGAAACAGGAACCACGCTGCGTCTGAGATGCTTTTTGACAAGCGACGATTCTTTTGCATCTTTTTAGCGTCTAACTTTTCTGTTGCAACAAAGCCATACTTATTGACGACTTTTCGAGCTTCTTGGTGGACAAAATTATGTCGTCTATTACGGATACGCTCGTGCACTCTGGCAACAGTCTTACGCGCCTTCTCTCGTTTCTTTGGCGACACTTTTTTTACTTTGTCCCACTTGCGCTGTGCTTTGGCAAGCGCCTTTTCCTCTTTACTAAAAAAGCGAGGATTAGCGATCTTTTCTTTATCAGAAAACACGGCAAAATTATCAAGTCCCACGTCAATGCCAACGGCGGGGCCAGCGTCTGTTTTTTTAGGCGCGTCGCCTATATCACAAGAGATAGTAGCGAACCACTTGCCCGTGGCTGTGCGCCTGAGCGTGCAAGACTTGGGCATACCCTCAAGGGGTCTATGCTGGACAATCCGAATACAGCCTATTTTGCCCAATCGCAAGCCCTTATCGTCCAGTCGGCATCCGTTGGAAAACTGCGGATACGTGATAGAATCATAGCGATTTTGACCCTTGTATCTGGGAAAGCCTGCTTTCTCGCCGGTCTTTGCTCTCTCTTTGAGACGGCGGAAGAACGCTTTGAACGCCAAATCAACACGTACCGCGACTTGTTGTAGGACTTGACTATAGACCTGGACAAATCCATTGTGCTGGTGTTTCAGCACCGGCAACATCTTTTGCTGGTCATAGCAGGACAAGGACGCCTTGCTATTCTTATAGGTTTGTACCCTGGATGCCACAAGTTGGTTGTATAGCAAGCGACATTCTTCAATATGCACCAGCAAGATTTTCTCTTGCTTTCCCGTTGGGCGCAGCCTGTATTTGAATGACTTAAACATATATAAAATATATATTTATATAGACTTTTTGTCAAGCGAAAGTAGCCCGTCTTTGGCGACAGGGCAACGTCCATATACGCTAAAGCTACAAAAGGAAGCCCTTTCGCCATGCGACCCAACGCTGAAGCTGTTGGGCTTTACGGGCTATTAGGTAAAAATTAGGGGCTGAAGACTGGGCAGTTTCCTACGATTTCATGGTTCTTTTAAGACTTGTGACCTTTTGTATAGTCGTATATATTTTATCGTGGCGCAATGTACACATAAGGGATAGCCAAACCCCCGGATTGTCGATTTGTAGAGGAGGTTGCCCATGAAATGGTCAGAAGTGATTGCAGAGAAAAATTTACAGGATCTGCCGTATAAAATTGAACTTAATGAATGGGGGAATATTGTTATGAGTCCGGCTTCAAATCGACATAGTTTCCTCCAGATGGCGATTGCGATGTTATTGGCAGTGCAAAAATCGGATGGACACACGTTTAACGAATGTTCTGTTGAAACATCACAAGGCGTGAAAGTGGCGGATGTTATTTGGGGGAGCAGTGATTTTTTTTCTGTTCATCAATTGGATACACCTTATCCGGCTGCACCCGAATTGTGCATTGAGATTATGTCACCGAGCAATTCCATGGATGAAATGGAAGAGAAGAAAGATCTTTATATCGAGCGCGGTGCTTTAGAAGTATGGATTTGTGAAGAATCGGGTGCCATTACTTTTTGGGACATTCAGGGTAAAATATCAACGTCCGTCCTGTTTCCAGACTTTCCCGAATCTATTAATGTGCCCTTTGAGGAATAAGCCGGATCTAATGCCGGATACAAATATCATCGCAATAATCGATATTACACAGAGGGGGCGATCTTGAAGAAAACAACTCCTATTGTTAATATTATGGATATAGATGATATGGAAGATTGGTTAGAACTCCAGGATCTCGAGATGCAGAAGCAGATTGCGGAGGGGTATGAAGAATATCGACAAGGCAGAACCAGACCTTTGGATGATTTTTTGACTGAACTACAGGTCGGATAGTAGAGAAATGTATTGACTGATCAGCAAATAAAGAAGCCCTCCTGTTCTTCGCAGGAGGGCTTCTTTATTTGGCATTTAGAATGTCCCCGAGTCGATATTCAATATTTTTTCTCATCTATCTAATGAGGGATGATACCCCTCTGCATCAACCACTGGTCAATTATCCTGTATATCTCCTCTATCTCTTCGTCAGAATGCCCATGTGCATGCATCCATTCTTCGAAGGGACGTTTACCCGCTATTATGCGGCTGAGAATATCTTGAAAGTCTTGCTCCGACAGGCCGTAGATTTCGAACTGATCCTGCCTTGTATCAGGTACAATACCATCGGCCATCAAGTCCAGAAGCGCACCCCGGTTCTCTTGTACCAACTGCTCAATGCAGTCGTTGACTGCCACTTTTCGGGATAAGGGAAAACGGCGCATTTCCATCTGCTTGTTGAGGTGCTCGCGGACCCGGGCGACCCCACCCGCAGTAAGCCAACTTTTCAGATCATCTACAGAACTACCGACGGATCTGAAGCGGTCATTCTTTAAGACTTCGAGTGCATACCGGAAACTATCCCGAAGAAATTTCTCCCAGCCTTCATGTTCCAGATTCTCGATCAGAGCCATGTGCCTCTCCTACTATGCGCTCAGAAAGCATTTTGGGTCATGTATTTCCCTTCCAATGTCGTGAACAAAATATGCGATCACAGCAAAAAGTCAATTTTGTTTAGACAGCAACGACTTGTCGCGTGTCTTCGATTTCGGCGTCGAGATTGCCGGATAGGTCGTTGTTGTTGAGGTGTATGCGGTCGGTTTTTTCGCCGATGTGTACACCTATGCGCTGTATTGCGGTTTCGTCATTGCCAATGCGGTTATTTGTGAAGGTAAGGTCGTGGGTTTCCCCCAGGATGCGTATGCCATAGCCTTTGTTTTTGTCGCCGTTGTCGAGAATCTGATTGTTCTCAAAGGTGTTTCGGTGCCCGCCCATGGGTTCGGATTCGTTGCGGAAGAGTATGCCTTCACAGCCGTTGCGCAGTGATCGATTGTTGGAAAACAGGTTGTCGGTGTCTTTGTGACCAATGGAGATGCCCGTGTCGCCATTGCCGATGAGGTCGTTGTTTTCAAAGATGCCGTGTTTTACGCGCCAGCACAGGAAGAGGCCAATGCGCCCGTTGTTTTCCGAGCGGCAGTTGCGGATGATGGGGTGCTGGCTACCACTGCCCGGGTGCAGGCCCAGGTGGGTATTGCCCGTGCAGGTGCAGTTTTCGACTGTGACATGCTGGCTCTGCTGGAAGCTGATGCCATCGCCGTGATAATTTTTGATCGCGCAGTTTTGTATCGCTGTATGGTGCCCGCGATAGAGGAATATGCCGGCGCCGCGGCAACCGTTGAGGTGCGGGTTGTTTTCGCGGTTGCCATCTACAGTCAGATTTTCGACCCGGGCATTTTCGATGTGGTAGCCGCTGATGACCGGGAAGGTGGTTGCAGCGCGCGCATTGCGAGAGACGAGGTAATCGCCCCCCATGGGCACATTGACGCCAAAGGTGTTGTCCTTTTGCCAGAGGATGGTGCCGACGGCGGTGTGAAATCCACCACCATGATCGTCTGTGATGCTGACGCCATAGCCCACTTTGAATTCATCGGGATTTTTAAGGGTGATCTGTTCTTCGCCAAAATCCCCATCGAGGAGAAGCGAGGTCTCAACGCCATCTGTCTTCCACAATGTGGTATTTTCACCCTGTCCTTTGACGGTGATGTTGCTGCGAAGATGGAGCGCGTCGCGCATGATGTACGTGCCGGATAGGATTTCAACCGTGCCTCCGCCGAGTGTGGCGATGTAATCGACCGCGGCTTGCAATGCGCGGTTGTCATTGCCGATAATGTCGGCGTTTTTTTGTCCGACTGTGATGTGTAAGCCAGTCATGAGAATCTCCTAATCAATGCGAATTTCCCGTCCTGTTTCGCCGCTTTCGAGCACGGCTTCCATCATTTGCTGTACTTGATATCCGTGGCGCAGGGGGGCTTCGCAGGTTTTGCCGTCGAGGATGCAGTCGATAAAGTGGCCCGCAATGCGGTCCCAGGCTTGTGTTGCGAGCGGGATATCGACGGCGATGTCGTGCGGGACGCCGTCCTGTGTTTTGTAGAGTTTGAGCGGGCGGAATTGCGCGCCTGCTTCGTCGCCAAAGAGCTCGATCTGGAGTTCGTTGGGCTGGTGAGATGCCCAGAAGCTTTCGACCTGGAGGCCCGCGCCGTTTTCAAAGCGGATGAATCCGCCGGCATAGTCGTCTGCGGCGTATTGTTCGTAGGTGCTGCGTGGAACTTGTCTAAAGCCCCAATAGCCGCGTCCGCGCGGGCCAAATTTTGCGCCGCACACGCCTGTGACGGTGACGGGTTTGGGCATGCCGAGTAAGTACCACACGGCGTCGAGAACGTGGACGCCCATGTCGCGGAATGCGCCGCCGCCTTTTTGGATGAATCCGAGGTTCCACGCGGGGATGCCGCTTCGGCGCACGCTGCGGGCGCGGGCGTAGTAAAGGTCGCCAAAATAGCCTTCGCGCGCGAGGTCTCCCAGGTATTGGCACTGGTCGGAGAATCGGGTGGAGAGCGACATCATGTTGACGACGCCAGACGCTTCGGCGGCTTCGACGAGTTCTTTTGCTGCCTGCTCAGAGTCCGATAGCGGTTTGGTGACCATGACGTGTTTGTCGTTTTTGACGGCTTCGAGAGCGACGGGCACATGCCACTGGTTTGGGGTGCCTACAAAAACCGCGTCGATGTCGGGGGCTTTGCACATTTCTTTGTAATCGGTGTAGAATTTTTGTTCGCCGGGCAGTTCGCGGGCAAATTCTTCCATTCTTTCGGGTATGAGGTCGCACAATGCGACGACTTCGCCGCGATCATTTTTCGCAAGGGCGCGGCCATTGGGTTTTCCAATGCCCATACCGACGACACATACGCGGACTTTTTTTTCTGGCATGATGCACTCCTGTTGTTAAATTGGGTTGATTTTAAAAATGCGCCCTGTATTATGCAAAAAAAATGGGGATTTACCAATATAATTTCACGGAAAGGACATGATGTTATGCTCACTCTGGAAGGTTGTCGCAATCGGCAGCAGCGGTTTCGAGCGCGTCTCTCCGAGGAGGGGATTGACGCGGTTATCATTACAGATTATCGGGATATTTACTATTTGACCGGCGCGCTCTTGGGGGCATATCCCTCATTTTCTTTTCCCGCGCTTCTGTATTTGGAGACCGATGGGGGATCGTGGCTGGCGTCAACGACTGACGAAGGGGATGTGGCTGTGGATGAGCGCGTGGTGTACGATTCGCATGTGCTCTATACGATGAATCCCGATCCGATGCGCTTGCTGGATGCGGCGGTGGCGCAGAAGCTCCGCGATTGTCGTGGTATTTCTCGTTTGGGCTGGCAGCAGGAAGCCACGCCCAGGTTGCTCGCCGATACGGTGGCAGATGCTCTGGGCTGTGCGTGGGTGGGGATAGACGATTTGCTGATTGCACAGCAGATGAGTAAGGATGTCGATGAAGTTGCGATGTTGCAAAAGGCGATTGATATTAATCTGCGGGCTTATGATCGCGTGCAAGAGGTGATTGCGCCGGGCGTGAATGAGCTGGATGTGCTCGCGGCGGGGCAACAGGTGGCACTGCACGCGGCTGGTGAGGTGCTGCACCACGGGGGCGATTACCAGTGCGGGCAATTGGGCGGGCTGGCCAGAGATCGGATTATTGAAGATGGGGAGTTGTATGTTATTGACGCACAGACGGAATATCACGGGTACTGGTCCGATCTGTGCCGCACCTTTGCCGTAGGCGATCCCACGGATTTGCAGGCGTCGGTGTACGATCTTTTGAAAGCTATTTTAGAGGATGTTCCCAATCTGGTAGGGCCCGGTGGACGGGGTACCGAACTGTGGCACGCGATTGATGAGAGAATCCGCGAGCATCCGCATCTGTCTGATATCGGGCTGATTCATCACGCGGGGCACGGCGTGGGGATTCGCGCACACGAGCCGCCCGATTTGAACCGGGACCGAGAAGGTATTTTTGAGGTGGGTACGGTTTTTTCCTGTGAGCCGGGTGCGTATAGCGAGGCATTGAACGGGGGCATTCGGTTGGAGAATACGTTTTTGGTGACGGAAGACGGGGTGCAAAATTTGACGGATTATCCGCTGGTGTTAAAGCGGTGAGACGTGAGACGAAAGACGTGAGAGGGCCACCCAGCCCCCACAGGTGAGACACGAGAGAGCTTTCATCCGTGTCCATCTGTGTTCATCTGTGGTTGCATTTTTGGGGTCATAGCGCGATCATTTTTCCCGTGTCGGCGGCTTCGCGTGCATGCAGGCACAGGCGCGTGACTTTTATGGCTTCGTCGGGACCGATGATGTGGGGTGCTTTGCCCGTGCGTTCACCGTGGAGGTTGACGAGGAAATTTTCTTCGGGGGGCAGGGTCAGGTCGCGGGGTGCTTCGTCTGAGCGAATCAGGTGCGTGCGGTCGTCGATGACTTCGATGACGCCTTCTGACCCGGCGATTCGGAGGCGGTCGTCGCCGTGGGTGGGCGCTGTTGGTGGGCGCAAATAATCGAGGTTGATCATTGCCGTGCCGCCATTGCTCAGGCGGAAGAGCATGCCGCCGTGGTCTTCGCAGCCGGGGTAGTCGGGGTGGGCGAGGTTGCCGTGAAGGGCGGCGACTTGTGTGTATTCACGCCCGGTTGTCCAGCGCGTGTAATCGACGGCGTGGATTGCGACCCAGGGGATTGTGCCGCCATAAGTTTCTCGTTTTTTGAAAAAGTCTGGGCGCGTGCCAAAGCGATAGGATTTTTGCGCGGTCGCCAGAATGGGTTCGCCGATGAGGCCGTCTTGAACTGCCTGATGTGCTGCGCGAAATGCGGGGGATAGTCTCAGGCCAAACATGGCGGTGAGGCGAATCCCGCTGTTTTTGACCGCTGTTTCAAGGGCGTCGAGATCTTCAAGAGTGGTTGCTACGGGTTTTTCGCTGACGATGTCGATTCCTCGGCTTGCTGCGGCTATTGAGGCTTCGGCATTGAGGGAATACGGGCGGCAGATGCTGACGAGATCGATTTCTTCGGTGTCGAGCATGTGGCGATAGTCGTCATACAGGCGGGTGTGTGCGGTAAATGCCGCGTGCGCTTTGACTCTGGCGAGGGTGTCGTCGGGATGCCCTTTGGCACAGGCGATGAGTTGTGCGTCGGGGATGTGCGCGATGCCGTCGAGTACCATGTTCTGATGTCCGTCGCTGCCGATTTGTGCAATTTTGAGTGGCATTTTATTCCTTTCTGTCAGATATTTAGATGTATAGTGATTCAGGAGAAAATAAATCACGAACAGGAAAAATGAACAGAGGAAAATGGATAGGGTCTATCCGCTAAATGGAGGAATAAATGCTTTCGCAAAAGTATTCGGAAGATGTGTTAAAAGATATTTTGATTTCGCGGGATGACTGGCGGCCTTTTCCCACGGCGTTGATGCGCTATGCGTGGGACGCGTTGCCAGAGCCCGTTCGACAGGCGCAAATTGCGCGGGGGAAAGATCGCCTGAATTTTGAATGGCCGGGTGTGCCCGCGGTGCGGTTTTTGGATTATGCGCGCAATGGCAACCGTTCGCGGTACGAGAGCTTGAGTTTTGGACGGCGCACGGCGCTGTCCGATCTGGTTCTGGCGGAATGCGTGGAGGGCAAAGGCCGATTTTTGGATGATATTACCAATGGTATCTGGTGTATTTGCGAGGAGTCTTTTTGGGGCGTGCCCGCGCATATTGGCGTGCAAGAGGCGGGTAGTGGTCTGCCGGATACGGCTGAGCCGATTGTCGATTTGTTTGCCGCAGAGACGTCGGAATTGCTGGCGTGGACGGTGTATTTGCTCGGCGCGCAACTCGATGCGGTTTCGCCTTTGATTGTGCCGCGCATTGCGCGTGAGATGCAGTATCGCATTTTGACGCCTTTGTTGGAGCGCGAAGATTTTGGCTGGATGGGGTATTCGGGTGCGCGCGTGAACAATTGGAATCCGTGGATTGTGTCGAATTGGTTGACTTCTACTTTGTTGATGGAGACCGATGCGGCGCGTCGGGTTGCTTCGGTGTTTAAGGCGATGCAGACTGTGGATCATTTTATCGATCCGTATCCAGAGGATGGGGGTTGTGACGAGGGACCGGGCTATTGGGGGCGTGCGGGGGCATCGCTTTACGATTGTTTGGAGTGGCTTTACAGTGCAACGGGTGGGGCGATTGATGTGTACGATGAACCGCTCGTTCAGAATATTGGCAAGTTTATCTATCGGGTGCAAATTGCGGATCGATATTTTATCAATTTTGCCGATGCATCGCCTGTGGTGATGCCAGCTTTTGCGGTGGTCTATGGCTATGGCAAGCGCATTGGGGATGGCGCAATGGTGTCTCTTGGCGCGTGGGCAGCAAAACAACAGGGTGCTGCCGAGAAGGGTGTTTCGGAGTCTTTTGGGAGTATGGGACGCGCATTGCCCGCGCTGTTTTCGCTGGATGAGATTCTCGATGCAGATGCTGCGCCGCCGTTGCCGCGCGATGTGTTTTTGGATGAGATTGAGGTGTTTGTCGCACGCGACCAGGAAGGATCGGCAGATGGATTTTTTGTGGGGGCAAAGGGCGGGCACAATGCCGAGAGTCACAATCACAATGATATCGGGCATGTGGTGGTCTATTTGGACGGGAAGCCAGTGCTCGTGGATGCGGGGGTCGAGACTTATACGGCGAAGACGTTTAGCAGTACGCGGTATGATATCTGGACGATGCAGTCTCAATATCACACGTTGCCGACGGTGAATGGACAGATGCAGATTCCCGGGCGGGTTTATTCCGAGGCGGGGATTGATTATCACTACGATATTGCGGCTCGGGATGTGTCTTATGAGGCGAATGGGGCGGATGCGACGTTTACACTGGATCTGGCACAGGCCTATCCGCCAGAGGCACAGATCGATTCGTGGATGCGGACGGTTGTTTTGCATCGCGGCGAGGGTGTGACGATTACAGATCAATATGCGTTGAAATCCGTGACGGGCGATATTGTGATGAATGTGTTGACGGCATGTGGCGTTGAAGATCAGGGCGATGGTACAATTGCGTTGAGTGAGGTGGCGTTGGCGGATGGACGCATGTCGGGCGAGGGGCGTTTGCATTACGAGGCGGATGTGTTCGATGTGGCGATTGAGAATATCGCGATTGAAGATGCGCGATTGAAGACGGTTTGGGGCGATTTGTTGCGAAGAATTACTCTGACGGTTAAAAATCCCGAGCCGCAGGGCGGGTGGACAATTCGGGTGACGCGGTGATGTTGGATTTTTGAAAGTAAAAAGAGGAGCAATGTCATAAGGACTTGCTCCTTTTTTTATTCGATTAAGGCTTCGGATATGGCGTTGTGAAATTCGGGTCGGAGATGGGCAATTTGCGTGTTTTCGCGGGTGGGGTGTACGCGGTTGGTGAGGAGGATGACGCCGAGGTCGCGGATGGGGTCTGCCCATACGGATGTGCCGGTGAATCCGAGAGAGCCAAAGGATTGTTTGCTAAAGTAGCGGCCGCTCGAACTTCCGCCGAGGGAGACGGTGTCCCAGCCGAGTGCCCAGGTGCTGTTGGGCGCGATATTGGCGCGGGTGGTAAATTGTGGAATGCTTCGTTTGGGAAAGATGCCTGCGCCGAGCCATGCGAGCAGGCATTTCGACAGGTCATGCGCTGTGGAAAACAGGCCGGCGTGGGAGGCGATACCGCCCATTGCGGCGGCGTTTTCATCGTGGACTTCACCATGTACGAGGTGATCGCGCAAGTCGGAGCCATCTTCCGTGGGGGCAATGCGGTGTTTGAGATGGGGCGGTGGACAGTAGAAGGTGTCGTTCATTTTGAGCGGTTCGAATATGTGCTGTTTGACGAGGTGATCCAGGCGCTGGCTGCCGATGGTTTCGAGGATTTTTCCCAGGGTGAGAAAGCCGAGGTCGCTGTACACGGTGTCTGTGCCGGGTTCATAAGTTAAGGGGTGTTGGCACGCTGCGTTGAGCATGGCATCGCGGCGTCTCGCCTCTTGCTTTTTATCTGCGTTTATCTGCGTCCATCTGCGGATGCGTTTATACAGG
>JAJEAX010000081.1 GCA_022822565.1 Candidatus Latescibacterota bacterium
GGACTGGCTTGCCATTTTGTACTGTGGATTGATCGGGTACGCCGCTAATGGGAAGGTCGAGTCCCTGTTTAATTTTTGTCAATGCCATTATGGTCCTCAATTTTTCCAATAAAAAAAGCAACTACGACCATCACAGCCTTACAAATTAAGGCAGAAGACAGATAGTGCAGTTGCTATTTTGCAGGTGCTGTGAGCACTTGCAGGCATTGGAAACAAATCCATCGTAATCCAGATAAAGAACAGATGTGTTGTTCAAAAATACAATAGTTTTCTTGTCTGCGAGTAAATTTATTATAAGCGTTTTTAATTGTCAAGGAAAAGGCGTTGTGTTATGAAAAATAAATGTTGTCATCGCGGCATGATTTTGAGCCGCGATCCAGGCTCAATCTCATTAACCGCGGGCTTTGATGCCCCAAACTGCACATCAACTCCTCTGGCCTGAAGGGCTGGGATGTGCGTGTTGAGTGATGTGGTACTCAAGGGGTTGTCCCTTACATTAACCTCGTCTCCACTACCCAATCCCGTATTTACGACCAGCGGTGAAAGATCCGAGATGTTGTTTCTGGAAAGATATAGATTTGTCAGATTGGTTAAGTTAGATAGTGGCGATATGTCCGATATGACGTTGATGTGAAGGTTCAGATACTCCAGGCTGGTCAAGTTAGATAGCGCGAACACGTCTGAGATTGCGTTGTCGGAAAGATGCAGGTATGTCAGGCTGGTTAAGTTAGATAGTGCAGACATGTCCGAGATCTGGTTTTTGGCAAGCTGTAGATTTGTCAGGTTTGTTAAGCTGGTCAGCGCGGACATACCTGAGATCTGGTTTTCGTCAAGGGACAGCCATTTTAGATTGGTCAAGTTAGATAGTGGCGATATGTCCGATATGACGTTGGTACTGAGGTCCAAAGACTCCAGGCTGGTCAATCCCGATAGCGCAGCCACATCCGAGATCTGGTTTTTGAAAAGCTTCACCCATTTTAGATCGGTCAAGTTAGATAGTGCTGATATGTCCGATATGAGGTTGGCGCTAAGGGTCAAAGACTCCAAGCTGGTCAAGTTAGATAGCGCGGACATATCCGAGATCACATTATAGCCAAGCTGTAGGCTTTTTAGCTTATCTAAGCCAGCCAGTGCGGACACATCCGAGATCTGATTTTCGTCAAGAGACAGCCTTGTTAGATTGGTTGCAAACTCAAGTCCGGTCAAATTACTGATATTTTTGTTCGGTGCGTCAAGGCGCGTCAAGCTCGCCATCTCTGCTCTGCTGATTGGTGCCCCTCTCGTCCTGCCCAGTGCCGTTTCAATCGCTACGCGCAGGTTCGTATCCGGAATGGTAACTGTCGTTGTACTTCCACCGCTGCCGGGCGTGGATACCTCTTTGCCAAAGTTGCTGCTAAAGATCAGAAAATCGCCAAAGCCAATCGCACTGTCGCTGTCCAGATCATACTTCGCGTCGTATCTCTCATCGCCCTGATGTGTTCCGAACTGAGCTACAAACGCCAGGAAATCGGCAAAATTAACCACGCCATCGCGGTTAAAGTCTGGTGTAAGGTCTTGTAACTGTAACTCAACACGCATATTCAAGGTTACATTTTCAAACCTTCCACTCCGACTGAGTTCTGCACGCACCAGCCGAATCGCTGTGTCCGAAAACGCGGTTGTTGTACGAAAGCGAACCGTGCCCACCAGACCACTATTGACGGTCGCCTGACCACCCAAAGACGCAATGCCGATTTCGACAAAGCTTGTGTCTTGTTCTATGAGCGCCTGGGCATTGGGCAACACATCGCCCACATCAAAGCCCTCGTACACAACCTGCGCGACATCGTATTCAAAGCGCACAGCAAGGCCGTTCGTATTTTGAATGTCTTTGCCGAATATCTGAATGGCGATAATCTCATCAACAGACATATTGAGAGACGTGACCGCTTGATCACCTGCGGCACCATCCACATCCAATGATAGAGAAAAGCTATTCTGTGCCGAGAGAGACAGCGGGTATATCAGAAGTGCGAGTGTTGATAGGATGAACAGAATCCGTTTATACATAGTTTTTTTATCCGTTGACAGTTTTTCCAAAAACCTGCACGAACATGAGAAAATCGGTAAAGTCAACAGTACCGTTGCCATCGATATCGTATTTGGACTCAGATGATCCAAATGCACTCACAAGCAGGAGAAAATCAGCAAAGTCGATTGTGCCATCTCTGTTAAAATCCGATTTGGCTTCCACAGAAAGCGGCTGGACAATGCCAGAAATCGATAGCGTATGCTTCGCACGATCTGGATCATTGCTCAAAATATTGATACTTCCCGAAAACTCGCCTTCTGTGGCATTGGAAAACGTGACCGTAACTGTGCGTGAACTATCCGGAGATAGTGTAAACATCACAGGATCAAACGTCAAACCCGACACATCGCTTTCAATGCCTGTAATCTCAAGCGGACCCGTACCTGTGTTTTTGATCGTGAAAGTTTGTTGAGCGATTTTCCCAACATCGATAGTACCGAAATCAATCTTTGTTTTTTCTATATCAAGCACCGGTTGAGCTTTGACCAGTACGATAGTAAATTCAATTGGAATGGCATTTTCAGAAAGTGTCAGTGCCTCAATTTGTCCACCTCGACCGAGTTCCGCATGCACCAACTGTATCGCTGTGCTCGAAAATGTCTCCATCGTGCGAAAGCGAATTGTGCCTAATAGGCCGCTGTTGGCCGTGGCCTGACCACCAAAAGACACAATGCCGATCTGAATAAAAGTTGGATTTGTGCCTTGCTCTATAAGTGATTGTGCATTGGGTAACATATCGCCCGCGTCAAAGCCCCCGTAAGTCACTTGATCTGCGTCGTATTCAAAGCGAACAGAAATACCATTTGCATTCCGAATGTCTTTGCCGAATATCTGAATGGTGACGGTCTCATCGGTGGACACATTGGCAAATGTGACTGCTTGATCACCTGAGGCACTATCCGCATCCAAAGACAGGGAAAAGTTGGTAGGTGTGGGTGCCCCTTGTAACGCAATGCCCACATCCAAGGTTACGCTTTCAAATTGTCCTCCGCGACCAAGTTCTGCACGCACCAGCCGAATTTCCGTGCTCGAAAATGTCTCCATCGTGCGAAAGCGAATTGTGCCTAATAGGCCGCTGTTGGCCGTGGCCTGTCCACCAAAAGACACAATGCCGATTTCGACAAAAGTTGGATTCGTGCCCTGCTCTGGGAGTGCTTGAGCATTTGGGAAAACATTGCCCGCTTCAAAGCCCTCATACACAACCTGCGTGGCATCGTATTCAAAGCGCACGGCAAGGCCGTTGGCATTTTGAATGTTATTGCCGAAGATCTGAATGGCGACAACTTGATCAGCGGACGCATTGACAGATGTGACTGCTTGATCACCTGCCGCACCATCCGCATCCAGCGAAACAGAAAAGCTATTTTGCGCCGAAAGAGACAGAGGGTATATCAGAAGTGCGAATGTTGATAATGTTGAAAGAATCAGTTTACGCATGAGTTACAAACTCCTTTTGTTTAAAACTGACCGCTTATCACTGATAATATCAGTATAAGAGTTGAAATTATGGGGTAATTGCCTCCCATTTCTCAGGTATCATGCCCCGCTCTATTTTTTTAAATCCGGACTTGGAAGCACCAAAGATCACATTAACTCCTCTACCTTGAAGTGCCGGGATGTGCGTGTTGAGCGATGTGTCACTTAGCGGGTTTCCTCTCAAATCAATCCTATCTTCACTATCTAATCCCATATTTGCGACCAATGGTGCGATGTCCGAGATGCCGTTGAAGCCAAGATACAGCCATTTCAGATCGGTTAAGCCTGAGAGTGCCGAGATATCTGAGATCACGTTGTTGGAAAGTTCCAGTTCTCTCAGGTTGGTCATGCGCGAAAGTGCTGATATGTCCGATATCACGTTGCCCGCAAGAAATATCCCTGTCAGGTTGGGTAAGCCAGACAGCGCAGACACAAGCGCAGACACGTCTGTGATAACAGTTCCGTTAAGCCCTATGAATGTCAGATTGTTTAAGCCGCTAAGTGCCGACACATCCGATACCGGATTTCCGTGAAGATACAAACTTTCCAGGTTGGTTAAGCCGCCGAGCGGTGACACATCCGAGATGTTATTACTCCAAAGCTGTAGATTTGTCAGGTTGGTCAGGTTGCCCAGCGGGGTGAGGCCTGAGATAGTGTTTGTGTTAAGAAATAGCCTTTCAAGATTGGTCAAGTTGCTCAGGGGAGTGAGGTCTGAGATGGTGTTTCTGGTAAGACTCAGCCTTATCAGTTTGGTCAAGTTCGCCAGTGCCGATACATCCGAGATCACGTTGCCTCCAAGCCCCAGGTCTGTCAGATTGATTAAGTTAGATAGTGGCGAGAGGTCCGAGGTCAAGTTGCCATAAAAAAAAAGTCTTTCCAGCTTGGTCAAGCCTGCCAGCGCAGATACATCTGAAATCACATTATCTTCAAGATCCAGCCATTTTAGATTGGTCAAGTTCGCCAGTGCCGATACATCCAAAATCACGTTTTCTTCAAGATCTAGATCTATCAGTTTGGTCAAGCCTGCCAGCGCAGATACGTCTGAAATCACGTTTTCTTCAAGATTCAGGGTTTCCAGACTGGTTAAGTTCGTCAACGCAGATATGTCTGAGATCACATTTTTTCCAAGAAATAGCTTTTCCAGCCTGGTCATGCCGGATAGCGCAGATACGTCTGAGATCAAGTTGTTGTAAAGATCCAACGATGTCAGATTAGTCAAGCCTGCCAGTGCGGATATATCAGAGATGACGTTGTCGTAAAGATCCAGATATGTTAGACTGGTCAGGCCAGATAGTGCGGATATATCAGATATCACGTTATTGCCAAGGTTCAGGTATTCCAGCTTAATCAGAGCTGAAAGAGGTGAGAGGTCGGATATCGCGTTGCTGTTAGCTCCACTTTCCCTCCGTCTGACAAAGCCCTGCAGATGGTTTCTGACCTCCCTGCGATACACCCTCTCTGCACCAAGGTCCAATCGCGTTAGATTCGTTGCAAACTCAAGCCCGGTCAAATCACTGATGTTCGAGTTGGGTGCCTCAAGGCGCGTCAAGGTAGCCATCTCTGCCCGGGTAATTGATGCATTACGCGCCTTGCCCAAACTGTTCTCAATGACAGCCCGCAGGTTCGCATCTGGAATGTCAACGTTCGTTGTGCTGCCACCGCCACTGCTGACCGTGACGCGAACCGCATCCGAGCAGTTGTTACCCGTATTTGACTCGCCAGACACTGACGAAACACACGCGCCGTAGTAGTATGTCCCTGCACTTGATGGGGCGTTCAAACTGACTGATTCCACACTGCTACTCGAAGCATTCAGGCTGCCTACGGCATCACTACCTACCCGTGTGTCGCTTGCAGATATGGTCGCATTGACAGATTGATAATACCGCAAGGTCGTTGCAGTGGATTGACCACTGCCCTGATTGCGGACGGTTGCCTGTAGTGTGAAGGATTGCCTTGCTGTCAGGGTGCTATCGCTCACTGATGGTGATTCCACGATCAGGTCTGGACTGCCTGTGCCACCGCCGCCACTACCGCCGCCAGGCGTAGAGGCATCCTGGCCATAGCTGTTGCCAAAGATCAGAAAATCGCCAAAGCCTATCGCACCATCGCTGTCCAGGTCGTACTTCGCTTCATATCTTCCATCGCCCTGACGTGCCCCATACTGACCTCCAAATGCCAAAAAGTCGGCAAAATTAACCATACCGTCGCGGTTAAAGTCTGGCGTAAGGACCTGTAACTTTAATTCAACACGCACATCTATGGTTATACTTTCAATTTGCCCACTTCGACCGAGTTCGGCACGCACGAACCGTATTGCTGTGCCGGAAAACGCATCCATTGTGCGAAAGCGAATTGTGCCCACCAGACCGCTGTTGGCTGTGGCTTGACCGCCAAAAGACACAAGACTGATCTGAATAAAAGTTGGATTCGTGCTCTGCTCTGCGAGTGATTGTGCATTGGGCAAGACATCGCCCACATCAAAGCCTTCGTAAGTCACCTGATTCGCGTCGTATTCAAAGCGAATAGAGACACCACTTGCATTCCGAATATCTTGTCCAAAGATCTGTATGGCAATCATCTCATCTGTGGATATATTGACAGATGTAACTGCTTGATCACCTGAGGCACTATCCGCATCCAAAGACAGGGAAAAGTTGGCGGGTGTGGGTGCCCCTTGTAACGCAATGCGAATATTCGGCATGATGGTTTCAAAGCGTCCACTTCGGCTGAGTTCTGCACGCACCAGCCGAAGTGTTGTGCCCGAAAACGCGGCTGTTGCGCGAAAGCGAACCGTGCCGACCAGTCCTCTGTTGGCCGTGGCCTGGCCGCCCAAAGACGCGATGCCGATTTCGACAAAAGTCGGATTCGTCCCTTGTTCTGGGAGTGCTTGAGCATTGGGCAAGACATTGCCTGCATCAAAGCCCTCATAAGTCACCTGACTGGCGTCGTATTCAAAGCGCACCGCAAGGCCGTTCGCATTTTGGATGTTATTGCCGAAGACCTGAATAGCGACAACTTGATTGGGGGACACATTAAGGGATGTAACCGCTTGATCGCCCGTTTCACCATTTACATCCAGCGATAGGGAAAAGCTATTCTGAGCAGAGAGAGATAGCGGGTGTATCAAAAGTGCAAGTGTTGCTAAAGTTGATAGAATCAGGTTCCGCATCATTTCTCCCTGAGTTATAAATTTTAAAGCTGACTGCTGGGGACGGCATAAGAGCCGTCCTCTACGGTGCTATTGTGGTTTGTAGGGGCGATCCCTATGGTCGTCCGCTGACTGCTGAACGCTTTTGGGCGGTTTTGAGTGCTCTCTTACCTCTTACATCTCTCGTCTCACCGTCTTTAATTGTCAATCGCCAGTCGCGTCGCTTCTAAAAACGTTTCGTAGTTTGAAGAACCAACAAACTTGCGGACAATCACGCCCTTAGCATCGAGAAAATAAGAGGTGGGAATCGCCGATGCCCCATACACTGTGGCCACTTCTCCCGTTGAGTCGAGAACAAAAGTCCAGGTGTAGCCGTATCTTGTTATAAAACGCAGCACTTGGCTGCGCGTTTCTCGCAGATCAATACCGACGATCTGGATAGAGTCGCCCATGGTTTTTTGTAGCTTTTGCATGTCGGGCATTTCAGCAACGCAGGGACCACACCAGGTTGCCCAGAAGTTGAGAAATACGGGTTTGCCGCGTTGTTCCTGTAGGTTGAATCGCTCACCGGTGGGGGTTCTCAGCGTGAAGTCGGGGGCTTGCATCCCAACTTCAATGCCAACGGGAGCATCGGTGGTTGGCGGAGGGGTGGTCGTGGTGATTGTCTGCCCGTAGAATTGGGCAAAAATGACAAAGTCTCGAAAATTGACTGTACCGTCTCCGTTTAAGTCATATTGGTTCTGGGTTGTCCCATATCCCTGTGAGAATGCGACAAAATCGGCAAAATCCACTTTGCCGCTGTTGTTGAAATCGCAATCCGATGCGGTTGGTGCTGCGTGTACATAGGCAGGTAGGAGTAGGAACATCAATGTTGTTACGTACTTAAACATGGCATACCTCCTGAAAAATGGTTCATTATCCACTGACGGGCTTACCATAAGCATTGGCAAATAACACAAAGTCAGAAAACCCAATCCGACCATCGCCGTCGAGATCAAATTTGGAATCGAAGTTCGCTTGTCCACTGCGCGTGCCATACGCTCTGGCAAACAGCACAAAGTCTGAGAATCCAACGCGTCCATTGCCATCAAAATCGGGTGAGGGCGCGATACTGCCACTGCGCGGAATGGGGATGAGTTGTGCGCGAAAATCACCTTCGGCATCGGTGAAGATGTTGATGGTGACTTGTGGTTGATTGCTTTTGAGGCGCAAGTAGGCCACGGAGAGCGGTTTGATATCTAAGCGGACAGATGGTGTCTCAGGTGAGATTGAAAATTCCTTGGGAGATGTTGCGTTTTGCAAAAAGGGCGGGGTGTAGTTGAGTGTCTTATTGAGGCCCGTGCCGTTTAAGAACAGGCGCGATAGATGGCGGTCAAAGATGGGGTGAAAGGGTTGACCCGTTGCATGTTCGACATTGGCGATGCCGATATTGGCGGTTTGTACCAGCCGAGATAGAACATCGTCACCAAAGTCTTCCATGAGGCTTCGGGCAAAGAGATAGGCTGCTCCGCGAATCCCGGTGCTAAAGATCGCAGGTCCCGTTAAAGAATAATGATACGGCTCGTTGCGGTATTGGCTGATGAGATTGCGGTTGCCGCCCTGTGTATGCCGCCCGATCAAATCTTCGCAAACATGGGACATGGCCTCATTGAGCCAGGATTCTTCGCAGTGACCGTTTCGCAAGAGTACATGTTGGTTACAACTGATGAGGTGTTGAAATTCATGTGCGAGCAGGGATTGGTAAAATGTCTGGCTCGATATGGTGGGGCTGAGATACATTAAGTCGGCCATGTTGCCATTGCCCCCCTGATTTTCGGGCAGCACCGTCCGGATGGTGTAAAAACCCGCAATCCCACTGACATTGTGAGATGGGTATTCTCCATCACCTGACTGGATAGGGTGAACATCAGCGGAGCCGCTACCCGCATTGTCAACCCGCGAGGTGTAAAGGAAGTGGACTTTGCCATCGTTATCCACATCGGATTCCTTGCCAAAGATAGATGTGGCGATGGGATAAGCCTCTGTGCTAAAATGGTCGAGGTGCGACTGGATACGCGCGGTGTGCAGTTTGCCAGTATCGGCTATGTCGAGATACCCATGGGCACGCGCACTGGTTGCAACAAGGGTCGCTGTGATGGGGGTGTCGTCTTCGGGCCTGCCAAAGCTGAAGATGTACTGGCGGGTGCTGCCAATTTGTTGCTGTACCGCTGTCTTGGCAGCTACGGGCTGATATCCTCCGGTTTGTTGCAGGCGGCGCGCAATCGCGCGATCTGATTGCCGAAGCTGGTATTCCAGTCGGTCACGGTCTGTGGATATTGCCCGGTGTGCAGGTCTATCTGCGTAAAACACCGGGGGTTTGGACGCGCCAAATGTACCGGTGACGACGAAGTTAAAGGTGCGGTTATAATCGGTTTCATCCGTCTTGAACGAATAGAGGATGAGTTCGTAGTCGTGCGTGGAAAAATCGAGGGTGAGTACGGTCGGTCTGTTAGAAACATCAACCGCAAAAGGCACGCCACTTTCTTGGGCAAAGATCGGCTGCGAGATCATAAAGAACAGTGTGAGAAAACATATCAGGCGGTTCATGGTCTTCCTCCGTTCACGATGTCCTCGTTTTCTGGATAGGGCATGCGCGGCTCTGTCTCCTCAACCCCGGGCTTCGACGCGCCAAACTGCACATTAACTCCTCTCCCTTGAAGTGCCGGAATGTGCGTGTTGATTGATGTGGCATTCAGCGGGTTATTCCGTACATCAACTCGATCTCCTTCCCCCAATCCCGTGTTTGCAATCAGGGGCGAGAGGTCCGTGATTGAGTTTCTGGCAAGATACAGCGTTCTCAGACTGGTCAAACCTGATAATGATGTGATGTTTGAGATGCTATTGCTGGAGAGAGATAGCCATGTCAGATTGGTCAAGTTTGAGAGCACAGACACATCTGAAATACCAGTGTTATAAAGATTTAGCGTTCTCAGATTGGTCAAGTTTGATAATGGCGCAATGTCCGAAATGCTATTACCTGAAAGCCCCAGCCATGTCAGGTTGGTTAAGCTCGATAATTCGGATATGTTGGAAATGTTATTGAAGGAAAGATTCAGCCATGTCAGATTGGTCAACGCTGAGAGCGATGACCAATCCGAGATGTTGTTGAAGGAAAGCATTAGCTGTTCCAGACTGGTCAACCCGGCCAGCACAGACACATCCGAGATTTCGGTGACGTCAAGTTCCAAACTGGTCAAACTGGTCAAATTTCTCAGGGGCGAAAGGTCAGAGAGGGTATTCCCTGTAAGATTTAGATGTGTCAGACCTGTTAGGCTGGATAGGAAGGATAGATTTGAAATCCTGGCATTGATAAGTTCCAGGTCTGTCAGATTGGTTAAGCTTGAAAGGGGCGAGAAGTCTGATATGTCATTGCCAGAAAGATTTAGAGATTGAAGGTTGGTTAAACTCAAAAGGGGCGAAATATCTGAGATTGTGTTACTGTCAAGGCGTAGCCTGACACCACTTGTACCCCAAGACCTTACTTCTCCTCCAAGATTCAGGTTTGTCAGATTGGTTAAACTTGATAGCACGGATATGTCTGAGATGCTGTTGTTGGAAAGCACCAGTGTTTGCAGATTGGTCAATCCCGAAATTGCTGAAACGAGCGCAGAAAGGTTCGATATGCCGCTGCTATCCAGATCAAGGCTTGTCAGATTGGTTAAACTCGACAAAGCCGAGAAATCTGAAATCGTGTTGCTGTTGACCAACCCATCAGAGCTCCACGCACTCCCTAAATCCAGTGTTTGCAGGTTGGTTGCAAATTCCAGTCCGGTCAAGTCGCTGATATTCGCATTTCGTGCATCAAGCCGAGTTAAGTTTAACATCTCAGACCTTGTAATCGTCGCTCCACTCGCCTTGTTCAGGCGGGTCTCGATTGCTGCACGCAGGTTCGCATCCGGGATGCTTACGGGCGTGGGGTCATAGGGCGTTGGGTCGAAAGAGATGTCAACCCCTCTGCTTTGAAGGGCTGGGATATGCGTGTTGATTGATGTGGTACTTGACGGGTTGTTTGTCACATCAACACGGTCTCCTTCCCCCAATCCCGTGTTTGCAACCAGAGGTGCGAAGTTCGAGATGCTGTTGTTGTCAAGATATAGCCGTTCCAGACTGGTCAATCCAGATAGTGCAGACACATCCGAGATGCTGTTTCTGTCAAGATATAGATATCTCAGATTGATTAATCCTGATAGTGGTGTAATGTCCGAAATGCTGTTGCTGGAAAGAGAGAGTTGCCACATTTTGGTCAAATTTGCAAGAGGCGATATATCTGAGATTAAGTTATTCAGTGACCATAGCGTTCCCAGACTGGTTAAGCTGGAGAGAGGCGAGAGGTCCGAGATTGAGTTGTTGTCAAGATGCAGCCGTTCTAGGCTGGTCAATCCAGATAGTGCAGACACATTCGAGATGCTGTTTCTGGAGAGATACAGCGATGTCAGGCTGGTCAAACCTGATAATGATGTAATGTCCGAGATGCTGTTGTTGTAAAGAGACAGCCATGTCAAATTGGTTAACCTTGATAGCACAGACAAATCTGTGATACCGGTGCTGGAAAGATCCAGATTTGTCAGGTTGGTCAGGTTTGATAGAGGCGAAAGGTTAGATATATGATTACTATTCACATTACCCTCACCAGACACCCACTTTGTGCCAAGACCCAAACTTTTCAGCCGGTTTGCAAACTCAAGTCCGGTTAAATCGCTGATATTTGCATTTGGCACATCAAGCCGAATTAAGGTTGACATATCAGCCCTGGTGATCGTCGCACCCCTCGCCTTGCCCAGACTATCCGCAATGACAGCACGCAGATTAGTATCAGGGATGTTTACAGGCGTTGGGTCGTTACTTACTGGCGTTGGATCAAAAGAGATGTCAACCCCTCTGTTTTGCAGGGCTGGGATGTGCGTGTTGATTGATGTAGCACTTGACGGGTTGTTCGTCACATCAACACGGTCTCCTGCACCCAATCCCGTGTTTGCAACTAAAGGTGAAAAATCTATGATTGAGTTTCTGGAAAGATCCAGCCCTCTCAGATTGGTTAAGCCTGACAGTGGCGCGATGTCCGATATGCTGTTGTTGGAAAGATTTAACCCTCTCAGATTGGTCAATCCAGACAGCGGTGCGATGTCTGATATGCTGTTGTTGTCAAGAACCAGCGATTCCAAGCTGGTTAATCGAGATAGCGGTGCGATGTCTGAGATGCTGTTTCTGGAAAGAATTACTTCTCTCAGATTGGTTAGTCCAGATAGCGGCGTAATGTCCGATATGCTGTTGTTGGAGAGCCATATCGATATCAGGTTGGTCAAGCCTGACAGCGGCGCGATGTCCGAAATGCTATTGCTGTGAAGACGCAGCGACCTCAGGTTGGTCAAGCCTGACAGCGGCGCGATGTCCGATATGCTGTTGTAAGGAAGCCACAGTACTGTCAGGTTGGTCAAGCCTGACAGCGGCGCGATGTCCAAGATGCTATTGCTGTAAAGATTCAGCGTTGTCAAGTTGGTTAATCCAGATAGTGGCGCGATGTCCGAGATACCGGTGCTCGTAAGATCCAGCGTTGTCAGGTTGGTTAAGCCAGACAGCGGCGCGATGTCCGAGATACCGGTGCCCCGAAGATTCAACTCTGTTAGATTGGTTAAGCCTGACAGCGGCGCGATGTCCGAGATGCTGTTGTTGGAAAGATTCAGCTTTGTCAGATTGATTGCCAACTCAAGTCCGGTCAAATCGCTAATATCCGAGTCCGGTGCTGCAAACTCTGATAAGAGTGCCATTTCAAAACCGGTGATCGGATCCTCTGATGACTTGCCCATAGCGAGCTTAATCGCCGCACGCAAGTTGGTACCCGGGATCTCTATTTCAGTTAAGTTGGACAGGCGAGACAGTACGGACCTGTCCGTGATCATAATGTCACCGTAAAGACTCAGCGATGTCAAGTTGGTTAAGCCCGACAATGGTGAAATATCCGAGAAGAAATTGTCGTGAAGTCTGAGTCTTGTCAGGTTGGCTAAGCCCGATAACGGTGAGATATCTGTGATGGTGTTATAGGAAAGGTCCAGCGATGTCAGGTCGGTTAGCCCTGAGAGAGGTGTGATGTCTGAGATGAAATTTTGGGAAAGGTCCAGTGATGTTAGGCCAGTTGCAAATTCGAGTCCGGTCAAATCGAGAATGTCCTTTTTTGGCGCGGTAAGACTCGTCATGGTTGCCATATCAGCCCCGGTAATCGAAGCATCATTCGCCTTGCCCAGACGGGTCGCGATGGCTGCACGCAGGTTCGCATCTGGAATGGTAACCTGAGTTTCCTCTTCACCGCCACCGATAGGCGTAGATACTTCTTGACCAAAACTTCTGCCAAAGATCAGAAAATCGCCAAAGCCAATCGCACCGTCGCTGTCCAGGTCGTATTTTGCTTCATATTTTCCATCGCCCTGACGTGCTCCAAACTGATTTCCAAATGCCAAAAAGTCGGCAAAGCCTACTCTGCCATCGCCGTCGAAGTCCGGTGAAACGGATTGAAACTGTAATTCAACGCGCGTATTCAGGGTTATAGTCTCAAATTGTCCTCCTCGGCTGAGTTCTGCACGCACCAGCCGAATCGCTGTGCCGGAAAATGCGGCTGTCGTGCGAAAGCGGACCGTGCCGATCAAACCGCTTTTGGCTGTGGCCTGGCCGCCCAGAGACGCAATGCCGATTTCGACAAAAGTTGGATTCGTGCCTTGTTCTGGGAGTGCTTGAGCATTGGGTAAGACATCGCCTACGTCAAAGCCTTCATAGGTAACCTGACTGGCATCGTATTCAAAGCGTACCGCAAGGCCGTTCGCATTTTGTATATCTGTGGCGAAGATCTGAATGGCGATTACCTGATCCGCGGACACATTGAGAGAGGTGGCTGCTTGATCGCCCGACGCACCATTTACATCCAGCGAAACGGAAAAGTTGTTCTGTGCCAGAGATAGGGGGTGTATCAGAAGTACGAATAAAAATGTTTGTAGAATCAGGTTACGCATGGGTTTCTGAATGAGTTATAAATTCCTTTGTGGTCTTGCGAGCATAGTGAGGACAAATGATAATAATTTGATCCTTATTTCGCAAAGAGCATTTTACCTCTTCCAAATTTCATTCTGTTTCCCAGAAGATTTGCGCTTGTGTAAATGGGGCGAATAGGGTATTTATGAGAGCGAAAAGAAGATTCTCGATAACTTTAAAAAATGGATTTGACGTGAGATATTTGATACTGAATTTGTGGATGATTTTGCTTCTATTATTCGCTGGGCAGGCAACTTCCGAGGTCGCGGATTCGCTGTCTGTTTTGGAAGAAGCTGTGAAAACTGCGCCCAAAGATGGCGATGCATGGGTTGTGTTGGGTAATTTGTATCTCAATGCGGGAGAGATTGAGAAGGCCGATAATGCGTTTCGCAAGGGCATTCGGTATGCCGGGTCGGCAGAGGCTTATGTGGGGGTGGGGCGGGTGTTTATGGCGCGGGGACCAACGCGGGCGCGTCAGGGGTTGCCGTATTTTAGGATGGCGCGGGCAAAGGATCCGAAGTCGATAGATGCCGAGTTGTATCTGGCGCGGGCAAAAGTGATGTTGCGCGATCTGGATGCTGAAGATGCGTTTCGCCGCGTGATTGCACTGGCGCCGGATTACGCGCCGGTGTATCTGGAGTTGGCGGATTGGTATGTGAATAACAATTTTGAAATGTATTACGGCGAGATTCGCCTGCTGTACGAAAAATATCTGAGGCTGAGGCCGGATGATGTCGATGCGCTTTACGGATTGGCGGTGTCTTATACCGAGGAGCAGAATTACCGGTCTGTCGTTGGGATTGGCGAGATGGCGTTGACAAAGAATCCAGGGGAAGCGCGATTGTTGGCATTGCTCGCACAAGCTTATGCAGGTATGGGCGATCCTGATCGGGCATTGGCGTTGTTCGCGCAGTATTTCGACGCGATTCCAGCAGAGGAACGGGTGCTCTACAAAGATTTGCAGTTGGTGGCAAGGCCGGAGGAGTTGGAGGTTTATGAGTCGCTATCAGAAGATGAACGCGCAGCGTTTTTGACGACGTTTTGGCGCAAGCGCGATTTGACGCTGATTTCGGGTGGTCTTGCGCGCGAGGCAGAACACTATCGCCGGGTGTGGTTCGCAAGGACGCATTTTGCGAAAGGTGTGCAGCCATGGGATCGGCGCGGCGAGGTGTATATTCGGTATGGAGAGCCGGATTATCGGTCGCGGTCACACGCGCCCAATGCGTTGCCGAGTGCCGAGGCCGAGGTGGTGAAGGAGAGGTTGGCTCTGGATCTTGAGGGCGGTTTTGTAGCGTCGGGTGACATGACTGCGGAGTCGTTTTTTGGCGGTGTGGATGATGAACAGCCGATTGAGGATTACGAGAATATTAATCTCATTGAGCCTGCTTATCCCGTCGCGTTTAACGAGCGGTCGGTGCCGTGGGAGTCGTGGATTTACACGCAGGTTGGCGGCGGTGTGGAGTTTGTGTTTGTGGATGAGTTGCTCAATGGGAAGTGGCAGTTTCCCTCGCTGCCAGATGGTACGCGTATGTCGGGCGAGCGGTTGTCCGCGCTTTTGCGATCCCATCCGGGTGCTGTGTTGAACGATTTGGTGGCTTCCACGCCGGAGTATTTTGATTTGCCGCCGGGGATTGAACCGCTGGCGTTTTATTACGATGTGGCGCGTTTTAGAGGAGAAGAGGGCAAGACCGGGGTCGAGGTGTATTACGGGGTGCCGACTCTGGAGGTGGATATTGAAAATGAGAATGGGCATGTGCGCCGTTCGGTGGTGATTTCAGACGATGAGGGCGAGGAGGTGTTTCGGACTCGGGATGATTTGTATTTTGGAGGTGTTGATTCCAGGCAGTTGAAGAAGGGGACATTTGTGCCCGATGTGGCTTATCTGGAAGTGCCACCTGGCACCTATCGCATGGCGGTGCATTTGGCCGATGTAAATTCGGGGAAGTGGGGGGTTTATGTGCAGGATCTGGAAGCACCGACATTTTCCGATTCACTGGCGATGAGCGATCTGGAGTTGGCGTGGTCCATTGGCGATGAGGGGGAGTTTCACGACAAGTACCGCAAGGGCGATGTGTGGGTGATGCCCATGCCGTCGCGCAGCTTTGTGAATGATCGCAGTGTGTTCGTTTATTATGAGGTCTATAATTTGCAGCGCGATGAATTTGGGCAGACGCGATACAAAGTGTCCTATACGATTCAGCAGGATGTGCGGACGGGGTCTTCGATTTTTGGACTGTTGAGCGGGGGCTTCAAAAGATTGATGGCGAGGGGTAGAAAACCACAGGTGGCGGTGAGTTATGAGCATGTGGGGCGAGATGTGTGGGAGCCGATCCATCTGGAGTTGGATTCAGAAAAGATGATCCTGGGTCTCAATCAGGTTGAGGTTGAGGTGACGGATTTGTCGAGTGGTCAATCCGTGAAACGCGAGGCGATTTTCAGGTTGGAACCGGCGCCTCAGGTAGCCGAGAGACAGCGGGGGAATCCGGGTGATGATGTGCGACAGGGTAGGCGCGGGAGGCGGGGTGAGAGACAACGGCAGTGAGTTTTCAGAGAAAATGCGATAGGCGATCACAGTTGTGTGATCGCCTTTTTTTATGCGCCGGGTGGTGTCCATCCCAGATCGCCGAACCGTCGGGAGGTGAGCGCGCGAATTTCACGGGCGCGGGCGAGGGTTTCGTCGCGTTCTTCCCGAAGGGATTCGGGACGATAGACTTTGCCAGCCCGGATGGTGAGTACGGGATGGATGTTTTTGCGGCCGATTTCCAAATTGTCTCTGACGTCGTGAAATCGGAATTCGCCTTCGCGGATTTCAAAGGCCGATAGGTCTGCGACGGTGCCGATTTTGAGGGTGCCCAGATGGTCGCTTCTGCCAATGGCGGCTGCAGCTGCGGTGGTGGTCTGGCGGATGATGTCGGGGAGTTCGATACCCAAATTGAGCAGTTTGGAGGCGGTTTCTGGGAGACTATAGACGGGGTCGTTGATTGAACCGGAGTGGATGTCGGTGCTGATGACGTCGGGGAGAAAGTCCTGGGCGAGGGCTTTTTTGGCGGTTTCAAAAAGGAAACTGCCGCCGCCATGGCCAACGTCGAAGAGTATTCCTTGCTGGCGGGCATGGTGGACTTCGGGGCGGATGTTGTGCTGGCGATTTAAAATGGTGTCGCCAATGGTGGCGTCTCCGTCTCCGCGATAGCAGTGGGTGACGATGTCGCCTGGGCGCAGTTCGGCCAGGATGTCGGAGAGGGCGACGCCAGCACCCATGTGGACCATGACGGGTGTGTGGGTCATGTCAGCGGCTCGAACGGCCAGTTGTAAGGGGACGACGCCGTTTTCTCCGGTGATGGTTTTGCTGATGCGTACTTTGACGCCTACGCAGGTTTCGGGATAGGTGTGGACGACGTAGGCGGTGCGTTCGGGGTCGGCGTATTTGATGTCGGTCATTTCTCCGATGGGGCCGTAGGTAAGGCCGATGCCGCTGATGTGGACAAAGGTGAGAATCTGAGTGCGGGCGGGGGTGGCGATGAAGTCGCGGAAGGCGAGGAAATTGGCCCAGCCGGGGCTGCCGGCGTCAACGATGGTGGTGACGCCAGTGGCGAGACAGAGGGCATCGGCACGAATGCCCCAAGTGGTCGCGCCGGCAAAGACGTGGGCATGGATATCGATCCAGCCGGGAGTGAGGATTTTGCCAGTGAGATCCAGGGTTTCTCTGGCGGAATCGGTGATGGATTCGGAGAGGGCGGCAATCGTGGCGTTTTGGATGGCGACATCGCGAATGGCGTTGAGGCTTTGAGAGGGATCAATAACGGTGGCGTTTTTCAGGAGGAGGTCGTAGGGCATTGGAAGTCTCCTTTTTTTAAAAAAAGCTTTTAGCAATCAGCCCCTGTTTTGCAAGCGCGACTGCGCCGAGAAGTACGGAGCGGTTTTTGAGTTTGGCAGGGGCGATTCTGAGGTTTGGACGGTGAACTGGCATGAGGAACCGACGGGTTTCTCTTCGCAGCGGTTCAAATAGCGTGCGCCCGGCGTTTGAGACGCCGCCTCCGATGACGATGACGTCGGGGGCGAATGCATTTACGGAAATTGCCAGGCCCTGCCCGAGGTCGGTGCAGATTTCATTGACGAGTGCTCTGGCATAAGGGTCTCCAGAACGCGCGGTATCAAATAGGGTTTTGGCTGTGATGGGGTTGTTGTTTGCGGTTCGTGTGATTGCGATGCTTTTGCGCGGATGTTTTTGCACTGCTGCTTTTGCGCGTCTGGCAATGGCAGTGCCCGAGCAGAGGGCTTCGAGGCAGCCGCGATTGCCGCAGTCGCATTGGGGTCCGTCGCGCAAAATGGGCACATGTCCGAGTTCGCCAGCATATCCGTTGCCACCGCGGTAAATTTCGCCGTTGATGATGATGCCCGCGCCGATGCCGGTGCTGATCGTGTAGTAGATGATGTGGCGGCTGTTTTTGCCCGCGCCAAAAGTGTATTCTCCGAGTGCGCCTGTGTTGGCATCGTTGTCGATTATTGCGGGTACGCCGAGGTGTTGTTCGACAATTTCGGGTAGGGGACAATCGTCCCATCCGGCGACGTGGGTGGAGTTGACGATGTGCTGGGTGTCGAAGCTGACAGGACCACCAAATCCAATGCCACAGGCCGATACGGATGATTGTGAGACCAGTATTTTGCTCGCGGCGAGTATGCGGTCAATTCTTTTGTCGGCGTGGTCTGCGCGATCTGTTTGGTGCTGGATGTGTTTGATGACGCGGCCGTCGGGCGTGGCAAGGGCCAGGCCAAATTGGGTACCGCCGATGTCTATGGCGAGGATCATGGTGTGGTTCCATAAGGCAATAGCGTGCGGCGCACGAGCAGGGCAATGACGCCTGAGATGGCAATGGCTGTGACCATGGAGATGGATGAGGCGCTGTAGAACTGGCTGAAGAGGGTGACAAATAATCCCGCTGTGCTCATTTGTATAAATCCCATGAGGGCGGAGGCAAGTCCGGCTTTTTCCGGGTAGGGTACGATTGCGCCAGCCATTGCCTGGGGGCGCACCATGCCGCCGCCTATTGTGAATAAACACATTGGGGCGATGATGCTGATGACCGAAAATATGCCCGCGAGTTTGAGTCCGAGCATGAGCAGGCCCGCACATGCTGAGATCAGGCTGCCAATTTGAATGATGCGTGCGCTGCCGAGGCGGTTGTTGAGACGGCCAGATAAAAATGCGCCGATCATGAGTCCCACGGCGACCGATCCAAAACAGAGGCCGTAGAGTTGGGGTGAGACGTTCAGTTCGGTGATGAGTACGAAAGATGAGTTTGTGATAAAGGCGAACATGCCCCAGAATAGTATGGCGACCATAAAGGTATATCCGAGGTATTGGCGACTGCTCAGGAGGTCGCGGTAGTTGGCTGTCATGCGCGCTGGATTCAGGGCTGTGGGGTCGATCATGTTATTGGTTTCGGGTACTGCCCACAGGTAGCCCAAAAAGAACAGGGCGCCCAGTGCGCTGAGTACGACAAAGACGGAATGCCATCCAAAATGGGCTTGCAAAAATCCGCCTATTATAGGCGCGAGTATAGGGGCGAGGGCAATGGCTGTGGCCATGTAGGACATTATTCTGGCGGCGTGGATTTCGCCGTATATGTCGCGTACGACAGCGCGGCTTACAGAAGGGCCACTGCCGCCTGCAAAGCCCTGTAATACACGGGCTAAGATGAGTGCGCCTACTGTGGGTGCAAATAGGCAGCCCAGGCCCGCGAGGGCGTAACAGGATAGGCCGATGAGTAATATGGGACGTCGGCCAAATCGATCAGAGAGGGGACCAAAGACGAGTTGGGCTGCGCCGAGTGACATCAGGAATAGGGTGACGGCGGGCTGGATGTGGGTGGGATGGGTTTGGAACTCCTCAACCATTGCTGGCATTGAGGGCAAAAACATGTCAATGGATAGAGGGGGCAGGCCAGATAGGCCGGTTAGCAAGACGGGAATGAGGATGCGAGAGGTGGGTGGATGTGGTTCTGCGCTCAAATTATGTCCTTTTACGGGTCGGAGAGGCATCCCTGCCTCGATTTCTGTAAGAGAGGGGACTAAATCAGGGATATGACAAACCAGATAATGACCAGGGCGACAAAGGGCGAGATGTCCAGCCCACCCAGGTCGGGCAACAGACGGCGAAGGGGTACGAGCACCGGGTCTGTGATGGCGCATATTATTCTGATGAGTGGATTGTATGGATTGGGGTTTATCCATGAGATGAGTGCTCGCGCAATGATGATGTAACCGTAAATTGTGAGGAGATTTGCTAACAAGAACATAAGAGGCCCTTTCGCTATGTGGTTTCAGAGGCGATGTGTTAAATTATTGCTTTGCGCGAGAAAAGCAACGGAAAAGCCACGGCTGATCGGCGCGTGTTTTTTGGGCACCAGAGGCTTTTTGGGTGTTGCACACGTTGGAAAAATTTGATATTAATAAGCGATCAACTAACCACTGACCACGAGGACTTTGCAATGCGCTCTGTATATTTCTTTTTGATCTGTCTTTTGCCGATGCACGCGCTGGCAAGTCCGCTGGCATATCAAAAGGTCGCCGATGTTTCGCTTGCTGGCTCGCTTTCTCTCCAGCATTATCGCCTCGCCAATGGTCTTCAGGTTGCGATTGTGGAAGACGATACCCGACCCGTTGTGACGTGTCAAATTGCCTATCGCGTGGGGTCTGCTCACGAGGCACCCAACCGGCAGGGCATGGCGCATCTGGTTGAGCACCTCGCGGTGGATCGCTCATTTTTAGAATCGTTCCATCTTTCGGAAGCACCACACGCCAATGCCAGTACGTCGAGAGATGGTACAAAATACTATGCGACTGTTCCCAAAGCGCAATTGGACGCGCTGGTCGCCAGTTTTGCGCGCGGTATGACACAGTTTGATGTTTCGCAGGAAGCATTTGATCTCGAAATAGAGGTTGTTTTGGGTGAATGGGCGCGCAGCGCCAATAGTGCGCGTCGGCTTCTTTATAGAAAATTATATGCCCGCATGTTTGCAGGGCATCCCTATCGGTACGATATTCTGGGCCATCGTGATACGATTAAGACTTTTACTCTGGATCAAGCGGTCGTATTTCACAAGCGTTATTATGTACCGAATAATGCATGTCTTGTAATTGTCGGCGATGTGAAAGGGGCTGATATTTTGCCCGTTGTAGTTCAACATTTTGGAGAGATACCGAAGGACGAGGGATTTATTCCCCATGATATTGATTCGCTGGATGTCACATCTGTTCCCCAGGATTCTATGCAATCTACAACTGATCTGCATTCTTCTGTTTGGGGTGTCTGGCCTGTTCCAACGAATACGCATCCGGACTCCTATCCTTTGTATTTGTTTGATAAAGCTCTTTTTGACGGTGAATATTCTCTTGCTCGTCAAAGACTGGTCGGTTCGGGAAAGGCCCTTGGGATAAACTCTTATTCTTTTATTTTGCGCGATAAAGGGCTGTTTTATTATTACGTTGATTTACCCTCGGGTGCGCGTTATGAACCCGTGGTTTCGGCCATGCAACAAATTATTCAAGTAGCTATTGATTTTTTTTCAGAAGAACATCTCTTAGTGGCGAGAAACGAAGCGCGTAAGAATTTATATGGCACTATAACCAGCCAGTCCCGTCTGGCAAATGCGATCTCTTCCGGGTTCATTCGCACCGGTGATCCCGCCCTTCTTCTCAAGTGGATGCAGAATCTCGATGGTGTTACTGTGGCGGATGTCAAGCGGGTAGCGAAGCAATATCTTTTGGACCATCCACCCCGCACCTTTGTCCTGATCTCATCGCCAAAGCAACCACCATCGCGGCGCGTGTGGCTTTATGTGGGTATTTTGTGGGTGCTCGTGGGAGTGGGAGGATACTGGTACTGGCGACGGCGAGTACTTGCAGTTGGGTTATTTGCAGTCCTTTGCAATGTTTCGGCAGCAGATGCAGAAATCCCCAATCACAAGATATATTATGTTCAGGATATGCGCGTGCCGCAAACGCGGCTTTCAATGAGGTATTATACAGGGGGAGATTTGCAGGAGACAATGGAGACGCGCGGTTTGTCCTTTGCTTTTTTTCGACTGATTGATCTGGCGTTACACGGGGAAGATAAAAAAGAAATGGATCGGATTGGCGCAGAGTTCTGGTTCAATATTTCTGACCGATATGTCACTGTTAATCTGACCGTGTTTAGTGAAAATTTGGATGTAGCCTTAAAACGTCTGAAGGCGATGATGGAAGATCTCGAATTTTCTGAAGAATTGCTGAACAGAGAACGGGCGCGGATCATAGACGATTTTGAGGATCATGTTGATGACCATGAGGTGACAGGAATTTTTTGCTATCATTTATACCAGGGCGAGTACCGGCGAGAGGGATCGCGCACAGCACTTGAAAATTTGACAGCGCAAGACTTGCAACAATTTTGGGATCAGACTTTGCGTGCAAAAGTCCTCTTTTTTAGAGTGACTTCCGATCTGAGTAAGTCGAAAATTGAACGCAGTTTGCGCGTGATGACGGATGACCGTCCTCGGGATGGTTTTTCGCCGCATCCCAGACCAAAACGCAAAGAGATTACGGGTAAGCGCGTTTTAATTTTTCCGAGTACCCATCTGGCTAATTTTTCTTATTGGATAACCAATGGCTTGCCCCGCACAAATGAGGATTGGTTTGCACAAACGGTTCTGGTCAATGCGCTGAACCGGCTCTTGTTTATTCGGCTTCGCGACCAAAAGGGCTGGTGTTATTCGGTTGGTGTGAGTATTCGGGAATGGACATCGCCACCAGTGCTGTATTTTTGGGCTGATCCTCGCGATGTTTATACTTCTGAGCTAATTCCCGAGATGTTTAGGTTGATTTACGAGTGTTTGTCCGAGCCAGAGTTTTGGACAGAAGTAGAGAAAGGACGCGAAAGGCTCAAGCGGGCATATCATTTGCAACTCGGTCCGCAGACAAGGCTCAGTCAGCAGGTGCGCTATGACCGCGATGGGGTGCCCATTCTTTCGCTGGAGGAATACGAATCGGCTATTGATGGGGTGACAGAGGAGGATATTCGCCGCGTTTTCTGGCGATTGTTGTTGAACCATCAGATCAAAGATTTTTTGATGATTATTTACGGGAATGTCGATCACGTTAAAAACGCATTGAGGCAAGGGGATATCAAGGCGAGGACAACGGTTTTTGATATTCAGACTTTGATTGAGTAATGAAAAAGGGGCTGGGGACTGGGGGCTGGATGGCTGACCGCTGATAGCTTGTTCTGCAGTGTGCCAGGATTTCATCTTTATTCGCATAAATAATTTTCGTTTATACTCTTGACGTTATTTTTGAAGTTGGGTATGTTTTATGCACAGCGGGTTGCTGCGGTATTTCTGTTTATTTCCTCCCTCCCGATAAATAGAGTGCTGTTGGCAGCCCGCTTTTTTTGTTGACAGGGTTATTTGGGGAATTTATTTTGCTTTTGTAGCAGAAGTACAAAGCCTTTGAGGGTGTCGGGAGGGAGCCCTCAAAGGTTTGTTATTTTATAAAAGAGCACGCTTCACGCGATTGTCACTTGACAGAAACGCGGTTGTAACATCCTGTGGGTATTTTTGCGCCAAATATCGCGCTATTCACTCACAGGAGGAGAAGATGGTTCCCGTTTCGGCAGATCGCACGACGGATTTGTTGCATGCTTATACGGTGGATCTGGCCACTTGCACACCCCTCTCTCCCGAAAAAGAACGCGAATTGGCTGTGCAAATCAAACAGGGTGATTTAGAGGCGCGAAACCGGTTGGTGGTTGCCAATTTGCGCTTTGTGATGCGCGTGGCCAAAGGGTATCAAAATTTGGGCCTGCCCATGAGCGATTTAATCGGTGCTGGCAATTTGGGTTTGATTAAGGCCGCGGAGCGATTTGATGAGGAAAAGGGTTTTCGATTTATCACGTATGCTGTCTGGTGGATACGCCAGTCGATTCAGCAGGCTATCGCACAACACGCCCGCACCATTCGGTTGCCGGCCAGTCGCGTTGAGTTGTTGCGTAAAATTGTCCAATTTTCAGAGCAAGAACCCCGCGATGATCCCCAGGGGGATATTGCAATGGCTTTTGATTTGACACGCGAAAATGTAGCTGATTTGCTCAGTGATATGCAGCCTATTATATCTCTGGATGTGCCCTTTCACCGCGATGACAGCTTCTGTTTAAAAGAAAAATTGTCAGATCCGCAAACAGGAGCAGATACCTCTCTGTTTCAAAACGCGCTTCAAGATGGTATTGCATCGGCTCTGAATTTGCTCGATGCACGCGAAAAAGAGGTGATTTGTCTGTATTTTGGGCTGGATGGCGCACCTCAGATGACGCTTTTGGAGATTGGGATGCGGTTTGAGTTAAGTCGCGAGCGCGTGCGACAAATTAAGGCTCACGCTTTGCGAAAACTGCGACATCATCCCGATATGAGGTTGTTGGTGCGGAATGTACATAATTGAGAAAGGAGGTTTGTATGCGTACAGAATTTGTCGATCCGCGTTATGGATTGAATCCCGATGAAACACATTGGGTTTATACCGCGGATGATGTGCGGTCTCTGCTCAGGTTTATTGAGCAGGGACAAAAAAATAAAGCCAGGCGTATTTTGCAGGAGCGACGGTTTCCGCTTGGCTGGCAGTCCAATAAGTGAAGATGTAAGCAGAAATAGTGGTGCATATCAACTCCCCGAGGGGGAGTTTTTTTGTTATAAATAAAAAAGAGGCGCTGGTCGGGAGGGAATAACCAACGCCTCAAGGGATGTTGCATGGTACCGAGTTAGACGCATTTGTACAGAAAAGAGTTCCAGGAAAGAGTAACGGCGTTGACTCAGCCGGGGTATAGGAGTCAACGCCGATATTTTTGCGACACGCTTTGTCGCATAGTTTTTTACTTTTAAGGGATGGAAAGGTTCCCGAAAGGTGTGATTTTTTGTTGGCTTAAACAAGTTTTAACTTTTTGTTTTATGGTATATATTGTTGAATCTCTAAAAGATGTGACCATGGAGAGGATATGCCGAACAAAAAAATAGAACGCTGGGGGCTGTGGCTCGGTCCAGTGATTGGGCTGGGAGTTATAGTCTTTGGAGATCTCAAGCCGGGGCATCCCGAGGTGACACATACGGCAGGTGTGGCCTGTTGGATGGCGGTTTGGTGGATGACAGAGGCCGTGCCTTTGGCTGCGACGGCACTGTTGCCCGTGGTGCTGTTTCCCGTGCTGGGTATTATGAGCGGGCAAGAGGTTGCGCCACTTTATTTGAATCACATTATTTTTTTATTTGTCGGTGGTTTTATGGTGGCATTGGGCATGCAACGCTGGAATTTACACAGGCGAATTGCCCTTCGCTTGCTGCTCCTTTTTGGGGGGTGTCCCCGGTGTATCCTGACGGGTTTTATGCTGGTGACAGCGTTTTTATCCATGTGGATTTCCAATACGGCGACAACGATGATGATGGTGCCCATTGCGCTTGCAATTGTGGTTAGAATGGAAGAGCAGGGTGTGGCAAATCGTTCGTTTGGCACGGCGGTGTTTCTGGGGGTGGCTTATGCGGCTTCAATTGGTGGAAGCGCAACGCTTGTGGGCACGCCGACCAATTTGTCTTTTGTGAGGATTTTATCCATTCATTTTTCAGAGGCTCCCGAGATTTCGTTTGCGATGTGGTTTGCGTTTGCTCTGCCTCTGGCAGGTGTGATGCTCGTTTGTGCGTGGGGTGCGCTTTGTCTCGTTTTTGGCATTCGCGGTCGCGGCGATGATATCGATATGAGTGTGGTGCGAACGCAATATGCCGAGTTGGGGCCGATGTCGTTTGCCGAGAAGATCGTGCTGGCCGATTTTGTGTTGTTGGCGCTGTTGTGGTTGTCGAGACGTCCCGTTCAAATTGGAGATTGGACGTTGCCGGGCTGGTCTCAGTTTTTCGAATCTGGCGGATTGATAACCGATGGGTCGGTTGCTATGGCAATGGCTTTGATTTTGTTTGTCGTGCCCGCGCGAGATGGCGCGAGATCCAGGGTGATGGATTGGCAAACGGCGGGCAACGTGCCCTGGCATATTGTGTTGTTGATTGGCGGTGGATTTGCTCTGGCAAGTGGGTTTAAGGAGTCGGGGTTGTCGCTCTGGTGCGCGCAGCAGTTGGAGGGTATGGGGCGCTTGCATCCTCTATTTTTGGTCGGTGGTTTGTGTGTGATGATGACTTTTTTGACTGAGTTGACTTCCAATACGGCAACGGCAGAGATGTTTCTTCCGGTTTTGGCGGCGTTGTCTGTAGCTGTGGGTCTCAATCCATTGTTGCTGATGATTCCAGCCACGTTGTCGTGTTCTTGTGCGTTTATGTTGCCGGTAGCTACGCCGCCCAATGCAATTGTGTTTGGCACGGATAGAATTTCCATGCGCGATATGGCGCGTGTGGGTGTGTGGTTGAATTTGGTTGGGGCAGTGATGATTACTGCTGCGATTGCTGTTGTTGGTCGCGTTGTGTTGGGTATTGAACTCGGGGTGATGCCCGATTGGGCGAGGATGGAGTAGGCGGAAGGTAGCATCAATCCGCGACCTGCGACTCGCGGGTTGCAATGCGCGATAGTATTTCTCCATTGCGCGTGAGGTCTTGCGCCCGAACCATGCGCGCATAGAGTCCATCGCGGTCGATGAGGGATCTGTGGTTACCCGTTTCGACTACACGACCTTTGTCGAGTACAGCAATGGCAGGCGACCGACGCACAGTGGAGAGGCGGTGGGCAATGACGAGGGTGGTGCGGTTTTGCGTGAGGCGATAAAGGGCTTCTTGAATAAGTGCTTCGGTTTCAACGTCAACAGAGGATGTGGCTTCGTCAAGGATGAGGATGGGGGCGTCCTTGAGCAGTGCTCGGGCTATGGAGAGGCGTTGTTTTTCCCCGCCGGATAAGCGCACGCCGCGTTCTCCAATGATGGTGTCATATCCCTTGGGCAGGTCGCGGATAAAGGCATGGGCATTGGCTGCTTGTGCGGCTTTTCGCACCGCGCGTTCGGTCGCATCTGGATGACCGAAGATCAGGTTTTCATATACTGTGCCGTGAAATAAGAAGACGTCTTGAAGGACTGAGGCGATGTTTTGGCGCACAAAAGAGAGGGGCAGGTCGCGCAGGTCATATCCGCCAATGCGAATCGCGCCTTGCTGGGGGTCATAAAATCGGGGCAAGAGGTTGGCAATGGTGGATTTGCCCGCGCCCGTGGGTCCGACGAGTGCGAGGATATCTCCTTCGTCAATGTACAGGTCGATGTCGTGCAAGACGGGTGTGTTGGGATCATAGCCGAAGGTGAGTGCGTCGATGTCAATATCCCATGTGATGGTTTTGGGCACGGTGACACCGGGCGCGTCGGTAATTTCTGGACGGATGGCGAGGAGTTGAAAAACGCGGTCTGTGCTGGCGGCGGCTTTTTGCAATACATCGTTAAAAGATGCCAGTTGTAAAAAAGGCTGGTAGATGTGGCCCATATAGACGATGAATACAAATAGATCAGCTACCGAGATGCTGTCATTGAGGGCCATGTTGCCACCGCTCCAGATGACGAGCACAATGCCCAGTCCACCTGTGGCTTCGATGATGCCAGCGGGCAGGAGCGAGACTGTGTTGGCTTTTATCAGGCGGTCGTGAAAGGTGGCGCTGCGGTGGGTCACCTGGCGGGCGCATTCCCGCTCGCGAGCATAAGATTTGATGACGGCAATGCCCGACATGTTATCCTGTATGAGGGCGGCGAGTTCAGAGAGACGCTCGCGCACGGCATGCCACATGGCGCGCACTTTGGATACATAGCGATATACGAGAAATGCGGCGAGTGGGATGGGCAATATGGCGATGAGGGCGAGTTCTGGATTGAGGTAAAAGAGCACGGCGACCATGGATATGGGGATAACCGTGGCGAGTGCGGTTTCGGGAATGCCGTGTGCGATAAAGTCTTCGATGGCTTCGATGTCGTTGATGGATCGGGCCATGAGATTGCCGGTGCGCTGGCGATTGAAAAAGCTGTGGGATAGGTTTTGCAGGTGCTTGTACACGCGCGTCATAAGTGCGTGCATCACGCGATAGGCGGTGACGTGAGAAAAGAAACCATAACCATAACGGGAGATACCGCGGAGCAGATAAATCCCGAGGAGTAAGAGGCTGACTTCTATGAGGTCTCCAGCGGGTTTTGCTTCGGTGAGCCACTGGATGAGTTTGCGTATGAGTAATGGCGGGATCAGGTTGGCCGCGGCAAAGATAAGTCCACAGGCGATGCAGCATGCCATAAAGAGACGGCGACCTTCGAGCAGGTCGTAGATTTGTTTGATGAAGGTCATAAATCTGTTGGTGGTTTGAGGTTTGTATGGTTGTGCCCCAAACCTATTATTTGATGGCATAGAAGTCAAGAGAATAGAATGGAGAGAACGACTATGGTGATTAAAACAGAAGAAGAGTTGATCGATCAGATGACGACCCCATCGGCCGAGGTGGTCGAGGCTGTGTCAAAGTTAGATGGTCCCGTGATGATTTTGGGTATTGCGGGAAAGATGGGACCGACGCTATCGGAATTGCTGCTGCGCGCTGGCGCGGATGAGGTGGTTGGCGTGTCGCGGTTTTCCAATCCGCTGGATCGCGATGATCTGGAGTCGCGGGGTATTGCGACGGTCAAGTGCGATTTGCTGGACGATGAGGGGCTGGCGCGGTTGCCTCGCGTGCCGTATATCTATTTGATGGCCGGACATAAGTTTGGGGCAACGGGCAATGAGCCTTTGACCTGGGCGATGAATGCGGTATTGCCCGCAAAGGTTATGCAACAGTTTCCAGAGTCGCGCGTTGTTTATGTGTCTTCTGGCAATGTCTATGAATTTGCTTCGGTGACGGGTTCGGGTGCTC
>JAJEAX010000207.1 GCA_022822565.1 Candidatus Latescibacterota bacterium
TATAGGCGCGTTGTGTATGGAATGGTCTGAAGAGTGGATCACCGGCAGACGCTATCTGGACATGAGGTATTTGAAACAAAATCTCTGACCCCTATTTCACGGAGCTACCTTTTTACAGAACTTTTTGGACTTGACCGTGACAAAACAGCAACGCTGACATTTCCCAAATCAGAATACACCTATGAGTTGCCTAATGTTTGGCATCAAGTAGAATTTCATCCGCCAGCTCAAGGAGCGGGATTAGAAGCGGACGGACCTGGTGGTGACTACGCATATAGTACTATAGCATTGAATCCAGACAATCAAATATACGAACACCATGCCAACTTTAAACTACGCTACGCCGGAACTTGGGATTCAAGAGGTGGTGGCCTATGGTATGAAGATGGTGATACTGTAGAGTCTGGTGATGAAGCTGAGTGGTACGCGGTAAGGCGATTTGCTTCGAAACCTACATCAATTCCAACCCAACCCGTTATCGACGCAGATTTGGTTGATATAAGGGCACAGTATAGTGAAGGGGTAACGGAGATAGGTGGAACTATTACTACGCGTAGCTCAACGTTTGAAGATTTCAAAGTGGCTTTGTCAAAGCTGAGTCCATCATATTTGCACAAAGGAAAGAATAAATATGATGCCAACCTGAAAACGTATGGGGACAACGTTATAAAAGCTGCTATCAAAAACCGATTACCTAACTTATCAAATGACGACATTGACAAGTTAAAACTGCTTGCCGAACAAAAAATCTTCGGTCATGCTAAGAACTTCAACCTGGGAGAAAATTTCCCTGAGCCTTTCAATCCCCAGACTGTTATCCCTTATTCAATAACGGGAAATTTAGCTCAGGCTGTCTCACTGCAGATACTCAATGTCCAGGGCCAGATAATACGAAATCTAATAAACAAAGAGCAAGGTCCTGGTAAATACCAGATTAGCTGGAACGGTAAGGATGAAAGTGGAAGAGTGGTATCTTCAGGCACCTACTTTTACACCCTGCGTGTAGGTGGTTTCAGCGAAACCCGGAAGATGTTATTAATCAAGTAAATTTTCATAGCGTCTGCAAAACTATCCTTAAGCTTACAAACTTAAGGATAGTTTTTTTTCCTGAAAAATCCGTATATTCTAATACCATTTGATATTGAGATTGGTAGAGGTGAACTATGTTAAGATCAAATGTTGAATGGAAAAAAAAATATACAAATACAGCTAAAATATCTATAGGCTTACTTTATATTGCGTTGTTCATTGCCTGCGGTGCTTCGAAAAGTATTGATTCTGATGCTCTATTTTCCGGTGATATACCACCATTGTCGCCGATGGGTCATTTTGCAATCATCGGTGCCGCAACAAACAAATCAATTGTTGTTGTTGATATTGCAAATAAGAAACAAATTGGCACAATCACTTTCGAAAAAATTATTCAAGGATGTGCTATCTCACCCCAAGATAGAAGCATCTGGTTGACATTTACTTTTCGGAGTAATCAGAGTGGGATATTTAAGCTCAATTTTGACAGCAAACCCGAGATTGTAAACCTTATTCCGGATTTACAAGGCAACTTGCATTTCAACCATGATGGACGAAGACTGTTTGTCACGCCAGGTTCTGAAAACCTTTACATTATTGACACACAATCCAATCAATTAGTGGAGACAGTTTCTACCATTACCGAAAATCACGGAGAAGGTTGGGCATTTTTTAACGCCAGTGAAGCACAAAATGGACTGATTGCTTTAACAGGTATTCCCCTGCGATTTGAAGCTGTAAATGAAGGATTCAAAGTTTATTCTGATTTTACAAAAACCTTTCTCTTTTTACTTGATGAAAAACGAACTGTGATACCACTTGAGTTTGTTGGCGGATTTTCGACTCCCCCGATTTTTTCATTTGATAACAGATTAATAAGCACACTCAGTAAAGAAGAAAAATCTGTCTCAATCTATGATCTTGATTCTGAAAATATGAGCAGTATTCCTATTGGTGGAGATGTTGTGACATTCGGTGGATACGATAACGCCAATGACATCCTCTATGTTTTATCAAGAAATTTTGATCGAGAATACGGAATTTTAGAGGGCATCACTACCCTGATATTATTGGACATAAGATCCAAAAGCATTATTGATACGCGCACCTTAGTCGGTAATTATTGGAACGGTGTGTATGATAAAGTATCTCAGACCATTCTATTGGTAGGGCCACATACTGAGGATGTGCGTGAAATACATAATAGAACAATTCCCATTTCCAGTTTAACGATTTATGATCCGCATCAAGATCAGATTGTTGATCATATCTCAATTGATGGAGGAACATCCCTGGGAGCTGAGATTTTCTTGGTACCCTAGGTAGTGTCTGAAAAGTAAGCAAAGAGGCGCTCCACGATATTGCGTTTGGCATTGGACTTGACCCGTTTTGGATACTGTTGCCGAATTGGTCGAGAGGGATTTGCGGAGAAAAATATGGCTGTTTGTGGCCTGATTTCAGGATCTGCAAGCCCTTGGAAACCGTTGTCGTGAGGCTGGCGTGCGTCCCTCATGGGGTCTGCTGGCGACTGCTATGACAACGCACTGTGCGAGAGCTTCTTCGCCACAGATTACAACACCGCACAACAGCGCCTATCGCAACTGATGGACACCTATGAAGAGATACTGCCCAATGTTGTGGTGCCACGAGCGTTGATGATGGTTCAACAAATGACAATGGCGTATTCCAATTTTTCTATCGCGGACCAGAAGCGGCGGGCAGAACGGTTGTGACTGTCTTTTGGCAAGACCCACGAGATGAAGAAACGGGCTCGGTTTCTATGACCTTTGAGAACAAACACGAAGGTCTGGTAGAAATGACGGGCACTCCAGCTATGACATTAACCGGACATGAGAAAGATGACTTTCATCGCGCTAGAGACATCCATTGGGTCACACCTACCACACAGACCCGTATTGAATTTATAGCTGCACTCTACTATGCAGAATATAACGAAAGACTGATGGTGAATGACGGCTCTCTGAGATATGGGGGATTATATGATTACAATGAAACCTGGGCACCACCTCACTGGGGGCATCGAGATGGCAGGAATGTGGATATTTATCCGACAGCACCGGATACTAGCAAGTGGGAGTTTCTCAAGGATAAGATAGAGGCACTCGGCAGCACCTTCATAGATAAGAGCAAAGTATCTCCTAAACACCTTCACTTCGAAGAATAAGAAAGGTCCGTTCTTTTCTTTCATCAATGAAACACTAATGAAAAGGAGAAAATACAATGAAAGCGTTTATATATGTGCCAATAGTGCTGTTTCTGACGGTCAGCTCAGGCCTGGCAGAGCGCAAGACGCTCGACAAAATACACCGTCAAATACCTGTTGGCGCGTCAGAAGTGCTTGTGCCCAACCCAAAGCGACAAGAGGGCTATGACTTGGTTATCAAACCCCATGGGTTAAAATATGATGATAAGACGGGCCTTTACACCTATACGTATTGGAAAACAGATAGCACCTCTGTGAAGCTGCTTTATGAGCCATCCAACCGGCTTGATGTGACGGTTGCATGCTCTGTGGTCTATAATGGAGAAACGGACGAATACACCTATACTTATCACATCCTGAATAGCACGAACAGTGTACAGCCTTTACGTATATTTGCTGTAGATATAGACCGCAGCCTGGTAATTCGGACTGAATCTGATCCTTGGTATTATTACTCTACGAATGAGCCACCTCCCGGTTCACCCAAATGGGTATTTTGGGGCTCAAGGGGTAGGGATGTGTCTCCAGGAGGATCAATTTCTTTGACGCTTGTGAGCAAACAAGGACCTGTGATCGCGACCTGCTACTCCAAAGGCCGTGCACGAACTTTTGATCATCCTGTTATTGTCAATGCTTTGGCCTCTCCTCCACCTAATAAAGAGGGCCTTATAGGTCAGACGCTCGCGCCTGGTGTTTTGGATGCAGACAATGCCAAAGCCCAGGTTGAGGCATTTCTCGCTGTTGCCGAGAAATGGGGCTGGGTCAGCGCGGACAAGAAGGACACAGCACTTGTTCACGTTTCCAAGGGATTGGATCAGACCGCTTTTGTGTCACTGAAAAACGAACTGAATCCAGATCATATTGGAGTTGAGAAAGAAGTGGCAGCGTTCCTTGAACACCTGGGGAAGAAGCAGGGATTTGGGGATGATTAGCGTCTTTCTGCATTAGGGCTGCATGCCGCCTCGCGCAGCAAAATCAAACCAGTCAAGCCAGCACAGAGAGGCACTGAAGAACACTATTATCGAGTACTTGCTTAAAAACGGCATCCAAATGGGGAGCGCCCTGTTAGATGCCGTTTATTTTGCTTTTTGGGTGGGCGACAGATTGTTGGTGATGGGAGAAATATATCAATCAAAAATCCGGCCTCAATAAATGGCCACTCATTGGACAGTATCCCTCACTCTTAGACGTACAAAAACGCGCGCACCGCGTGGCGAATAGCGAATTGCCCGTCAACATCAGTGGGGAAACTGGCACGGGCAAGGAATTGCTCGCCCGTTATGTTCACGGCATTAGCCACCGCAACAGGGGGCCATTTGTAACCGTTGACTGCGGCATACTCTCTTCCGAAATGTCGCGCAGCGAGTTATTTGGACACGTTCGAGGTGCTTTTACCGGCGCCAGTGAAACGCGCACCGGACTGGTTGAATCTGCCCGGGGCGGTACGCTATTCCTCGATGAAGTGGGCGAATTGCCAGCCAACCTGCAGTTGCAATTGCTACGCCTGGTACAGGAACAGGAATTTCGCCGCGTAGGCGAAGCATCCATGCGCCGATCCGACGTGCGCCTGATCACTGCGACACACTGTAACTTGCAAAAAATGGTGCGAAAAGGGACTTTCCGAGAAGATCTCTATTACCGCTTAAATGTCGTACCCCTGCATTTGCCACCCTTGCGGAAGCGACTGAGCGACTTGCCTCTTTTGGTCACGCATTTTTGCCGGGATGTGAAAGGATACACCCGTGTATTTTCCCCCGAAGTGATTCAAAGGATGTCGCGTTATGAATGGCCGGGCAATGTTCGGGAACTACAACACGAAGTCGCCCGATTGATGGTCATGGCCGAAGGTAAAATTATCCGAGTATCCGACCTGCGCCCCTGCATTCGAGGGGCAAACGCCGAGGTCGATGTCTTTGGCCTCCCGTTTAAAGAAGCCAGACAACTGGCGAACAGCCGGTTTATGCGAGAGTATCTTCACAGAGCTTTGCAGAGAACACAGGGCAATGTAACCCAGGCAGCGCAACAATGCGGGATTGGCCGACAGTATTTCCAGTTGCGTATGTCCGAGTACGGTCTAAAGTCGGCATCTTACAAACAAAAATAATACCTCGCGGTGTACCAAAAAACGTCAATGGAAAAACCCATTGACGTTTTTTCTTGCAAGACTTTTCTTGAACT
>JAJEAX010000423.1 GCA_022822565.1 Candidatus Latescibacterota bacterium
CCTTATAGGCGCGTTGTGTATGGAATGGTCTGAAGAGTGGATCACCGGCAGACGCTATCTGGACATGAGGTATTTGAAACAAAATCTCTGACCCCTATTTCACGGAGCTACCTTTTTACAGAACTTTTTGGACTTGACCGAAATCGTTTGACAAATCCAAAACCTGTTCCCTTAAAATCATCTATAATATCTATAGGAGCAGTTGTATGGCCGTTTTGCATAGCAGGAGACTTTATTCTTTTATCAGTGGCAAGGTTTTACACCACTCCAAGCGTTGCCTCTATAGGCTCGACAACAATTGCTCTGTACGCTCGGCTCCGTTTAGCACAATGTTGTGTTTCACCGGGGGGCTTTCTAAACGCTCCAAAATCGCGTTTGCCATTCGCTCTAATGTCAGTCCTTCAGAGCGTATCATATCCGCTATACCTAACTCTGAAAATTTCTTTGCTCGCGGTGCTTGATCAAGGTCTCTCTCTGCTGGAATCGGTACTAAAATAGCTTTCACACCTGTCTCCAGGACATTCATACACGTATTATAACCCGCCTGACTGATAGACAATTCCGCACTCTGCATCCACTGAAGAAAGTTGTTAGTGAACCTCGACAGATAAAAGGAATCTTCTGTACACATTTCTTTTATCGCATCATACTCATCGTCCTTCATAAAAACTCCTACAAATATCACCATCTTCATATTCTGAACGTAACCATGCTCGCAAAGTATCTTCCAGGCAGTCACTGCTGTTGTAATCATATCCCATCCGAGGATACCGCCACCAACACTGACCAAAACATAAGGCCCTTGTTCGTCTATCGCTTTTTGGGTATCGGAATCAGAGATTTCTAATTTTTCTGAGACATAACCTGTATATTCAATTGGAATCTCGATATTCTCTATCCAGGGAAAAAATGATTCCAATTGAAAAAATCTCGGATCGCCGTGAATGAGGACGTAATCAAAATAATTATTCAACACAGGGACAACGCGCTCATAATACAATCGGGCCAACCTTTTGTTTCTCTCGCCCTTACGCCAAAAAGAAACTGCATACCAAATCATTCTGGGTACGAAGAACAAAGCTTCCGGATGTGGTGGTTTCTTTGTAGAAAGTTCTCTTTCAGGAGTCTTTCTTATAATTTCACGCACGGAACAAATCACTTTTGCTTCTGGGTTTATAGTCCTCGCTCTTTGAATAGCAGGAATTAACTCTTTGTACAGTATGGATCTGGCAAATGGAAAAAGCTCAATTACGAAAATGTCTGGCTGTATCTGTGCAATTTTTTCAAGGAGAATTTGCTTGCGCTTTTCCTGAGCTTGTCGCAGACTGAATTTGGGATCTTCACACACCAAACGCTGGGACTCTGAATCCTTAAAAAGGGCTGGTAAACGAATGGTTGTAACAGATGGTATATCAATACGGTGGATTTCGCGTCCACCATCTACAAAATAGACGTCATGGCTTTTCGCCAATGCACGCACGATCTGGAGGTTTCTAAAGTGATGACCGACACCTACAAAGTGTTGGCTGAAGAAAACGATACGTTTTTTTTTCATCACGATACCTCTAAGACCTATAATTTGATCTAAGAGCCACGTTCAGTCTCTAAATCTACGCGCGATGAATTTTTTTGAAGAGGGTTCTCGCATCTCACTTTTGCGCGGTAAGCGGTAAGAGACATATCATTTACCTTCATAAAAACCTCACAAAAATACTTTGAGGAATGAAATCCACACACACTTGCAACTTCATAGGTCAACAGGGATTGTTCTCTTATTAAGTGCTTTGCGTGGGCAATTCTGATCTCTCTTAATTTTTCTCGGAAAGGCATACCACAATGCTTTTTGAATAAGGCACTCAGATGCGTTCTGGATAGTTTGAAATGGTCCACGAGATCATTAAATTTGAGGTCCGGGTTGCTGTAATGCGCCTCCAAAAAGGCTTCAAACGCGATTTTCCAACCCTTGCCTGACGGGACATGGGTTTCGATCTTTGCCAAAAACCTGTTCTTTTCTACGGGCTTATTGACTACGCTGACCGCCCCTGCTCGGATTATTTCTTCGGTTAATTCCATCGGTGCAACTTCTCCCATGACCAGGACAGGCGTCTGAATATTCTCTGCCTTCATTCCCTTCAAAAGAGTTATCCCATCTTGACCCTCTGATCCTCTGTCAGCAACAACGAGACGGATATGCTCTCGTCTCAAAATTTCAAGGCCTTCTATCCCGTTTCTCGCCGTGAATACGTCATAAGGTTCATCGCTCAGAAATCCTGCAAGGGTCGATAGAACGCGGGGGTCGTGATCTATAATCAGAATTTTTTGTTTATCCATATCAGGACGCGAATAATCGGCAAGGTGTTTGACCTGGAAAAAATCGTAACATAGTTTTTGTACCAAACACAAACGTGTGTATAAATAAGCTCAGTTCTCTACCAGATTGTTCACTGCTTAAACAGATATATGCAACATGCGTGCCAATGTGAATCTCTAAAATAATAATGCGTGTAAATCATTATTATTATTGCGTATAAAGATTATTATCGAGTAAAAGGCAGGCTGAATACCGAATTAAGAAGTGAAAATATCGTTCACTTTGTCTCTTTTCGATTGAACATTATTTATTCTTTAATTCGCATTGACAACCGCGTTTCGGATTGTTATTTTTTCTACATCCTTCTCAAGTTTGCAGCTTGAGATATTTACCTGCCGCTGACAGTTGACTTGCCCGGTCTTGTCGGCGGCTTTTTCATACATAATGATATGATAATACCAACCCTTTTGCCTCTGCAATAAAAAAAGATTCCACTTATGTCTTATCTGACCTGTCTATGTCTGATGTTTTGTATTTTTTTTGAAGTTTTATTTTTTTATGATTTCTAAATGGGAAGACAAATGAATCAACTCATTGATCAAAACGGTCAAATTATTCCGCTCACTTCACTAACAGAGTGGGAAGAAAAACGCGCGAAAATTCTCAAGGCAGCACAGGAAATCATGGGTTCTTTACCGGGAGACAAAAAGCGATGTCCGCTCGATATAGATCTGGTAGAAGAAGTGGATTGCGGAACTTATATAAGGCGAATGATCACTTACGCCGCTGAACCCGGTGATCGCGCACAGGCGTATTTGCTCATCCCAAAACAGGCGTTAGACGGACGCGCGTGTCCAGCCGTCTTGTGTCCGCACCCAACGCATGCGACATTGGGATACAAAACCGTCGTGGGATTGGGCGACCGCCCCAATCGGGCTTATGCCAGCGAATTGGCCGAGCGCGGCTTTGTCACCATAGCACCGTCCTATCCCATGCTGGCGGACTATTGGCCCGATATATTTGGCCTGGGCTATGAAAGTGGAACCATGAAGGCGATTTGGGACAATATTCGGGCAATTGATTTACTGGAAACACTGCCGTATGTAAAGCGGGGACCCGTCGGGGCAATCGGGCATTCACTGGGCGGGCACAACTCAGTTTATACCGCTGTTTTTGAACCGCGCATCGGCGTTGTGGTATCGAGTTGTGGATTGGATTCCTATATAGACTACAAAGACGGAAATCTCGCGGGATGGACGCAGGATCGGTATATGCCCAAATTGAAAAATTACGTCCATCGCCTGTGGGATATACCCTTTGATTTTCACGACTTAATCGCGGCATTGGCACCCCGACCCTGTTTTATTGCCGCGCCCCTGCACGATAGCAATTTCAAATGGCAAAGTGTAGATGCTGTTGTCAACGCAGCCTCGCGTGTATATAAACTTTACAGTGCAACCGAAAATCTAATTGTCGAACACCCCGATTGCGAACACGATTTTCCCAACACCATGCGCGAACAGGCGTATCAATTATTTGAAAAATACCTTTGATGACTCAAAAGGCAAAGCAACCACAGATGAACACAGATAAACACAGAAGGTGAGGCGAGAGGCAATGATCATCTATAAAACTGCTGGCGAGATGTCGCACCCTTCCTTAGTTCCTAATTCTTAATTCTCAATTGAGAGACCCCATGCAAAGCAAAGTCGCTGTCCTCCGCACATCGCCGCGTACGGTTTTTGAAGACTATCACCGCCTGCTCAATCTGGCGGATTACCAGACTGTAATTGCCAGAGAAGTGGAAACCGCACTCAAGATAAACATTTCATGGCACTTTTTCTTCCCCGGATGTTCCACCACCCCCTGGCAACTCGACGGTGTTATCCGCGCCATGAAACGCGATGGCTACGATCCCGATCTCATTCACGGCTGCCACAATCGAACCGTAGTCATTGACGCGCATTTGGGCGAAAAGGAAAACAAACACCTCCCCGTCATCGAAGCGCACGGCTTGAGAAATATACATCTCTACGAAGGCGAAGAATGGATCAACATACGCGATGCCGTCGGCGACCTCGCCGAAAAATTTTTCTGCCTGAACGAAGTCTATCCCAAGGGCTTTCACATTCCCAAACGCTTTCTCGATGAAAACATCATCCATTTCCCCACCGTCAAAACCCATGTCTTTACCACCACCACAGGCGCCATGAAAAATGCCTTTGGCGGCCTGCTCAACGAACGCCGTCACTGGACCCACCCGGTCATTCACGAAACCCTCGTCGATCTGCTCATGATACAAAAGAAAATCCACCGCGGTGTCTTTGCAGTTATGGACGGCACCTTTGCAGGCGATGGTCCCGGTCCACGCTGTATGATCCCCCACGCCAAAAACGTCATCCTCGCCAGTGCCGACCAGGTCGCCATTGACGCAGTCGCCGCCAAAATGATGGGCTTTGATCCACTTTCAATCAAATACATCCGCATGGCACACGACCTGGGTCTGGGATGCGGAGATCCATCCCAAATCGAAATAGCGGGTGATCTATGCGCCGCAGAAGAAAACTGGAACTTTGTCGGTCCGTACAAAAAAATGACCTTCGCCTCTAAAATGCAGCACAAGATCTACTGGGGAGGCCTCAAAAAACCCATTGAATGGTCGCTCAAAACCATCCTCGCACCCTGGGCTTATATGGCTTCAGTACTCTACCACGACAGCTTCTGGTATCCTTTCCATGCCAAAAACAAAATGCAAGATGTGCTAAACAGCGACTGGGGCCGCCTCTTCCGCAACTGGGAACACCTCATCTCCGACGCGCAGGGCTTTCCCGATGTGGGCGACACCTCTTCCAAACTCAAAAAAACAAACCTGCAAGCCTTACGGGATTCGCTCGGCATCTTGCGCGATTGCATCGTCGAAGCCCCCGAGTTCATCCAGTCAAAAAAAAGCAACTCATCTAAAATAACAGGCGGATAATCGCAAAGATCATCCGCCTATCTATTCTAATTCAGCACTGGAAAGCTACTCATATTGAGATCAAATTTCTGCTGGCAAAGGAGGGTGCAGGGTCAGTCCCTCCACCCGTTCAAAATGCCGACGATTAAAAGTGCAGAGCGTCAATTGATGCTGAAGCGCAGTAGCAGCAATCAAAATATCAAAGTGTTCCAATCTCTGCCCTCGTTGCTCTAAACGCACTGTCCACTCAGCAAATAATTTACAAATTGGCCGCGTAACGTCGAGTACAGTAACCCCGTTCATAAAATTTTCCAACCCCAATTTGGCCTGTGCGGGTTTTTGAGCGTGAATAATTCCGATCTCCAGTTCTGCCACAGTAATCATACTTACGCCCAGTCCTGCAGGTCTGAGTTCTTCAAGGCGAGTAACTACTTGGGCCTGCCCACGCAAATATCCGATTACCCAACTCGTATCTAATAGATATGCTATTGCCACGATTCTATCTCTGGGCGGGTTCTCAAGCGGCGCAACTTATAGATGTCTTCTTCAAGATGTTTATCTGTTATCTTTTTCCAACTACCAGCGGCAGCTTGGAAACATCTCATTTTTTTTTCTTCTGAAAAATCAGCGCACGGTTCTATAATCACCGTGACGTTTTCACCTTCAGACAAAACAAGAGGTTCTTCTGGTTCCAACACACCGTTCCGATACATTGCTTTGATTTTTATTGTTTCCATAGCGATTGTCCTTTAAAAAAAATACAGAGCATAATATTCTTTCCCCAAAATATACAACTCTATCTTGAATGTCAATCTGTGATCCCGATTGATTTTCCCTATATTACTACTTGTACTCTAACTTCCATGACTGAAAATATTCACCACTTATTCCGCAATAAACTACCCGAACAGCGCATTGCAAAAATCGAATCGCTTTCCGAAACCCGGGCGCACGCAGTCTGGAAAGTCACGACTGACCGCTCGGTATTTGCGGTAAAACACCACATCTTTGCGCCGCTCACACGCGGCAAACCATACCACTTGCTCGCCGTTGAACAAAAGGTTACAGATCTTCTCCTCGCCAATGGCGTATCGGTCCCCCGCATCATCGCGACCGACCACGACATGGTCATCTACGAATGGTGCGGAGATCACACCCTCGACGACATCTGCCAGACCGCTGATCCCAGACCATTCACACACAGCATCATCAACACCCTCTGCGCGCTCGAAAAAGCGTTTTACAAACACAGATCCAAATTCATCCCGCACATCGCGCCCGGATGTAGTGCTGATGACTTGCGAGAACAGTGGCATAGCACCACCCAATCACTCACGGAAACACTTCCCGCACTCGTACGCGATCCCAATGCCCCAGACCTTCTATCGACCTGGGAAACCCTCACAACCGAACTTATCCAAGCACCGCCAGTACTCGGCCCCACTGACTACAACGCCCGCAACATCGCGTGTCCAAATCCAGAAACAGCAACCGTTCTCGAACTCGCCAAAATTGGCTATGACTGGCCCGAACGTCGCCTGATACAATACACGACATCGCTCGGCGCGCACAATCCCCGCGGCCGCATTGTTGGCCTTCTCACACCATCGCTTGCCCAACACTACGCGCGTTTTGCATCAAAATTGTACTCGAATCCAATCGAAACCATCCTCTTCCGCCTCGATGCACATCACCTCATCTATCACATATCCGCAGCCCATATATGCCTGACAACGCCACACTGGAAAAATATTAAAACCCGCATAGCACAACACAAAAACCTGATATCCCAACCCCTATCTGACCACCCCCTGATAAACAAATTCCGAGCGTATTTTGAAAAAAAATAAAGGCGATCCCATTTCCTGGATCGCCTTTCCTATCCGACACAACATGCCCTGCATCTACGCGGTATTTACCACCCGCTCAAAAATCGCCCGCGTCTGCGCCATATCGTCCTTCAAAACATCTTCAAACACCTCAGCCGTATCAAACCCCATCGCCCGGGCCACTGCTGCCAACGCACGGTCTTCGGTCGGCAAATGGGTACGCGCCTGTTCATCCTGGCGTCTGATCACTTTTTCTACAGTACGCAAAAACACATACGCTTGCTGAAGCCGTTGTGCATCTTCTGCCCCCAAAAACCCGCCTTCTACCAACCTTCTCAGTGCCTCAAGCGTATTGGCACTGCGCAACTCCGGATGATCTTTGGCGAACTTCAACTGCAAAATTTGTGCAATAAACTCAATATCTACAATCCCCCCCGCATCTGTTTTAATACTCAACACCTTACGAGATCTTTGCCCATCTTTGCGCTCCATCTTCTTGCGAATATCCAGCATCGTGGCAACTTCTTCATCTGAAAACCCGCTACCCACGACAAAAGGCTCAAACAAATTCAACAGCTTTTCTCCCAAAACCGCATCGCCAGCGACGACCCGGCTGCGAGACAATGCCATGCGCTCCCATGTTGACGCGCGCGTATCCAAATAGCGACTATAAGATTCCAAAGACAGTGCCAAAAGCCCACTCGCCCCCTCGGGACGCAACCTCGGATCCACTGGATAGAGCTTTCCCTGTGGCGTATTCTGCTCCAGCACCGCGATCATCTGCTGTGCCAGATCGATGAAAAATTGCAAATTTCCCTGCGGCCTTGCACCATCTGTTTCGCCATCTTCCCCATATACAAATACGATATCCAGATCCGAACCAAAACTCAACTCGCCCCCACCCATCTTGCCCAGACCCAGAACCACAAACCCGACCTCCTCACCGCTGCGATTGCGCGGCACCCCGCGCTTTTCAACCAATCGCGCATAAACCACCTCATAAACCGTCTGCACAACCACATCGGCCAACATCGTCAGCGCCTCAAATGTTTCAAACGTATCGGTCAAGCCCACGAGATTGCGCGTGCCAAAGCGCAGCAACTCGCGATGTTTTATCCTGTTTAGCGCACTCACCAATTCGGGAGTATCGCCATACCGCTCAATCTCTGCTCGAAATTGTTCTTGCAAAGCGTCCACACCCGGGCTGAGATGCAACACGTCTGCCTCTGGATCCAGATACAAAACCTCTGGGCGAACCAGCCAATCGAGCAATCCGGGGTTGCGCGTCATCACCTGCACCAGAAATTGGCTACCAACACACAGTGACAACATCAGTTGGCGAAATCCTTCATGAGTTGCCAAAATTCGGAAAAACATATCGCCTGCCCCATAAGCAGACACCAGACTCTCCAGATTGCTCAACCCCTGATCGGGATCGGCTGACTCCTGAAGTGCTTGCATCAATGCCGGCGCCAGTTCTGTAAAGCTCTGACGTGCCCGCGTGCCCCGAATCCGCGGCACATGTCCAAAAGCCAGATAAATGAGATTGCGATGCGCTTCGCCCGGTCGATCAAACCCTATCTCTTCTAACAACCCGCTGGCCTCTGCATCGCCTATTTCCATATTTACCAGCGCGCCTATGGAACGCCCCTCGCTTTCTCGCGCCTCAGTAAAGACCTGAGCATACACCTCCTGCACAGCCTTCAAATGGGCATTCAGCATTTTGCGATACGCCTCAGCAGATCCCATATCCATCGCGCGCGCCAATACGCCCTGTTCATCCTCCCCTTCGGGCAGAGAATAATCACTGCGGTTGTGCATCATCTGCAAGCGGTGTTCCAAACGCCTGAAAAATACGTAAGCATCCCTTAGCTGATCAGCCTCCTGACCCGACAGCGCAGATACCCGTTGCAACTGCCGAATGGCCTCGAGCGTATTGTCCGATCGCGCATTCTCGTGTATGCGCCCCACCAGCAATTGCAAACACTGCACAATAAATTCGATATCCCGGATGCCTCCAGAGCGCAACTTCAGATGCGTTTCGCGCTGCCCCTTGCTTCCAATCTGATCTTCTATGCGCGCCTTAATGCGGTTGATCTCCGTTGCCGGACTGGTATCAAAATAGCGCGGAAAAACAAAGGGTTCTACCATATTCAAAAATCGCTGTCCCAGATGTTCAGACCCGGCACAACAACGGGACTTGATCAACATCTGCCGCTCCCACAATTCGCCCCGCCGCATATAATAGCCCTCATATCCGGCAAGAGGCATCACAAGCGCGCCAGCCGCGCCATCGGGACGCAAGCGCATATCCATGCGATATAAAAACCCCTCTGGCGTCACCTCTGTTGCCGCACGCACAATTTGCTCACACAATCGGGAGAAAAACTCCTGATTGGTCACAGAGCGTTCGCCATCCGTATTGCCCTCGGCACTATAGACAAACATCAAGTCAATATCCGAACTAAAATTGAGCTCCATACCGCCCAACTTGCCCAGCCCAAAAATCGCAAATTCCACGGGCTGCCCATCACCATTTCGCGGCATGCCATAACGCGCTTGCAGGTCGGGCAACAAAATATCAATCAGCTTTTGCAAACACACATCTGCCAAAACCGACAAATCAGCCGCAACATACTGAATGGCGCGACCACCAGCCAGATCGCCCACGCCAATACGCAACAACTCGCGTCGCGCACTTCGCCGAACAGTATTGAGCTTGTCGTCGCGCGTATCCACAGCCTCGACAGCCCGATCAAAAGCCGCCAGCAATTGTTCTTTATCACACGATTGTGCAATGCGATCCGGAGCATCGATCAACCAGTCCAAAATATCGGGATCGCGCACCAGCATATCAGCCATAAAAGGACTACTACCCAAAACGCACAACAACATGCGCCACAACTCGGGATACTCATTGAGCGTGTGCAAAAACGACGCGCGACCAGCCTG
>JAJEAX010000012.1 GCA_022822565.1 Candidatus Latescibacterota bacterium
AAAATACAGCGGCGAAGACAAAACCCTCGAAGACCGCCCCGCGCACAAATTGACCCTCACCTTTCAAAACACCGGCGTCACGCCGCGAAACAAATACGATGTATGGGTAGATAAAGAGCACAACCTGGTCACAGAATGGGCATTTTATCGCAACGCGTCGGACGCAGAACCAAGATTCCGCAACCCGTGGACAAATTGGACAAAACACGGCAACATCCTGATCTCCGACGGACGCGGATCAACGCGCAGAGGCGAACGCAAGCATACGGATATCGCCGTCTTTGATACATTACCCGCTTCGGTATTTGAAAGTCCCGACCCCGTGGATATGATGGCCCTCAAAGGATCAATGTAAATCTTACCCGGCGAGAATATTCTTCAGCGAATCAAAACCGCCTTGAAAGACCCCATTGCCGACAAAATCGACAAGCTCATCTTCTTCATCTGCTGGACAGCCAAATTCTGCGGTCCACTGAATATACGTCCGATCGCCATCTGTAATAGGCGTCAAACTCAGCGTTGCCACATAGTCTTCAACCGACATAGGCGACTCGAGAATAGAATACGTACACGTAAAAGTCACATCGCTCAACGTGAGCAACTGTTCGCGAATATTGCCGCCATCATTCAAATTAAAATTGCGAATACAGCCCACGCTATCGCTGGGCTCACCACCTTCAATATGGCTATCTGCAACCGCGGGATGCCATTCGGGCAGCGCATTAAAATCGCGAATCTTTTCCCACACGGCATCTACCGATGCGTCGAGAACTGAACTGACAAAAATACTGGCCTTGGCCATCTCGTCCTCCCCGTTAAAAATATTCTGGTAAAAATTGGCAAGCAATATACAAAAAATCCAAAGCGATCACAGCGAGGAACACAAGGGCCTATCATCTAACAGGAGGTTTAAAATGCAACTATTAAAAGAATTGTGTGAATGCTCGGGAGTACCCGGACGCGAAGAGCGATTGCGCGAAATCGTGCGGCGAGAGTTGGAGCCTATCGCAGATGAACTTCGCGTAGATGGGATGGGCAACTTAATTATCAAAAAGAACGCAAGCGCGGGCGAAAATCCAAAAAAACTGATGCTGGCCGCGCACATGGACGAAATAGGCTTTGTCGTATCCCACATCGACAAACAGGGACTCTTGCGCCTCGTACCTCTGGGCGGACACGATCCCCGCAACATGGTCGCACAGCGGGTTACCGTCGCCGGCACAGAAAAAGATTACACGGGCCTGCTCTACCCCGGTGTAAAACCACCGCATATCCAGACAGAAGCCGACCGCAACAAAAAACTGGATGTCAGCGACTTTGTCGTAGATCTCTACATGTCAGCCGACGACGTCAAAGAAGAAATCGAAATCGGCGCAATGGTAACACTACAACGCGACTTTGTCGAAATTGGCGACGGCGTAAGTTGCAAGGCCATGGACAATCGGCTCGCCGTATATGTCATGATCGAAGCCGTAAAACGGGCTGAATCCTTCGCCTTTGAAACATATCCCGTAGCCACAGTACAGGAAGAAATTGGACTGCGAGGCGCAACCGCGAGTGCTTTTGGCGTAAATCCAGACGTAGGCGTAGCCCTGGACATCACACTGGCAGCCGACATACCGGGCATCCCCGAACACGAACAGGTCACGCGCCTGGGAGAAGGTGCTGCGATAAAAATTCAGGACTCCAGCTCAATTTCACACCCTGGACTGGTCGCACACATGAAAACCCTCGCAAAAGAGCGCGACATCAAATACCAGATGGAAATACTGCCTCGGGGCGGCACAGACGCAGGCGGAATACAGCGGATTCGAGCCGGCGTACCCGTAATCACCCTGTCCATCCCCACGCGCTACGTACACACATCCATCGAATTGGCGGACAAAGACGACATCGAAGCCACCATTCAACTATTAGCCGCCTTCCTCGAAGAAGGCCATCGCACGGACTGGGACATGGTGTGAGTTTCGTCACCCCCTCTGCTCTTCATGAAAAAGAAACGAAAGCAACGTGAAACGCCGTCCCCGGGTCACCGGCTGGACCTCGTGAAGAAAAGAACTGGAAAACGCGATAGCATCACCCGCGAGAGGACGATAGCGGTGGGGGCCAAACTCGGGGAAAATCAGATGACCGCCTGTGTAATCGTCATTGAGATTGAGCGTAAGCGCAAAGCGACGGTGGGCAGTTGAGGGACTGAGATTATCGCGGTGGGCGCGAAAAAAACCGCCACTCTCCGCGTCGTAACACGCGATCTTAAAGCCCTCAAAACGCGTCGCCCGGTAGTGGAAAGCGCGTTGTACCTCGGGCATAACCCGACGCCCTACCGTAGAAGTAAGCAACCGCAAAAGTCGGGCATCGGTAACCTCGTGGTCTCGCCGCTTTTTGTTCTCGTAGTCAACAACATCGCGCCGAACGCCAGATTTGGAACTTTCAACACCGGTCTCTGTATTGCCCTTTGTCGCCCATACATTGATGAGCGCCCGACAGATATCCGGAGTCAGAACATTGGGAATAAGGAGCACGGGCGCCTGGACATCGATATCAATAGACCCATGAGAAGGCAGGCTCTTAAACGCGCGATAAATCTGATCAAACGCATTCGGATCCTCAATCCCCGACAGGACCCGCAGATTGGCATCCAGCGCGAACGCGGCAAAAACGCCCTCGACACCATAAGCTTTGCCAACCGCGTTTTCACCGTCGATAAATACGGTAACACTCGCCTTCGCAAGCTCCGATACACTAATAATAAAAACATCTACCGCTTCCGAAACCTCTAAACCTTCTAAAACCTGCTCTTCCCCGGTAAAAATCAAAAGTGTCGGACGACCGCCTGCGCGGGAATAAAAGCGCGTTTGCGGACCGTCCATTATCGGAAGAACAAAATCGGGGGCGCGCTCGCCCCGGTTGAGGATACCCATCGTGAGCCTCTTAGCATTTAACATGAATCATCATCCACATTGTATTTATCTATTTCTCTTCTTCCTCGGATGCCTCGCTCCCGACCCTGGCCATAACACGCCCACCCAATCCACATCCAGCGCTCAAAAACAAGCACCTCAAACCCGTGCCCCCCTCAAAATCGACCCCGCCATACTCCAGAACCGCACCTTTAACGAAGCCCCCAGGTTCACCGAACAGGTCAAACAGGGCAAACTCCCACCCGTCTCTGAGCGACTGCCCGAAAATCCCCTCGTCATTGTTCCCCTTGAAGAAATTGGTACCTACGGCGGTACACTCAGACGCGCCCTCACCGGCGACATCGTACAAACCCCGGGACCCAACAAAACCCTCAACGAAAACCTCATGGGCTATGAACGCCCCTTTCCAAACAGCATCCAACTCAACCTTGCCGAGCACTTTACTTATCAGGACAGTGGCAAAGTCGCAATTTTCAAAATCCGCAAAGGCGTCAAATGGTCCGACGGGCACCCATTCACCGTTGACGACATCCTCTTCTGGTATTACGACATAACCTTTGACGACGACGCCCGTCAAAACCCCTTTCCCCCAGCGGGATGGATGGTAGATGGCAAACCCATGCAACTCAAAAAAATCGACCCACACACCCTTGAAATCTCATCGCCCAAACCCCTGGGTCGCGTACTCCACGAACTAAGCCGCGCTCTAATCGCCGCGCCAAAACACATTCTATCTCCCCTGCACCCCAAATACAATCCCAAAACTGATTACAACGCCTTTCGCGAAGCCACGACCAGCGCGCAATTGCTCATGCAACCCGGCATCCCCCGCATCTCTGCCTGGGTCCCCGTCGAATGGATTCGGGGTCAGCGCATCATCTATGAGCGCAACCCCTACTACTGGAAAATAGATACAGCGGGCAATCAACTCCCTTATGCCGACCGCATCATCTTCAACATCATCCAGGACCCCCAGGTAATCCTGCTAAAATTCATCAACGGCGAACTCGACCTGATCGGACGTTACACCCGCATCGACATGTTCCCTACCCTCAAAGTAAAAGAGAAAAACGGGAAATTCAATCTCCGAATCACCGGACCCAACAGAGGCCCAGCCTACCACCTCAACTGGGACGCGCCCAACCCCGCATTGCGAGAAGCTTTTCGCAACAAAAACGTCCGCATCGCGCTCTCACACGCTGTGAACCGCGCAGAAATTGACGAAATAATCTTTCACGGCCTCCTCGAGCCCTCGGGCTATTCCTTTGGGCCTATAAGCCCTTATTTCTCTCCAGAAGCCTACAAAAAATACTCAGAATACGACCCCGACAAAGCCAGACATCTTCTCGACCTCGAAGGCTATATCGACACCGATGGCGATGGCATCCGCGAATTCCGAAACGGCTCTCGCTTTGAACTCACCATCGACTTCGTGCATCCCGGCGGCATGTTCAACGGTCAACCCGTCTCTGAACTGGTTGCCGATCACTGGCGCGCCGTAGGGATCAAAGTCAACCTCAACGGCGGCCTGCGCGACATCATCGTTCCTCGCCGCTACAACTGCGAATACGATGTTCACTACTGGGGCCTCGAAGGACCTAACGCCCCTTTAACCTATCCCATTGGCTGGGCTATTCTGGCTAAAAACGTACCCTATTGGCATCAGAAAGCTTGGGACGAAGGTCCCCCCTGGCTGCGCGAAGCCACCCAATACGTCCGACTGGCAATGACCACCGTCGATACGGCAAAACTCCGCACATACATGACCCGCGTGCGCGACCTCCACACGGAAAACGTCCCCATCATCACCATCGGTTCTGCGTACCACGTTTGGGGTGCCAGCAGTCGCCTGGGCAATATCCCTTATGAAAACGTGGCCGACAACGCCTTTCTGGGCTGGAGTCGGCCAGTGTTTCACGAGCAAATATTTGTGAAGATAAGCAACCACCGATGAACACAGATGCACACAGATAAAAGGCATTTTAGGCCTGGCATCTTGAATTTGTCTCATTGACCTGTTAAAACGGTACATCCCCTGCCTGTATTTCGAGATGGGCAACACCGCAACCATCCGTGTTCATCCGTGTTTATCTGTGGTTGCTTTTTACGTAACATCAATTACAAAAAAGACCTCAGAAAATTCGCCGACCGGATCGCGGCTTCATCGGGTGGCAGATCCCCGCCAAAGGCGTGATGCAGCGTTACATAACCGCGGTAATCGATGCTGTGCAGCCCATCAAAAACCTCTTGAAAATCTATCCCACCAGATTCATCCAGCGGTCGCAAAGTGGAATAAACCGTACCGCGCACCCATGTAGTCATAGGCATATCGCCATTGGGATCCGGGACGTGATTTTGCAAATAGACATTAAAAAGATACGGTGCAAAGCGTTTGAGGGTCTCGGAACCATAGTCTTCACCGCACAGAGCCAAATTCGCCGGCTCGTAAATAATGCCAAAATTTGGCCGGTCAATACTCTGAAGCGCCTCAATCGATCCCTTCACCGTCTCAAAAAGACTCTGGGTATGCGATTGATGTGCCAGGCGTATATCTCGCTCGGCTGCCTCGTCGGCTGCGCGCTGGGCGTACACAATATCTGTATCGGTCTTGATACAGATGCGCAGTAAATTGCAGCCAAGTGCGTCTGCCAAATCGAGATGCGGGGTAATATTGCGCAAACTCTCCGGTCCGTTGGGACCATTCTCGGGTATCGCAAAATCGCCGGTTGCCATTGAAACCGCGAGCTTGTGTCTCTTTAAAATATGTTGCACTTCAACAATGCGTTCGGGCGGGCTATGCGTACCCACGCCCGATGCACGCATGCACAGTGCTTTATAACCTGCGCTTTGGGCAATCTCCGCGAGATCGGGCAGGGCAATTGTCAAATTGCGTTTATTGCGAAAGCTTTCTGCCACGCGGACAGAGAGAGAAAGTTGCATTGCAATCTCCAAACGAGGTAAAAATTTCAACTTGCATCCGATAGATTTTTAACTATCCTTATCGCTGTCACATATTTTTCATTGCTGACGGAAGGCGGATGTCATGATTGAAATGCGGGTTGTAGATTTGCGTCAAGAGCATTCGAAACAGAACGTGGTATGGCTGCAAAGCGTTGAGGGCAGTGTAATGGTACCCATTGAAATTGGACATACCGAATATCGGTCTATTCAGGTAGAACTGGCAGGTGAATCCATGCCGCGACCTCTTGCTTATGATTTGATGTGTGCAGTGTTGGCACATTTTGATACCGAAATTGAACAGGTACAGATTGTCGAATTGAAAGATCAGATTTTCTACGCCGAACTCATCCTCTTTGCCCGGGGTGAACAAGTGCGTTTAGACGCCCGCCCCAGTGACAGTATCGTTCTGGCACTCAAATTTGGCGCACCCATCTACATGGATCCCAAAATTATTCAACAAGTGGGATTCAAAGTCCGCCACACCGAATACGGTTATGAACTTGAGCAATTGAATCCACCCCTGGAACAAGACATTCCCGAAGAACCCGTCTTAGAAATCGCGCAGGCAGCCGAGCAACCACTGGAAGGAGTTGATCTGCAGGGACAGGATATCGATCCAGATGAACTGCTAAAAATTTTGAAAGAGCAGATGAACAAAGCGGTTAAAGAAGAGCGCTACGAAGACGCGGGCATAATTCGAGATGAAATTGAGCGGATAGAGGAGAAAAGTGAGAAGTGAGACAAAGCACCCCTCTCACCTCTTACGTCTTGTATCTTAAAACGGGCGAGGCATGCCTCGCCCCTACATCTTACCTTTTACCGCCTTTTAAACAGGCAGCAACACGGTGCTGTGCGCCTCGACATGGCCGATGTTCTCGTCGATTTCGCCGCGATTCATCATCCCAACAGTAATGGCGTCAATCGCTGGAATATCGAGAACATAGTGAATCGCATCGCGTGCGGGCAAGTCGCCGCGGCCCACGACTTTCATCCCATAAACGCCGATATCATTGTCATCCATTTCTTCCAGAATGGGAACGACGCGCTCGGGTGGACCATCCATATTTTTCCCGGCGTAATTGATACGCGCCAAAACAACATCCACCCAAGGGGTAATAGCCGCTTGCTGAAAGGCATCGATATCGTGACAGGAAACACCGTGTGCGCGAATGATGCCTTTTTCCTTTTTATCGGCGAGAACATCCATAACCCCGCGATAGGAACTGGGCCAGTCTTCATCTGTCAGACAATGCATAAGAACAATATCGATATAATCCGTATCTAATTCGCCCAAAATGCGATCCATATCGCGCTCTGCCTCCTGCGCTGTTGTCGCGCGGATCTTGGATGTAATCACAACCCGATCGCGATCAATATGCTCCAATGCACCTGCAAGATGGGCATGACTGCCGTATTGATCGGCACTATCCCAAAAAGTGATACCCCGTTCAAAGCCATAAATAAGCAAGTCAGTAAGC
>JAJEAX010000420.1 GCA_022822565.1 Candidatus Latescibacterota bacterium
AGTCGCCAATTGTTTTTTGATCAATATTGGCTATGTCGTCATTCATTACGGCACGGGAGAACGCCCTGTGTTAAACAGCGAACCAACGCTTTTTTACGATGAAGACGACCTCTATCAGGAATGGGCGGGCAAGCGCAGTCCGATTACTCGCGAAGTCGTTGGCGTGCGGCGCAATGCGATGGAACTCGAAAAGGTTGTCACCCTCTCTGCTCTGGCGCACACAGAGGGCAGAACCTGTGTTGGGCTGACCGATGGTACCCTAATTTTGTGGATGCTCGAAGGCAAACCCTACGATTTTCGCCGCGAAACGCTCCAGACCACGCTCGCCGGTTTGGAGCGTCTGCGCGAACTTCGCGTTCCCATTGCCGGGTATATTTCAGATCCCGGTAGCGCCGATGTGCTCAATGCCTTGCGCGTGGGCCTCTGTCCCGAACAGCCCACCAACTGCGACAAGTGCCCGTGGAAAGCAGCCGAGGCGCAGCATCTTCTCGATCTTGATGGGGATTCCGAACCGCCTGCACCCATTCCCTGTGAACCCATTGCAGGCGTTACCGACGATATGCTGTATGCCCGCAAACTCAAACGCGGCGAGCGCAGTGGCGTTTATCGCAGCGCGTCTAAAATTCTCGAGGACTACGGTCCCCACCGCATCTGCTTTTTTTACGTACACACGGGTTGGGAAATTGGGCGCGTCGAAATCCCCGAATGGGTCGCCAAAGACCGCGAGTTGCTCGATCTCGTACACACCACGGTTGTAGATCAGGTCGATAAGGGACGCGGATATCCTGTCGTCTTATCCGAATCCCACGAACGCGCCATTGTGCGCGGAGCCGACCGCGACATATTTTTTAAGTTTTTAAAAGACGCTTTTGTGAAAAATAATATCAAAACCGAACAGTCGCTCAAACAACTCAAAAAAATGGCTGCGGCTGTGTAGAGAGACTATCATCATGGCGACTCAATTTATCCTTACGGATTATATTAACGACCTTATGGCGCAGGCGGAATACGACAAACTTGAAGACGGTACATTTGGCGGACGTATTCCCGTATGCAAAGGTGTGGTGGCATTCGCCAATTCGCTTCGCGATTGTGAAACGGAACTTCATTCCATACTTGAAGATTGGATTTTAGTGGGTATTAAGCTTGGACATACACTTCCTGTAATTAATGATATTGACTTAAACAAGGTGCCCATGTATGAATCGTTGGACACCGTGTAAACGGCGCGATTTTATTCGTCGTCTTCGCAGACTCGGATTTGAGGGTCCCTATTCGGGTACACGTCACCAATTTATGACCTATCAAAATCATCGATTGTCCATCCCATCCAATTCTGAATACTCTGTTCCTCAATTGAGGTTTATGGTCAGAGAAATTGAAGCAATTCTCGAACGCGAAATTACAATGTCAGACTGGTATGCCCTTTCACGATAGAGGTCCCGCATGTCACTCGCGCAACTTGATATAAGTACCGAATATATTGGTGAAATTGTAGAAAGCTCTACTTCACAATTTACTTCTGAAAGCCGGGAGCTAAATGGCGCACCGCCATTCGGGTCCTTTGTCAAGACACTTGGTGCATTGCCCGTATATGGCCTGGTTTTCAATGTGTGTACGCACTCTATCGAGCCCAATCGACGCGCCACGGCTTATGGGCTTACCGAACAAGAATTGCGCGAAGAGCAGCCGCAAATTTTTGAACTTCTCAAGACTGAATTTGAAGCTGTTATTATCGGATATGGCGACGATCAGGGTCCGCAACAGGTCTTGCCCCCGCAACCGCCCGGTATTCACAGCTTTGTTTTTCCCTGTACCGAGTCCGAAATTAAAGCTCTGACCAATAGTGGAGATTTTCTCCGCAGCATTTTATGTGGCAATCGCCTGCCCGCCGACGATCTCATCATCGCCTCGGTGAGAAATGCCTGGGAAGCCCGCGCTTTAGAGATGCCCTATTTGGTGGGTATTGGCAAAGACCTGTGTCGCCTTATCCGCGACGACTACGACCGTCTGAGTTCTATTATGCGGCGGATTTCGCAATAAATGTGAAGAATGGATGAAAGCTATCTTTTATGAACGATCTCTGGAATAATCTAAACGGTTCTCCCAATATTCAGGATGGCGGCGAAATCGGCGTTGTCACGCAAGGGTCTTTGACCGAGGGCGTTGAGATGAAGCTCAACCCCGACCGCAGTGTGGAAGACGTCAAAGCTGGCAAATTTGTGGTTATTGAGGGCTATAAAAATCAGTTTTTCTCCATGATCACCGACCTGAGTTTGGATGCGACCAATCCCGAAATTTTGCTTTATCCGCCGCGCGAGGGCGATCAGTTGTTGCACAGTGTTCTCAATGGGTCCAGCACCTATGTCACCGTTGCATTGCGCCCCATGCTCATGCTGGAGCAGGGCGAAGAAATCGTCGATGAACCGCGTCCGGTAAAAACTATTCCCAGTCACTTTTCCAAGGTTGTTGAAGCTGAGGAAGAGGATGTATCGCGCGTTTTTGGCAGCGAGGAAAAAGATGACCGGTTTTTCAACATGGGCACGCCATTGGACATGGATACGCCGGTGTGTATCAATCTCAATCGCTTTGTCGAGCGCAGCAATGGCATTTTTGGCAAAACGGGTACGGGTAAGTCCTTTCTCACGCGTCTGGTATTGTGCGGTCTGATTAAAAACAAGAAAGCCGTCAATCTCATTTTTGATATGCACAACGAATACGGTTTTCGCGCTATGAAAGAGGGCGGACAGGGCAATAGCTTTGTCAAAGGTCTCAAACAACTTTTTGGGAATCAGGTCGCCCTTTTTTCCCTCGATCCCGAATCGTCTCGTCAGCGCGGGATTCAACCCGACCACGAGGTGTATATTACCTACGATCAGGTCGCGGTTGAGGATGTTATCGCCTTGCAAGACGAACTGCAACTCAATCCTACGGCTTCTGAATCTGCCTATCTCGTTTACGCAATGTACAAAGATCGCTGGCTGCGCCAATTGCTTTCTATTGACGGTCCCGATGTCGAGCAATTTGCCGAGGATATTGGGGCAAATAAAAGCTCGCTTTCCGCGCTGCATCGCAAACTCAAACGCCTTGAAAACTTTCCCTTTATGGTCAATAGCCTCAACGGTGCAGATGCCGTTGATACTATGATGGACTACATCGACCGCGGCATTCACATTGTGCTCGAGTTTGGTCGGCAGACTGGCATGCTCGCGTATTTGCTCGTGGCGAATATTCTCTCTCGCCGCATTCACGAACAATACGTTACAAAAAGCGAAAAGTTTTACGCCTCGCAAAATCCCGAAGATCAGCCGCGGCACCTGGTTATCACCATTGAAGAGGCCCATAAGTTCCTCAATCCCGCGACTGCAAGGCAAACGATTTTTGGTACGATTGCCAGAGAAATGCGTAAATACTACGTTTCGCTCCTCGTGGTTGACCAGCGTCCCTCGGGTATTGACGAAGAAGTGCTTTCACAACTCGGCACAAAAATCACGGCTTTGCTCAATGATGAAAAAGACATCCAGGGGGTACTTACGGGTGTTTCAAATGCCAGTGGTTTGCGAAGTGTTCTGGCCAGTCTCGATTCCAAACAGCAAGCCCTTGTATTTGGACATGCGGTTCCTATGCCCGTGGTGGTCAAAACGCGCGATTACGATGAAATTTTTTACAAAGCAATGGGCGATTTATCCGATAGAGAAAAAATGGAAAAGGCCGAGGCCGCATCGGCTGCTATTTTTGGCGATTAAAAATGAAACTGATTGTCCAAATCCCCTGCCTCAACGAAGAAGAAACCCTGGCCGCTACGGTTAACGATATTCCGCGCAAAGTTCCCGGTATTGACAAAGTCGAGATTCTGGTCATTGACGATGGTTCTACGGATCGCACGTCTGAGGTCGCGCGCGATCTCGGCGTGGATCATATTGTCAGATTCCCCCAAAATCGCGGTCTGGGGCATGCATTCAAAGCGGGTTTTGACACTTGTCTCAAACTCGGTGCCGATATTATTGTCAATACCGATGGCGATAATCAGTACTATGGTCCCGATATTGCAGCGCTCGTTCAGCCCATTCTCGAAAAGCGCGCCCATATTGTGATTGGTGATCGGCAGACAGGTGGCATCGGCCACTTTTCTTTTTTTAAGCGATGGCTACAGGGCCTGGGCAGTCGCGTCATCAGTCGTCTCGCCCATATTGAAGTGCCCGATGTCGCCAGTGGTTTTCGCGCCTTTTCAAGAGAAGCGGTTCTGCGTCTGTCAATGTTTACGGACTTTGATCACACCGCCGAGCATGTTGTACAAGCGGGTCAAGACCGTCTCGCTGTCGAAACTGTGCCCATTCGCACGAATCCCAAAACGCGCGAATCGCGCCTTTTCAAAAATCCGGGTGTATTTGTTTTTAAGTCGGGCATGATCAGTCTAAGGACTTACGCGCGCTACAAAGCACTTCGCATATTTTCTATTTTTGGTGCTGTTGTTTTCGCTTTTGGCACGCTAATTGGTCTCCGATTTCTCTATTTTTTCTTTTTTACCGACGAAGGCGAACTCCACATTCAATCGCTTATCCTCGCCGCTATCCTTCTGCTCGCTGGATTTCAGATGTTTCTCACCGGTATTGTCGCCGATCTCATCGCCACCAACCGCGCCCTTCTCGAAGATGTTTCTTCGCGTGTGCGATTTATGGAACTCGGATCGGGATTTTCAGGATTAGAGGATGAACAGGATGAAAGCGAATCGGGATTTTCAGGATTAGAGGATGAACAGGATGAAAGCGGATCGGGATTTTCAGGATTAGAGGATGAATAGGATAAGCCGATCGCTATAAAGGTTCGGAGATTACATGAAAAGGTTTGAAAAATCCAGGCGTTTGATCGCCGAAGCCTCGCGCTATTTGCCGGGTGGTGTGAACAGCAATTTTCGACTGGGGATGGTTCCCACGCCTCTGGTTTTTGAACGGGGCGAGGGACCGTATCTCTACGATGTGGATGGCAATCGTTTGATCGATTATTATTTGGGTATGGGACCGATGATTTTGGGGCACAATCCAGAGCCCGTGCTGTCTGCTGTTCGGGAACAGCTCGGGGCGGGCATTCTTTTTGCAGGGCAGACAGCAGTAGAGCAAGAGGCAGCCAGACTGGTTTGCGATATGGTGCCATGCGCGGATCGGGTGCGCTTTAATTGCACGGGTAGCGAAGTGGTGCAGGCGGCTTTGCGTCTGTCGCGCGCGGCTACGGGGCGGTTTTGTGTTATCAAATTTGAGGGGCATTATCACGGCTGGTTTGACAATGTGCTGTGGTCTGTCGCGCCCTCGCCCGATGAGTATGGTCCGGTTGATGCGCCTGTCCCCATTCCCGCGAGTGCAGGGCAAGACCTGTTGGTGGGCCAGCATACTGAGGTGCTTCCTTGGAATAATCTGGAGCTTCTGAGTGCGCGTCTAAAACGCGGGGATGTCGCCGCTGTTATTATGGAGCCTGCGATGTGCAATACCAGCACAATTTTTCCCGCTGAAGGCTATTTGGAAGGGGTTCGAGAGGCGTGTAACGATACGGGGACGGTACTCATTTTTGACGAGGTGATTACGGGGTTTCGCGTGGCACCTGGCGGCGCGCAGCAATACTTTGGGGTGACGCCCGATCTGGCGACATTTGGCAAGGCAATAGCCAATGGGTTTCCGGTTTCGTGCTTGGCGGGGCGGAGCGATTTGATGGATATGCTCGGCGCGGGTGTGATGCACGGGGGCACTTATAATGCGCAACCCGCTTCCATGGCCGCGGTGATCGCTACGCTGACCGAGTTGAATAAAGAAGAGACGTTTGACGTGCTCAATGCGCGGGGCAATCGGCTTATGGTGGGCGTTATGCGTGCGCTAAAAGAGGCGGATATTCAAGCGCGGGTTGCGGGTTTTCCACAGATTTTTCACGTTGGTTTTGGCGTCGATGCCCCGGTTGTCGATTATCGGAGTTCTCTTCAAGCAGATCGCGAGCAGTACATCAAATTTACAGAAGCACTTCACTACAAAGGCGTGCGCGCGCTGGAGCGAGGCGCGTGGTTTTTATCGACAGCGCATACAGATGACGTGATCGATGCGACGATTGAGGCGGTTGCCGATGTGGCAAAGGAGATATGACGGTGGATATGAATGTGGGACAGCGTCCCATATTCTATTCGTTTTTTCGATCAGCAGCGTTATAGCGCGCTGGTATGCCAATGAATGTGGCCCAGCGTGAACGGGTCAGCAATATCTTTAATATACAAATTTTTCTTCTCCTGTTAGACCCACTTCTGGGACGAGGTCTCATTCGCCTTTTCTGTTTCAATTTGCGATATATGTTTCAATTTGCAACATATCTTTTATATCCTACCTCTTTTTTTTCATAAATTATCTATAAACATATATTTGTTGCATCTCTAACGATAGCGTCCTTATATTTCTGTAAAATTAAAAAAGTCACCGTAGCTCCGAGAAAAATCTTAAAATAGGGGTGACAAGTATTCGAACCCTAACCTTGGAGGCTACGATGACTCACCCCAAAGATATTAAAATTTCTGCGCC